>QHME01000027.1 GCA_003258735.1 Candidatus Melainabacteria bacterium
CGTAACGGCCGTGACTCCGAAGCTAAGCGCTTAGGCGTTAAGAAATTCGGCGGTGAAGCTGTTAAAGCTGGTAACATCCTTGTTCGTCAAAGAGGAACAAAAATTCACCCAGGAAATAATGTAGGTATCGGTTCAGATGATACATTATTTGCCTTAATTGATGGTACAGTTAAATTTGAACCACACAGACGTGATAGAAAACAAGTTAGCGTATACGCTGCTCAGTAGTTTTCTATTGGTTCTAAACAATTAAAAAAGAGTCTGACAATATTTGTCAGGCTCTTTTTATTTACTAAATTCCATCCTTTTTAAACTTCACAATACGCGTTTTCAGGTTTATCCATAATTGCATCTAGATGTTTCATATTATTAAACGCCTCATCTGTTGGACTAAACTGTGCGATATTTTTATCATAAGCAGGTAAGTCGAAGTTGAATTTTGAATTTAAACCTTCAAATCTTGCACTTTCAACGCCAACACCTGTAGGAGAATTTGCAAATCCAAAACCAAAGCTGCTGCCGATTTTAGTATCATTTGCTTTAATATTATTTATGCTGTTAGCTTTTGTAGTTTCAATATGACCGATTTTGTTAAAATTAATACCATCAACCATTGCTCTATCTCCATCTTTGCTTTCTCTATACTTTAATAAAGTATTTTCAAAAGTCATTATTTCAAACAAGGGTTTATTTGTTACAAATGTTAATAAAGCTGGTGGCTAGAAATTCGGAGAACAAGCTTTTTTCAAGATTGCTCTAGTTCGTTGCGATTAATTGTCATAACCCTACTTATTGCTAATATACCCATTCAAAGCAGTGTATGCAGCGACGTAAGGAGATGCTAAATAAATATACCCTTTCGTGTTACCGAGTCTGCCTTGAAAATTTCTGTTTTGAGTAGTTAAACAAACCTCATCATCTGCCAAAATACCTGCATGGATGCCAACACATGGTCCACATCCAGGAGGTAGGATTGTCGCATTTGCATCAATAAATGTTTCAAGTAAGCCTTCTTGTAATGCTTGTTTATAAATATCTCTTGATGCAGGGCAAATTAGCATTCTTACACCCTCGTGAACCTTTTTCCCTTTTAGAATTTTAGCAACAGTTCGCATATCTTCAATTCTGCCATTTGTACATGTGCCGACATATACTTGATTGACTTTTACATTGTTTAAGTCTTTTGCTAATTTAGTGTTATCAACAGTGTGTGGGCATGATACGGTGTGCTCGATTTTTGATGCATCAATTTCAATAATTCTTTCATATATTGCATCTTTATCAGGTCTAATTTCTTTGTACATTTCTCCTCTACCACGAGAAACCAAATATTCTTTTGTTTTAGCGTCAGGGACAAATAATCCGCATTTCGCGCCAGCTTCAACAGCCATATTAGCTAGTGTAAAGCGTTCAGCCATACACATGTTATCTATAGTGTCTCCGCAAAATTCTAACGCCTTGTAGGTTGCACCATCAGCGCCAATCATTCCGATAAGGTGTAACATCAAATCTTTTGAACAGATTCCTTCTTGAAATTTCCCATTTACAACGATTTTAAAAGTTTGGGGAACTTTTAACCAAGTCTTGCCTAATGCCATCGCTACAGCTACATCGGTTGACCCCATGCCTGTTGCGAAGGCGCCAAGTGCGCCAGATGTACAAGTGTGAGAATCTGCTCCAACTAATATCTCTGTAGGGTTTACAAAAGTCTCAACAAGTCTTTGGTGACAAACTCCAGAACCGACCTCTGATAGAACCGCTCCGTACTCTTTTGCAAATTCTCTCAGTGTAGTGTGCATGTTTGATAATTCTTTTTTGGGGCTAGGAGACGCGTGGTCAATAAATAATATCGTTCTTTCCGGATTGTTGAGTTTTGTTTTACCAAGTTTTTTGAATTCTTGAACTGTTAATGGTCCAGTACCATCTTGAACCGCACAAACATCAACATTTGCGATTACAAGTTCTCCAGCTTTTACATCACGTCCTGAATGATTTGATATTATTTTTTCAACTAAAGTTTGTCCCATATTAATTCCCCCATGTTCATTATTAATAATATCACAAAGTCTGGAGTCTTTATGTTTAATTAATGTGTTTGAGATTACAATTTTATCGGATAATTATGAGGAAATTTCCAGTTATTGTCTTTTATTAGCTTTGCACATCCTGCAGATGGCAGATATCTCATGCCGGTAGTTGGTCTGCAATCATTACTATCGAATGGACGAAAACCTTTATCTGTACCTTCTTTGTTGATTTGAAAGACAAAATAATCCTTGCCTGAAACCAATTTTTGGGATTTTTCATTGTAATCTTGGATGTCTTTTATTGTTCCGGCTTTAGGGTAGAACATGCAGACAAATCGTAGAAAAGAGTCTCCGCCCCCTTCGTTTATTCCACATGACATGCCTGTACCGTTGATAAACTCAACGGCAAATCCGTCATACCAAACACAATATAGGTGATATGAATCTTTTAATGTGCTTGATTTTAGGTATGGTTGCAGGTATTTTTGAAACCATTCGTAATCGGATTTGTTCCATTGAACATTTCCATTATCATCACGTTTTGTACTATGAGACCATTCCCATCCGTCCATATCTTCGTTGTCATATTCTGAAAGCTTCAAAGCTTGGTTCATGATTGAGTAAAATTCCTTTAATTCAGTTTCGATGACATGTTTTTTGTAATTTGTCATAAGTATTGGTATTGTTATTGCTGCAACAACTCCAATTATTCCAAGTGTGATTAATACTTCTGCCAAAGTGAAACCTGATTTCCTTTTTATTTTGTTCATCTTTCTCTCCTAAATTTAAACTGTAGTTTATATAAAATAAATTGTAGATGATGGAGTATTTAAAGTCAAGATTATAAATTTAAACTATGGATAATAAAATTCTTTTAAAAATTTTTGGTTTAAATCTAAAACTTGAACGTATAAAATTAGGTTTGACACAAGAACAAGTTGCAGAAAACCTTGATTTCAGCTCTGTTTATGTTTCAAATGTCGAGGGGGGTAAGCATAAAATCTCTTTGGTAAATGCATATAAATTTGCGTCTTTTTATAAAAAATCTCTTGATTACTTATTGACCGAAAAGACATAGGAGAGAGGTCAGGAAGGCTAGAGGGCAGGCTTTTATATAGGTCTCTGTCACCCTGAATTTATTTCATGGTTTCTAATAAAACGTATTGAGTATAAGCCAAATGTGTCCAATTTGAGATGCTGAAACAAGTCCAGCATGACTAAAATAATTATCTTCACAGCGCGACGTAGTAATCCCCTGCAAGTCTTGTTGTGGATAATCACATTACTTCGTTGTGACCAATGACTTATTTACAAGTAAACATTCCTTGTAATGACGTGTAATTTATCTATTGTAGTGTAAATATTCACATCTATTATTTCGCCTGCCATCCTGTCCTCTTGCCTTCCGGACTTCCTTAATTCACACATCGTTACAAAAGCCTTGACGTATGGGAGTTTTTATAATATATTCTTCCTTGTCAGAAGTTAAAAGTTCAAATACGATTTCCATAGGCTTTAATTAGCTTTATTTTGGCGTATTTGCAAAATATCAGGAAACCCAATACCTGAGATAATTATTACTAATTAGAAAAGACAATTAGAAGAAAGGTAAAATCAATGGAAAACAATGAAGAATTAAATGTAACTGAAACTGCATCAGAAGTTAAAGCTGAAGCTCCTGCAGTTGAAGCTGCTGAAGAAAAACCTTCAAGAGGCAGAAGAGGTCGTGGAAGAAAACAAAAAATTGAAACTACTGAAGAAAAACCTCAATCAGAATGGACTGAAAGAGTTGTTCAAATCAGCCGTGTAACAAAAGTTGTTAAAGGTGGTAAAAAATTAAGTTTCAGAGCTATCGTTATCGTTGGTAACCAAAAAGGTCAAGTTGGTATCGGTTGTGCTAAAGCTTCAGAAGTTATCATCGCTATCCAAAAAGCTATCGCTGATGGTAGAAAAAATGTTGTTACAGTTCCTATTTTCAAAACAACTATTCCTCACCCTATCACTGGAAAATCTGGCGCTGGTGCTGTAATGTTAAGACCTGCTTCAGAAGGTACAGGTATTATCGCAGGTGGTGCTGTTCGTTCAGTATTGGAACTTGCAGGTATTGAAAACATTCTTTCAAAATCTTTAGGTTCAAAATCACCTCTAAACGCAGCTAGTGCTACAATCGAAGCTTTGAAATCATTAACTCCGTTTAGTGATGTTGCTAAAAAACGTGGCTTGACAATGGCTGAACTTTTAAACTAGTACGAGAACATTTAATTATAAGGAAATAAAACAATGACAGATAAAAAAGCAGAAATGATTAAAATTAAACTTGTTAAAAGTTTAATCGGTTCATCAGAAAAACAATGCAGAGTTGTAAGAGGTTTAGGTTTGACTAAAAAAGACCAAGTTGTAGAACACGCAGCATCTGCTACAATCATGGGTATGGTAAACAAAGTATCTCACTTGTTGGAGATTGTTAAATAATTACACTTAGTTTATTATTATAAATTACAAAGAAAGAGGAAAATAATATGTCAAATATAACATTAGAAGATTTAAAACCTGCTGAAGGTTCTACATCTAAAATCAAAAGAGTTGGACGTGGTCGTTCATCTGGTCGTGGTAAAACTTCTTGCCGTGGTCACAATGGTGAAGGTCAAAGATCTGGAAACTCTGCTAAAAGAGGTTTTGAAGGTGGTCAAATGCCAGCTTACAGAAGATTACCTAAATTGAAAGGTTTCCAAGTATACTCTAAAGTTAATTATGCTCAAATTAATGTTGGCAGACTTGATGATTTAGGTTTGAAAGAAATTTCACTAGAATCATTGAGAGAAGTTTTAACTATTCACCCATCTTGCGTTGGATTGAGAGTTTTGGGTAATGGTGAAATTAAATCAGCAGTTACAGTTAAGGCAGCATACGTAACTCCTTCTGCTAAAGAAAAAATTGAAGCTGCCGGAGGAAAGGTTGAGTTAGTATAATGGCACAACAAGGTGTAAAAATGCCTACAACTGAAGATTTGATGTCTATGTGGAACGCATCAGGATTGAAGAAGAAAATCCTTTTCACTTTCTTGATGATTGCCGTATGGAGATTCGGAGTTCAGATGCCTTTGTTTGGTATTAATAACCAAGTGTTTTCAAATATTGCACAAGGTAATAATATCATCGGTTTCTTGGACTTGTTTTCAGGTGGTGCGTTAGGTAAGGTTTCAATCCTTGCTTTGGGTATCGGACCGTTTATCACATCTTCAATTATCGTTCAACTTGTTTCTGTAGTTATTCCATCTTTGGAAAAACTGCAAAAAGAAGAGGGCGAGGCAGGTAGGAGAAAGCTTTCGCAGTATACAAGAATCTTTACTGTAGTTTTAGCTATCTTCCAATCATTTATTTTTATGTTGTACTTGCATCATTTGCCGGGGGCAATTATTCCATCAGTGAATCCGATTGCTTTCTATGCAAGTTCAATATGTGTATTGACTGCAGGTGCAGTTCTTGTAATGTGGATTTCTGAACTTATCACTGAAAACGGTATCGGTAACGGTGGTTCTTTGGTAATCTTCTGTGGTATCTTATCAGGTATCCCAATTTATGCAACAAGAACAGCGCAGTTAGTTAAAGCAAGCTCACAAATGCAATTGGGATTGATGATGTTATTAATAATCTTTTTCCTTGCTATGATTTTGATTGTAATCATGCAAGAAGCTACAAGAAAAGTTGTCATTGTTAATCCGAAAAGACAAATTGGTAACAAAGTTTATGGTGGTATGAATTCATTCATCCCTTTCAAATTGAATCCTGGTGGTGTAATGCCTATCATCTTTGCTATTGCTATTTTGTTGTTCCCATCAACAGTTTTGGCTTTGGTAGGACAAGCAAACTTCAAATCTTTAGCTGTTAAAAACTTTGTTTTGTCTTTAAATCATTGGTTGAGTCCTGACGGTATTGTATATTATATACTATATGTAGGTTTAATCGTTGCGTTGACATTTTTCTATGCATCCATTATGCCAAATATGCAACCGAAGGATATTGCTGATAACTTGAAAAAATATGGTTCATCAATTCCTGGTATCAAACCAGGTAGACCAACAGCAGAAGCTTTGGATAAAATTTTATCTAAAACAACATTTATCGGAGCTATCGGCTTAGGTATTATTGCATTAGTTCCATCATTTGCAAGTTATTTTACGCACATTGAAACATTGCAAGGTATTGGTGCTACATCACTAATCATTATGGTTGGTGTTGCTTTGGATTTGATAAATCAAGTCAAAACACACTTGCTTGCAAGAAATTATGAATCTTTCTTAAAAGATATGTAAATTTTATAAAAAATAAGAGTGAACGCCGACTCAAATGAGTCGGCGTTCATTTTGTACTAAATCTAAATAGAAAATGTTCTTTTCAGAAGTTTTTAATGTTTCTCCAAAAGTGTTTTTTGATTAGATTAGATTAGATTATTTATGTCATTCCGAACTGACTAGAATATGAGTTGAGCTAAAGCGAAACGTAATATTCTGTTCCTACTTGGTGTTTTTGCATCTCTAATTTAACATATTAGTCTTATGCAAAATGTGCAATATTAGAGACCCTGAAATAAATTCAGGGTGACAATTGGAGTTAAAATCAACATTGATAGATTCTGAACAGGAAAAACTACGTCACTATGCTCTATTATTTTTAATCCTTTCAGGATGACAATGTTTTTTATGTTTGGTAATAAAGTAGGTCTGCATTGCTTGCAATGCAGACCTTATTCCTTTAATTAAAAATTTGAGTTCTAAAACTTCTGCCATAACCATCCGCGCTGAGTTCGGAAACACGTGAGACTTCATTGCCTTTGTAAATTTGGTGTACAACTCTTTTGCCTCTGGCATCAGGAAATCTTACACCTGTTAATGGTTGGTTTTGGCTAATAATCAATTTTTCGGTTTGATTTCCATTTTTTATTAAAACTTCTTTTACAGATTTTGCAAATGTAGAAATAGGTTTCATACCACCTTTTTCATAATATTCAATCATACTTTTTGGAACGGTAGTGCCACCATTTAAAACTGCCCATTCAGAAACTTCCGGTTTCATGACAGTCAAAGTTTTCTTTCCATATTGGATAACTTTTTCAATCCCATCTTCAACAGCTTTAGACTTCAAAATAGACTTAAATAACCCCATAACAAATTCCTTTCGTTTTATTTCCCTTACTTCTATATAAAAAATCGAAAAATAAAATAATTGCGCAGTTTATCTATCTATCTATCTATCTATCTATCTATCTATCTATTAATGAATTATATCAATAGTTTACAACTTTTTTAATTTATATTTACATATCTTAATCCTTGCTATTTTCCCCAAATAAAAAGAAAAACGACTTTTTTGGAAGTCGTTGGAAAATCAATAGGAAAAAGGGAAAGGAAAAATTTTTATACTTAATTGTTATTTTAATTTTGTTGTAGTTGTTTTATTTAGCTTGCCATCTAGCCATCTGAACTTCTGAATCATCCTTTGCCTTGGCTGTCTTGGATTATTGGCGGCTCTTTTGACGCCTCGGCATTAAACGGCACCGCTCGGATTTGCAACGAAAACTC
>QHME01000017.1 GCA_003258735.1 Candidatus Melainabacteria bacterium
GCAACTGTCATCAAGTGTTTTTTCCCATTCTGGAGACAATGTCAGTGCATACAATACTTTGTCATCCTGAACATTAGCTAGGCATATTTGACGACCGAGTGCTGCTCTTAGTCTTTCAGACAATATATCAGGTTCTTTTGAAAATCTTGCGTAGTCGCAAAGTCTTTCAAATACAAAGATAATATCTTTGATAGAAACTTTTTCGCGGATTAAGTTGACAAAAATTTTACGTAAATCACTTGTTGAAAGAATTGTTGGAACAAGGTCATTGACAAGTGTAGGGTCTTGAGAACGTACAAGTTCCATAAGTTTGAGTACGTCAGTTTTTGTCATAACCTCATCAACATGCTTTCTTACACATTCTTGAAGGTGAGTAACAATAACATCTGTTGCATCAACCGCAGTAACAAGTCTGGCAGATTTTGCATCTTCTTGCGAAATCCAATATGCCTGAGTTTGGTATGTTGGGTCTATACCAATAATTGCATCTTCCGGTACATCTTTTTTCATAGAATCCCATTGGTCAGCAATTACCATAAATTTCCCCGGATAAACATAACCGGTGGCAACAGTGTTTCCACGAATTAATATCATATATTCATTTGCATCTAGCGCAGATGAGTCCATAATTCTTATGTTTGGTAAAATATATCCAAGTTCATCTGTAACCCTTTGACGTAAGGCTGCAATTTTTGCAAGTAATTGACCTTCTTGGTCTGGGTCAGCAATTACCAACAAGTTAGAACCAACTTGCAAACTTAAAATATCAACTCCTAAACGTTCATACATTCTGTTAGGGTTTACCAAGTCTTGCATGTTTTGTCTAACGTTTTCAAGTTGTCCCAATTGTGATTGAACATCAGCATTGATTAATACTTGGAAACCTGCAACAAATAATGCTACTGCAAATATAAAAAACGGCAACGGTGGTAAGCCTGTACCTTGCCAAAACGGAGTATGACCTGTTATACCGAGCAAAACAAGGAATGCCGCAGCGAAAAACAAAGCATAAGGTTTACTTGTAATTTGGGCGGTTACATCTGTACCTAAAGAAGGGCTGGCAGCAGATGCACGAGTCATAAATATACCTGCTGCAATTGACATCAAAAGTGATGGAACCTGAGATGCCAAGCCATCACCAATTGTTAATACTGTGTATTTAGAAACCGCATCCCCAATTGCCATCTGGTTCATAATGCAACCTACGCACAAACCGCCGATGATGTTAATAAGTACAATGATAATACCTGCAATAGTATCCCCTTTTACGAACTTCATTGCACCATCCATAGAACCCATCAAGCTTGATTCTCGAGATAAATCTTCACGTTTTTTCGTTGCTTCTTCAGGAGATATCAAACCGGCGTTAAAGTCCGCGTCGATTGTCATCTGCTTACCTGGCATGGCATCTAAGGCGAAACGAGCGGATACTTCTGCAATACGTTCAGCACCTTTGGTGATTACCATGAACTGTACAACTGTGATAATGAGGAATATTACACCACCAACAATCATATTACCACCAGTTACGAAAGTTCCAAATGCGTGAATAACTTCTCCGGCTTCTCCTTTCGCAAGAATCAAACGAGTAGATGCAATTGACAAAACCAGTCGAAACATTGTACCAACCAAGATGATTGATGGGAATGATGACAATTCCAAAGTCTTTTGTACATATAAGGCGAACATCAAAAGAACAATCCCAAGTGTTATATTTAGGCAAATACAAATATTGATAATCCAGTTTGGTAATTCTACTAACAAGATAATCAAAAGAAACAGTACAAAGACTGCCATTAAAAATTCACTTATAGGATTACTACTGTTTCCTTCCGGTGCTGCCATTAAATTTCTTTTAATACCTCACTTATTACTGCCAATTGGGATTCTATTGTTGCATCAATAACCCCATTTGTTGTTGTTAATATACATCCGCCTTCCATGATACTTTCGTCTGGAATAATATATATTTTAGCTTCCAAGCCTAAAGAACTTGAAACTTCAGGCAAATCTTGTTTTAGCATAGGAGCTTGAGCAGGATTTACCTTTACTGTAATTTTTGTTTCTTCTTTAGAAAGCCCTTTCATAATATCTTTGATGTTATCTAAAATAATTTCAGGGTGTTCTATGGTTTCTTTTTTAATGATTTTTTTTGCAATATCAAAACTGATTTCCAAAATGTCAGGAGCGATGTTGTCATAAACTTCTTGCTTTGCATTGAAAAATTCTTGAATAGCAGTTTTTACAGAATCAAGATCATCTTTTGCCGCTTGCAAACCTTCTTGATAACCTTCTTTTGCGGCAGCTTCCTTAATCGCTTTTGCCTCTTCTTTTGCACGAGAAATCAAATTACGGTCATCAATTCGCCTAAAGCCTCTGCGACGGTCTCCTCTTCTGCGTTCTTGGCGTTGTTTGAAGTCGATATTGTCCAAGTTAAAAAGGTCGATATCTTTTTCTTCCTCTGTATCCAAAGATTCGACTACCTTGTCTTCCTGTTGTACCGGAACTGTTTGCTGTTCCTCTACTCCCTCAGCCTGTTTTGTTTTTTTCCTTTTGATAATCATGATTTGATATCATTATACACCATTAGCAAGATGTGAGGCAACAATGCTTGCAACTTTAGGTGGCATTTTGTCATAATATTTGCCCTCAATTGCGTTAAACACAAGGCGTTTAACCCCCATACGCTCTCTGATAAGGATTGTATCTAAATCTTTACTTGAATATTTAGAGGCAAAATGACGAAGTTTCATGACAACTCTGTTTGGAGCAATATCTGTAGCTTTTGGTAAGTTTGTTTTTATTTCTTGAAGACAGCGCAAAGCATTTGCTGTACCTATCCTTTGTGCCAAATCCGGTACTCTCATGTACTTGATAACTGCTTGTGCATCTTCAGGGTCAAATTTATTCAGGATAGTTTGAACTCTATCTTGATTCATTTTTTTGAATAACATTGCAACTGTTGCGAGTTTAAGAACTTTAGAATCTACTTTTGGAAATTCATAAGGTTCTGCACCGCTTCCGCTTTGAACTGCAGGCACTCCTTCGTTGTTCATTTGAACTTGAGCAGCTTGTGGGTCTTGGATATTTTGCTGTTGCATTTCTTGAGCCATTCTATCCATGTTAGATTGAGAAGCTGCAAATTCCATCAACTCTTCATCAATAACACCTTTGTTTTTTAATTCGGCAATTGCATCAACATAGGTCTTTTTTACGTGATGTTCAATCAATTCAAGGATTTTTTCATGAGGTAACCCTTGAGAAAATGTTTGTTTAGCAATTTCAAAAATGGTATATGCAATTTTTTGCATAACACTATCCCAGTATTGTTGTGGAATACCAGAACGTATAATATCGACTGATTTGTGGAAGGACCATTCTGCAATAATTTGAGTGATAGTGACAGCTTGGTCTGCATTAAAATTAAGGTTAGGGTCTTCTGCTAATGCTTTACCTGACAAAAGTGCAAAATTACCCAAAGTATTGATTACGTACTGTTTTTGAACATCCGTAAAATCTTGCGGTACAATTTCTTGAGCTTGTGCTGCTAAATTTTGGGCAAAATTTTCATAGTCAAAATCTTTTGTCGCCATTATTTATTAACCTTCCTTGTTTGAACTTTCTTCAATCCAACTCTTAATTTTGTCTGCTGAATCTTCTGTTATTTCATTTGAAATGCTATCCAGTGAATCAACCAGCAAACTTTCATCAAATTGAGGTATTGCAACTTTTTGCTGTTGATTTATTAAATCTTGAGCCAACTCTGATTGTCTTTGAGTTAATTGGCTTGCACGAGAATTGATATCGTTAAGTTGTCTTTCTTGTTCTATTGCTTTTTGGCGCAGATTTTCAACTTCCATTTCGTTTTCTTCTCTGATACGTTTAACTTTAGAAGAAATTACCTTAAATACGATAATTAAGCCTAGACCACATAATAGCAACGCCAACCACCAAGGGTTTCCTGATTCGTCGACCTTTGGCAAGTTTTCTTGACGTTCAGGTGTTAAATATGGGTCATTAGAATTTGAAAATGCAATAGAAACATTAGCTGCCGTAACTTTTGGACTTGCTGAACGTGCAATAAGTTCTTTCATTTCTTCTTGTGTTGTATCTGCAGGCCAATTGTTTCTGTCGATGGTAACAGCGATAGAAATATCTTCCACAACACCTGGTTTAATATATTCATTTGTTTGAGTTTTTGTCACTCCATATTGAGTTTCAGTTGCCTGACGAGAGTAGTTTCTATTTTGACTAGAATCTGTTCCGTTTGTCGGTAATCCGTTTGGTAAATATGTACTAACTGCATTTATACCTTGAGATTGGTCTTTTGTTTGGTCGCCTAATCCTTCTCTAAATGATTGTTCAGATACAGATGCTTTTTTGTTCGGATCATATTCTATTGAAAATTTTTCAACAGGAGCTTGTCTTAAGAATGTACTGACAGTTGCAACATAATTTCCAGGACCAACTAATCTGTCTAATTGTTTAGAAATTTTTTGTTGCATGTATTTGTCATTTTCTTCAAGTTTTTGAAGCATTTCATCTTCAGCATCCATTACACTATGATAAACATTACCGTTAGTATCAGTGATTGCAATATTTTCTGCTGTCAAACCAGAAACACTACCTAATAACAAGTTTGTGATAGCTTTAACTTTTAATTGATCAAGTTTTTCTCCATTTGGTAAAACAATTTGAACTGTTGCGGTTTTCGGTTTTTGCTCATCAAACATTGTTGTGTTTTCTGGAATAGAAATAAACACCGTTGCATTTTGTATTGGCGGAATCTTTTTGATAAGTCTAGCTAGTTCTCCGTTCATAGCTCGAGCAAGACGAATTCTTTTATCTTCTTTTGTTGAAGTGAAATCACCTTTATCAAATATTTCCAAGCCTACGTTTTGGTCTACCAAACCGCTTTGAACAATTGCAATTAGCGCATTATCTCTATCTGTAACTGTACATTTTTTTGTTAATGTTGAACAATTGTTTTTGTTTAATACAAGTTTTGATTTTGTACCATCAAGTTGACGCTCAACAGTAATACCTTGTTTAGCCAAAAGTGCTTGTATTTCTAATGCTTTCCCTAAATTATCCGTAGTTAGCAAGTCAACGTTAGCCGTTAATGGTTCTGAACCTACGACATTGGCATTGTTATCTCCGCCACCACCGCTGTTAGCTGCAAAAATTGCACCAACTATAACAAGTACAATAATCAGTGCTACTCCACCAATTATTCCATATAATAAAGGTTTATTTTCTAAAATTTTGCTAAAATCCATCTGAAGTCCCGTTGTCTGAATAAATTGTTTAGTATTTCCCTAAGAAAGGTATCTATACTGAAATTTGAGAAACTCTATCATAAGCGTTGATTACCTTACCTACGATTTGAGTTGCCACATTTACGCTAATTTCTGATTTTGCCATAGCTGTCATTACGTCATGGATATCAACATTTTGATTTCCAGACATAACATCTTTTAACAAGTTATCAGGCGCATTCATCTCTGTATTCAAATCTTCCATCAAGCCTGTAAATACTTGTTTAAAGTTTGGGCTTTCTGTTGATTCTACTCTATCCATACGCATGCTTGGCATCTTTGAGCTGATACCTGTATCAAATTTTGTATGTTGGATTCTTGAAGCTAAATCATATTGTGGAAAATTGCTATACATACTACTCTACCTCTCTTTTTTATATTACCTATTTTATTTGACTTTTTCAACTTAATTTACAAAAAATCAATCAATAGGTGTACAATTCATTGCTTTAGGGACTTTTTATACTTCATATTTAATAATATTTTTTGAAAAATCAAACGCATTGTTTTGAAATTTTTCTAGTATAATATTTTTGTAATTAGCGGAGGGGATATGGATAAAACTTTTTCAGGAGAAATTACCTTATTGAAAGCATTAGCAATAATGCTTGTTGTTTCAGGACATTTAGAATTTTCTATTTTTGGAATGTTTCCGCCATATTCTTTTCAATTAGCATTATTTTTCTTTATTTCCGGAATGTTGTTTAAAGATAAGTATATAGATAATGTTTCAGAATATTTTTTAAGAAGAATCAAATCACTTTTAGTTCCGTATTTTTCTTATGAGGTATTTTATTTGCTGATTACATTGGCTCTTGTTCCTGTGATAGGTGAATTTTTTGGAGAAACTCCAAGTTTGAAAAACTTTTTTATAACTCCGTTTTTAAATGGACATCAATTGTTTTTATGTGCTCCATTGTGGTTTGTTCCACAGTTATTTATAACGCTAATAGTCTTTTTGTTTTTGATGAGAGTGTTAAAACCTATTGAAAATAAATACGTTCATTTAGTATTTTTCGCATTGTTAGGAATAACTGCAATTCCGGTTTGGAAATATACTCCTGTACATACTCCGCTTGCACTTGTGGGGATGCGTACTGCGTTTTCGTTGTTCTTTGTTTATTTAGGCCATTATTATGTAAAACATATCAAAGATAACTACAACATTTTCACTCCAAAATGGTTGGGTGGAGTTATTTTGTTTCAATCAATTTTGTGGTTATTCAACAGAGATTTTGACCCTGTGCATGGTATAGGTTTATCTTATGTTTTAGTCTGGGGAAGGTTTGACCAACAGATTATTGTACCGATATTTACATCAATTACAGGTATCTGGGTATCATTGCTTGCGGTCAAATTGTTATATCCATATTTAAAGGATGTTAAGTTCTTACAACAAATGGGCAAAGTTACCTATCATATTATGGCAAATCATTTGTTTGTTATGTATATTCTGACCCTGTTATTATTCAAACTTACAGGTACTCCGTTATCTGCAAAAGGGGATAAGATTTATTCCATTTTTGATCCTGTTCAAACGACATACCTATACTTTGTTGTCGTTATGGTTGTGACAACATATTTTGGAGTATTTCAACAGTTTATTTGGAAGAAAATCTCTATGGCAATTTCAACCAAACTACTGCATAAGGATACATAAGTAATCTTGTCTTATTATCCTTTAGAGATACTTTCAGTTTGTATTCTTCATCGGTTAATATATTTTTAAGATAGATATTTTCTTTGCTTTTTAAAGATTTTATTAAAACTTCTTTTGGTAAATCTATTTCAGCAGTGCAGCGCTTATTTGCAAGATTATTTACTATCAAATATTTTTCGCCTTGGTAACTTCTAATATATGCAAATATGTAAGGTTTTTCGGTTTTTAATATAGATAAAGTTCCACGTCTTAGTGCTGAAATTTCTTTTCTTAGCTCAATCATTTTTTGAACTTTATGGAATATTTTACCGCTATATGTCTTTGTTGATGTTGTCGCGTCATAAAAAGCTTGTTTTGTTAAGCTACCTCTGTTTATATCGCGGCTATCAAAGAATGATAACAATTTAATTTTACTTTTGAATTGTTTTTTCTTTCTCAAATCTGCACTTTTTTTAGCGTTATCAAAATTATTTTTAGCTCCGATTTCATCCCCATAATAGATTATTGGAATACCTGGCATAGACAAAAGTACAGAAAATGCCATTTCTATGTGGTCGTGGTTTTCGTCAAGAAAATTTGCCATTCTGCCAGCAACACCGAAACCTTTTCTAAATGGTGCACCTTTTGACTCTAGTGCATTATATATCAATTCGCGCATTTCAGGTGTTACCATTTCAAGAGTTAATTCGTCGTGTACCCTTAAAAAAGTAGCCCAGCTTGCGGATTCTGGAATCGTAGGTGTTTGTTTTACAGCATCTTTAAAATATTTGCTGTCTTCGGTTATAAAACTTGCCCAAAGTGCCGGCATGTATGGAAAATTGTAAGCTATTTGAACTTCGTCTGTACGTTTAAAATCTCGAGTTTTACCATCAACTATAGTTTCAGATTTTCTTTCTGTACCAAAGTATGGAATAACATCTTTTGGTAATTGGCATGCTTCTGCTTGTAAAACTGTTCTTGGTGCAACAGACTGCAAATAAAGGCTCAAAATTTTTATTATAGAGTGAGTTTTAGGTAAATTTTCCGCATTTGTGCCGTTTTCTTTTATCAGATATGGGATGGCATCTAGTCTAAATATATCAACTCCCAGATTAGCCCAGTAGTTGAGAGTTCCTAGGTTGTAGTACAAAACTTCCGGATTTTTCCAATTTATATCAAGTTGAAATGGATAAAATGTGTGGTAAACATAGTAATCTTTTCCCTCAATTGTAATTTTTCTGTAATTATTCTCAGTGATTTCAGGAAATATAAGACGTCTTTTGCTTATGCTGCCGTCTGGTTCTTTGTATTCAACAACAGTACCCAATTTAGGGTCGACATATTTTGTATATTCAGGCATTGTTTCGGTTGTAACAAAGTAATTTAGTTTGTCGATATCACCTTTTTGAGCTTGTTGAAACCATTCGTGTTGGTCTGAAAAATGGTTTAGTACAAGGTCGGCTTTTATGTTAAATCCTTTAGCTTTTGCTTCTTTTATAAAGGCTTCAAATTGCGGTTTCCCGCCTAAATCTTTTCTAACATTTTGAGGATTTTTTACATCAAAACCGGCATCTTCCATTGGAGAATCTGCAAAAGGCAACATGTATATTGTAGTAACTCCAAGTTTTTTCAAGTAATCAAGCATATTGACAGTATCTTTGAATTGATTTGGCTTATCAGGAGTTACCGTTCCAAATTGGTCGACATAAAACATATAAATTATTTCATCTTTGTACCAATCATTAGGGCGTGTTAAATCATCTTGTTTTAAGTTTTGCGGACGTTCGCTTTTTGCTTTTTGTGCAATTTCAATAATTCTATTGTAAATTTCATTTGTTTGCTCTGAACCATAAACTTTTGAAATTTCAGTTTTCAGTTCTTTTTCAAGTTTTGGTGAAATCGTTTTTTGTTCTGATTCTAAATTTTGGTCGGACTTTTCTGTAAGTGTGTTTTGTGGTGCAGTAATTTGCGTGTCGGTATTTTCTTGTGCAAATATTGGATTTGCTGTAAGTATTGCAAATACTAGACCTACAATTGCAATATTAATCAACTGTTTTTTCACTTTAAAACCTCCCTGAGATAAAGCTTTGAAATTTATCTTTGTTCATCAAGTTCTTTTCTGATATCATCAACAGAAATTCGTACAATTGGTGAATTTTCGTCTTTTTTTAGTACACAATTTTTTATTCCAGATTGTACAATGAATCTTTTACACAATATGCAAATAAAATTGTGTCCCCAAATGTAAATGGTTCCGTCTTTGCAACGGTCTTGCCCTGCTTGAATTATAGCATTTTGTTCTGCGTGGATAGAACGGCAGGTTTCATATTTTGTGCCTGATGGAATGTTATTTTTTATTCTGTAGCATTCTCCGCGTTCTGCGCAAGATTCCACTTTGGAAGGTGTTCCATTGTAGCCTGTTGCTTTAATTTTTTTATCTTGACCTACAATAACTGCCCCAACCTGTGCTCTAATACAATTAGAGCGTGTTGCGCATGTTTTTGCCAAATCAAGAAAATATTCATCCCATGGTTTTATTTCCATCTTGTAAATCCTTAATATTTGTTGTTTCTTAATCCTGTTGTAATGATTGAAATGTTGTATTTATCTGCAAGTTTTGCTATTTTATTTGAATTTGCTCCATCACCTGCTTCAATAATCAAGCCGATACGACCTTGTATAGCAGCATTTATGGTTTCTTCATTTTCAATAACTCCATCCACTGCCATAACTGCATCTTTTGAATTTTCACATGCTATATCCATGGCAAATTCAGCTGTCTCAATTCCGTTAGTTCGGCTTTGAACAATTGCTTTTACAGCTAAATCTTTTGCAATAACTGCAGATTTGCTTTTTGTATATTTAGAAACTTTCCAAGCAAAAATAGCATCTTCTGCTTGTTGTTGTGTAGGTTTAGTTTTACCTGCAACTTTGAATGATGATTTTGTAAGTTTGCTCAAATTTTGTTCTTGGATTAGGTAGCCAAATGGTGTAACTTTAATATCTGCAGCAGTGAAGCCCAAGATTTCTTGTAATGGACTTTTTATTTGGATAAGGTTAGCCTCGCAGTTTGATTTCAAGTAGTCCAAAGCCTCTTTTGCAAATCTGATTGCAATTATATTTCTTACATTCATTGCTTTTAGTTGTTTTGCAACCTCAAGTGTTAATTCTTTGCTGAATCCGATTGTGCCGTTTGTAACAACCGTAGGGTCACAATCTATGATTTTTTCAAAGGCATTTTCAATTGAACTGCCTAATGCGACAGAACATAAATGACTTTCTTTTGCTATAGCTGTTGCGTTTACGTCAAAAAATTCTGCTAAAATTTCAACAACCTTTGTTAAATTCAAATAATCAATATACTCAAGAACATTGTTCTCATTTAATATTTCGTAATCTAAACCATTTTCTACAGGTGCGATAGCTGCATCTTGAGATACGTTTGCTCCAAAAGGCAGTTCTTTAAAATCTTTTATTTCTATTGTTTCCATAATATCCCTCACTTTTGAACCGATATTATCATAAACGATTGATGCTATCAAGTTAATATATCTTAAACTAATTCTTGTTCTTTAATAAATTTTTCTTGATAAATTAGCATGTCTTTTATATTATATTTATGAAGTTAAAACAATAATTTAAGAGGAAAAGATGGCAATAAACAATATGAATGACGGAGTAGGCAAAAAGATTGTAGAAGCTTTAAAAATGCAGTCAGCAGAACATTCAGACGGTGAAGTCTTTGTTAATGATGACCCTGAAATTACTGAAATTTCTGAACCGGTAGAAGAGGTTGCTCAAGTTCCGATGGCAGAAGAAACTCCTGTTGTTCATGAAAATAATGTTTATTCTCAACCGGTTTCGGATTTGCAGATGAAAGTTCAATCACAATTGCAATTTCAGGCAGCAACTCAGCCACAATTCCAATCAAATATTGATAACGCATTTAACCAAAGTTTAGTTCAAAACTTAGGGAGTCAATCTTTTGAACAATTGCAAGATGATTTTGATTACCCTGCCAATGTAGCTGTTTTAAAACAGCTTATTGCAAAACTTCCGACAGGTGTTTCAAAACAGACCGGTGCTTTGATTATTAAACAAACAATGGAAGCTCTTGGTATTTCTATGGGTAGTGTTTTGCAGGAAGCAAAACAAGTTCAAGAAACTCTTTTGAATAATGCAAAAGAATGTCAAAATAGTGTTGTTGAATACCGTAAACAAATTGGTATTCTTGAGGCAAGAGCTCAACAATACCAAAAGCAATCTGCTGTTATGAATGACATTATCAACTTATTTATTCAAACTCGCTAATTATGAGATGCTATAAGAGAATGAAGATTTTATGTTAGCTTCAATCATTGAGTTGCAAGATTCAATTTCTTGAGCATATTCTTTGATTTGAAGTTCGAGAGTTGATTTTTGTCTGTCTAATTTTTCTTCGAGTAACTTTAATTTGTATTGGCGCTGTTGAAGTTTTTTTGCAATTAAACTGTCTGCTTCATAATCTGTACCAATTTGGATAAGATTGTTTGCAGAGTTTTGAGCTGTCAATTTTGCTTGGGTTATTAATTGCAGTTTCCACTCAGCAGTTGACTTCTGCATCATTAAATATCGTTTTCTGATTATTCCGATAAATAAACCCATTTTACTTTCCGCCTTTACCTTTTTTGGTCTAAGTGAGACCCTTTCAAGAAGTTATGTTGGCTGTTTTCGGCTATCAATTGTTCCATCTTGTTAAGCTGGTGTCGGTGATAATTTAGCCTATACTGTGCCATTTTTAATTTCTTTTTAACCGTCAAAAAATCTTTAATTCCTTCAACTATTTGATTCATAATAGATTGTATTGGATTCTTTCTGATAAAATAGTTTTTGGTATAGATTAAGAAATCTGTGATTCTTTTAAGGTATAGCTCCAGAGTTTCTCGAAACATTTTGCTCCTTACACTTTGAACCTACATATATTTAAAAACATTACATGGCAAATTATTGATAAATTTTTAAGTATGATGTAATATTTCTTAATATTTGGTTCGGTCATAGTCGTACATAATAATATACGACAAAATTTTTAGTATCTTTAATTAATAAACGAAGGATAGACCATTTAGTCTATCCTTATTATGTTTTCTATAAGTTTTGAATAGCTTTACTGTCACTATCAATACCTTCTTTCAGCATTTTCTTAGCGACGTCTCCTTGAGTATCGAGCATTTTACAAACTGTTTCAATGTTACGAACTTTTGTCGAAAGTATTGTATCAGCATTAGCTGTGATGTTCCCAGTAACGTTTTGATAAGCTGCTAAAGCTGCAGAGGATGTTCCTTGTAACAAGTTACCCAAAACAGTTGTTCCAGCTCCATACACTCCTAAATAAGGAGATACGGCTGTTAAGATTCCGCCAAAACCTGAAATACAACTAGCAAAAGGCATTACAACATTTGATGCAATTTTACCTAAGCCTGAACCGCTACCAATACCGTAAGCTGCAGCGCTTGTAATATCAGCAAGTCCACTCACACTTGAGGCATAACCTGTAGCTGTTCCTGATGTTGAAGATCCCCAACCGTTAAGAATTGAAGATGCCCCACCGGTTGTTAATCCGTAAATAGAGTTGATAGAGGCTGCTCCACTAGGAAATCCTGAATAATTGTACAATGAATCTGTTCCGTATGCTGTTCCGTTATTTGCTTTTGAATAGTATGATGTACCGGCAATATTCATAGTTTCAGAACTTCCGAATACGGTTGCAAAAGATGATGGTGCAAGTAAACTGGCTAAGTTGTAAAGTAAACCGCCTGCTGATTCAAAACCTGTACCTGTACCGCTACCGGAAACTGTCAAATCTCTCAATCTGTCGTAGGTTTCCCACATTTGAGCTTTGGCTGCACCGCTTGCATCTCCGAACCTGTTTGCTATTACCAAATTACTATCATTTTTATAAGACATTTTAACCTCGTTATCAGTTTTTGTTTTATTTTACTAGCTTTCAAATGTTTTGAATGTACTTTCAATGTTTTTAGAAATGATTTTGTGAACTGCGTCCATTTCTGTTTGAAGTGCATTTTGTTCAGTATCAAGTGCCTTTAATCTCAATTCTAAAGTTCTGTCTTCTGTTTGAATTTGTTCAGTTTTTGCGTTGATATCTTGAACTTTCTTTTCATAAACTTGTTGTTCATAGTTATATTGATTCATTGCATCATTATAAGCGTTGTCATCAGTTACACTTGTTGCTTTTAAGTCATGAACTACGCTTGAACCTTCAAATTGAACGGATGTAGCTCTTCCGCTTGCATCGTAATCTACTATTGCATATTTTGAAACTTCTTTATTTGTAGTTTGATAATCTGCATAGTATGAGTGCAATGCTGCAGTCTTATCTTGTAAACAGGCATCAAGAGAATCTGCTGTAGTTGCGGTTTTTGAGGCAAAGTTCACTTTTCCGCTAGAATCAGTCCAAAAATAAATGTTATCAAGAGCTGATGTTGTACCATCATTTTTGAAACTACTCCAATCTTTAGCTAATTGAGTATCCGGCCAATCGTTTGCAATTTGGTCTAATTGCGCACTATATGTACCCCAAGCTGCTGTCGAACTCGTATCTGTCCTATCTACGGTATTTAAGCAAGAAACTTTTTTAGTACCAATCATATAGTAACCTTCATGCTCGCCTTCGCTTGGCTGAATATATTGCACTTGCGGATTAGAGTTTGTGTTACGGATACCTGTGTATTCTGAAACTTTTGAATAATAAGTTACATAAGAATTGTAGTGAATACCATCGCTATCTGTATAATCAGCATCTTGAATGTTTGAGATTGTTTGGGATATATCACCGCTATCAAAAGTGTATTGAGTCTTTGTGTAATCTGTTGTACTTGGTGCTGTAGGAACTTCCATGCTGTACAATTGATTCCACAGTTCAGAACTTTGATTAGAAAGAGCCATTCTGGCTTGGTTTATTTGTTGTCCTTCATATTCAACGTTTGTCTTTCTTGCGGCCAGTGAAATCCACCTTGCCTGAGATGCTGCCATGCCCATATATACAATCTCCTTCTGATGTGTGTATTCTACCTTTTATTCTCGTTATAATGATTTTTTTATAATAGTCAATATAATCTGTTAAAATTATACAATATTTATTAAGTTTTATGTATCTGCTTTTATAAAAAATCAACCATGTAGTGTATTTTGGATGTATCTTTAGTTGTCAAAAGTTGATTTTATTTACAGATTTTTTATTTTTCTGTTAATATACTTATATAATTTGTATTTAAAGAAAGGTGTACAATGAAATTTTCTTCATCGTTTAAAGTAGGAATTTTGACATTATCGGCTTTGATACTTTTGGTTGGTGCTGTGTTAAAGGTTAAAGGTAGAGCTTTTTCATCTGCAAAGAGAATTGAAATTCAATTCAAAGATGTTAATGGTTTGCGTCCTGGTGCAGGGGTTCAAATCATGGGCTTGAAAGTCGGTCAGGTTGAAGAAATTACTCCTGTTGTAAAGGGTGAAGACAGTTTTGTGAATGTAAAATTTGTAATCACTGACCCTTCTGTGCAAATTCCTAGAGCTTCATCATTTTCGATACAACAGTCAGGTTTGATTGGTGAATTATTTTTGGAAATCACTCCTCCAAAAACTTTAACAATTTATATTCCTATGAAAGACAGTCATTTGTTATATAAAAATGATCCAGTTCAGATGAAGTTAAGTGAAAAATATTATGATGTAGGTTCAATTAAATCTGTTGAAGTTGTTTCAAGAGATTCTCTACCTTACAATTACAAGGATAATATTAAAACAAGAAGTGCTTATAAAGTTGAATATTTTATCAATCTTCCTGGATTGGTTTTGCCTGAGTTTATGAAAGGTTCTGCTATTGTTGAAGGTTCTGCTCATAAGTTGAGACTTGTTCCGCTAGATGAGATGCCTATTGATTATCCTCGTCAAAATTCACCATATACGATAATTGAACCGATGAGATTATCCGACTTTATGGATTGGCAGTATAAAGCAGCCGAAACATTGACAGAAACCAACAGAAAAGTAAATCAAATTTTGTCTGATGAAACTATTGCAGATTTGAAAAAGACGATTGCAAACTTAGATGCTCTTACTGCAAAATCTAATGTAACTTTGGGTAAGGTTGACCAGTTGTTGGATTCTTCTCGCGGTGATATTGAACAATTGTTGGCTATGACTCAACAGGCAACTGATGATTTTTCAAAATTGTCAGCTAACGTTAATAATATTATAGGTGATCAGCAATTTAAGAAAACTGTTATGTCTACAGCTGATTCGGTTGACAAGTTAGCTAAAAACTTGAATAAAGTTATGAATGCTGCTGATGCAGAGGCAACCGGTAAGAATTTGAAAATTATTGCAGAAAACTTGTCTCAAATCAGTGAGAGTGTAAATTCAATGACAAAAGATGATAAATTGAAAAATCAATTAACAACTGCGATTACAAATGTAAATAATGCAATGTCAGAGGCTGCAACAGCATTGGATACAGTAAACAAAGTTAATCCGTCTAATCCAAATCAGGCGTCTGATTTGCAACAAATTGTCAGCGATACTGTTGTAACAACAAATAATTTGAAAAAATTCTCAGAAAAATTGAATAAACGATTCTTGTTATTCAGATTGATGTTCTAATAGTTTTTATCAAAGAAGTTATAAAAATGCAAAATATAAAAACAAAAATTACACAAATGCACTATCAAAGGGATTCTAAAGGAGTCCTTTTTGATATTTTGAAATTCTGTTCATATTTTTATGGGTTTGGTAGTCGTATGAAAAATTTTTTGTATGATAACAAAATTCTAAAACCCAAAAAAGTCAATGCTTATGTTATTTCTGTTGGAAATATGACAACAGGTGGTGTTGGTAAAACTCCTGTTGTATCAGAAATTGCCAAGTATTTGGTGAACCTTGGGCAACGTGTTGCAATTGTTTCGCGCGGATATGGCGGAAAACTCGATAATCGTAAAATAAATATGATATCAGATGGAACATCTGTTTACTTTGATGCAGTGCAAGCAGGGGATGAACCTTATTGGCTTGCTGAAAATACTCAAGGTGCGTATGTTTTTACATGTAGAAACAGATATCTTGCGGCAAAAATGGCTGTTGAAAAATTTGGTATTCAGGTAATTATACTTGATGATGGTTTTCAGCATAGAAAATTACATCGTGACTTGGATATTGTTTTGATGGATAGCGTAAAAGGATTTGGTAATGAACATTTACTTCCTGCAGGTCCGTTGAGAGAAGGACCGGAGGCATTAGAACGAATTGATAAATTGGTTGTAGTTAGCAAAAGTGTAAAACATGAAACGGCTGAGCGTGTAGCAAAAATTATGCAAAAACGCTTAAATATACCGACATCTGTATGCTATACGGAACCTGACTATGTTTATAATATAAAAACAGGACAGCGATTGATGGAAGGTTTGGCTGTTACTGCAATGTGTGCAATAGGTCAACCACAGCAATTTTATGACTTCCTTTCAGATTATCAGGTTGTGAAAACCGTTACTTTTGATGATCATCATCAATATGCACCGATTGATATTGTCGATATTTCAGGCAGTATTATTACGACAGAAAAAGATGCAGTAAAGCTTGCGCGTTTTGACCGCGATAATATCTACGCACTAAAATTAAAGACAGTTATTGATGTAGAAAATTTGTTGAATTAGATTAATCCTTTTGCTCCATTAAATGACAAACATTTGAGCCGAATTGAACTTGGAAAAAACATGCCTAAAGCTGCTATTATTGCGAAACTATCAGAAGTCTTTAATGTTGAACCAAAGATACTGTTTGAGTTTTCTCACCTTGCTCCTATTGATGAAGTAAAGCAAGATTTGCTAAAAAGGATTGAATCAATGAATGATGAACAAGTTGTTTTAACCTATAAATATGTAAAGAACTTTGTTATATAATTATTCTATGATTGATGAAGTAATAAAAATTCTACAAAATGCAAAACAACCACAGAGTGATTTTGTAAAACTTATGGATAATTTCAAAAATCCATACCTTGTTTTAATAGCTTGTATTTTAAGCTTGAGAACAAACGATAAAACAACTTATCCTGCAACTTTGAGAATGCTTAAACTGGCAAAAACTCCACAAGAAATGATGAATGTAGCAGAAGAAGATTTAGCCAAAGCTATTTATCCTGTTGGTTTTTATAAAAATAAGGCTGGGCAAATTATCGAACTTTCTAAAATTATCGTTGAAAAATATAATGGTAAAGTTCCTGATAGTATAGATGAATTGTGTAAATTTCGCGGAGTTGGACGAAAAACCGCAAATCTTGTTATGACGTTAGGTTTTGGTGAACCTGCAATTTGTGTAGATGTTCATGTTCATAGGATTTTTAATCGTTTAGGCTATATCAAAACCAAAAATCCTGAAGAAACGGAGTTTGCTCTAAGAGAAAAACTCCCTAAGAAATATTGGATTCCTATAAATACTCTACTTGTTACTCATGGGCAAAATGTCTGCAAGCCGATAAAGCCGCAATGTGAAGTTTGTCCGATTTCAAAATATTGTGCCAAAGTAATTTAAGAGTACAATGCTAGCAAAAAATATTTTTAGGAGTTTTATAGTTTTGTGAAAATGGAGGTTTTAATATGAAAGTTTCACCTATTACAGTTGGGGAATATTATACGAATAGTGCAATAGATAATGCTTTAGAAAAAGTTAATCAAGCTAAAGGAATTTTTGTCCCTTATGCCAAGAAGTATGGAGTGACTGTTGATGTAGATAAAGCTGCAAAAGTTGTATCGCCAGACCTATTGACTCCTTCTATGCAGAAATTGGTAGACAATAATATAGTTGTATCTGTGAGGGATAAAAAGACCGGTAAAGTAGGTTTATCTCTTGTAGGTGCTACAAAAGACAGTTTTATGCATTCCGAAGACAAGTTGGTTGAAGTTTTTGATAGAAATGGTATTAAGCTTGTGTCAACTAAATTTAATCATGAAGATAATTTGCTAAGAACTATCTGCCGTGCCGTAGAAAATTTGACTAAGTTTGTAAAAGGGTAAGAATTATTTAAGCTGACAATATTTTGCATAAATAAGTGGCGGAGTTTTTAACAAAAACTCCACCACTTAAAATATTATTGTTAATCTTATTACTTAACAACTTTAACAATTTCAGATGTAATATCTTTACCGCCGTAAAGTACAACACCCTTACTCAATACAACATCGTAGCCTTGAGCTTTTGCTTGAGTTTCGATTTGTTTTGAAATTGAGGCATCAATTGCTTTTAATTTTGAAGCATACTCTAGCTCAATTTTTTCTTTTTTAGTTTGCAATTCTTTTGAGTATTTTTCTTCAGCCGCTTTTTTCTTAGAAGAATCTGTTATACTTGCTACATCTTTTCTTGCGTTTTCAATAAATTTTACAAGTTCTTCTGCTTTTGCTTGTTGTTCTTTTTTTAGAGCTTGAACTTGAGCTGATGAAGTTACTACTTGTGGAACATCAACAACTGCTACTGTAAAGTCTTTTGCCATAACAGCAGAATTAAATGATAAACATCCTGCAGCCAATAATGATACTGCTAATAAACCTAAAGTTTTGTTCATAATGCATCTCCTTATAACTGGATTTATATTAACACAAAAGCATCAATAATGTATTGTCGTCCGTTTGGTTTATTTTTTTTGTAACATCTTTACATGATTTTAGTAATTTTGTATAATGGTAGGGTAGGTATAGAACTATATTATTAAATTTTTGTAACTAATTCTTAATAAAAGTTCAAAAAAGGTTTTTATTTAAGTACCATCGTAACAAAATATACTTACATAGATATATAATTGGATATAAAATTAGATATACAAGTAAAATATAGAAGGTAATACAAGATGAAGAAGGTTAAGAAAAGTAATCAAATATTGGGAACTGTTTTGGCTGTTTCTGCTATTTGTGCTTTGTCAATTCCGAGTTGTAGTTCAAAAGCTTTTGCTGACGGTCCTAGCGGAGTTTCAGGTTCTATAAATGCAGGTTATGGATATACTCACGGTATGGTTCCTGTTATGAATGAAGTTGGCGGTGCGTCAATTCACGATAGTGATGTTATGAGATATGATAAAAACCGTCGTCGTGGAGAAAGTGATTATTATCAATATGAGCAAAAGCGCTATGGTACTGGAGGTACTGCGGTAACTAATACTGCTCCGCCAAATGCTATTCCGGATGCTATGAAAGCTACCGTTGATGAAATCGGTTCAAAAGGTGTATATATTAATTCTATTGAAGTTTCACCTTCTGAAATATTAACAAAAGAAGAAATTAATGGCGTTATCGGTCAATATGTTGGTCGTAACGTTTTTATGTCTGATATTCAAGCTGCAATCAATGCCTTAAATAATATTTATGCTGAAAAAGGTTATGTAACAGCAAGAGCTTATCTTCCTGAGCAAACTGTTTCTAACGGAAATATCAGAATTGAATTAATTGAAAGTAAAATTGGTAATGTAACCGTTGTTAATAACAAATACACTACAGATAATTATATTTTGAAAAGAATGCCTGAAAAACCAGGTGAATTGTTTGATATTGTGAATTTGGAACAAGATGTTTTGGATTTCAACAGATATCATGACGGTGTAAACCTTGCAGCGAACTTGAAAGCTGGTACAACTCCAGGTACAACAGATATTGAGTTGACAGCTCAAGAAACATTCCCATTCCACCTTATCGGTATGATGGATAATGCAGGTCGTAGAAGTACAGGTCAATTAAGAGGTGGTCCTGCTATCGTTGCAGATAGTTTATTCCATCACAGAGACCAAATGACGATGGGTTCATACTTCTCAAAAGGTGCTATCAGTCCATTCTTTGATTACAGTTATCCAATCAACAAAAAAGATGGTAGAATCGGATTTTCTTATTCTTCAACTTTTGCAAAAGTTATCAACGGTCAATATGATTGGATGGGATTGAAGAGTAATTCATATTTGTACAGCTTGTACTATGATCAACCAATTGTAAGAACAAGAGGTTTTGAATTCAGGTCATTTGCATCTTTGAACTATAAACGTTCAAGAAGTTGGTCAAATTTGGGTAACTTGTTCTCTCAAGCATACGGTATGCCTATAGAAGACCCAATTAAAGATGTTGACCAAGTTACAAGTATTGACGTCGGTTTGAATATGAGAAAAGACACCAAGTATGGTATTTGGTATATGAACCAAAATGCATCTATGGCGTTACCTATTTTTGATAGTGAATCAAGTTACTTTAAATATTCAGGCGGTGTTTTGAGATTGCATGACTTTTCTCACGGTGTAATTGGTCAATTACGTGGTAGTTACCAAATTATTCCAAACAGCAAACATATTCCTTACCTAGATCAGTTCCAAACAGGTGGTTTGGCGACAGTTAGAGGTTATTCTGAAGGTGTTATGCTTGGAAAGAGCGGTTATTTCTTTAGTGGAGAATTGATGTTCCCATTGTTGCCTCGTACAATTACAACAAAAGAAGGTAGAACAAGATCATTTATCGGTAACTATTTGAAAGGTGCTGTATTTGCTGATACTGCAGGTATCTTCCCTTATGTTGGTGAAGATATTTATGGTGGAAGTTATTTCTTAGCATCTGTAGGTATGGGTTTGAGAGTTCAGTTACCGGGTGATTTGAGTGCTCGTTTATATTGGGGCTATCCATTAATAAACAATGCTTATGAACAACATAGACATATGGGTAGATTCCACTTTGAACTTACATTGGAACCTGATTTGGATAACTTGTTGAGTAAACGTTCAACAAAGGCGCAACCTGCTCCGGAACAGCCACAACCTCAACAGCCACAGTTGGCTCCTGTTGAACCTATCCAAAATAATTACGATGATATCAGACATTATGACTACTTGTTAGATGGTTCTGCTACAGCATTGTAATTTGAAGAATCTTTTTGATATATAATAGTAAGCGGAAGAATTTATTTCTTTCGCTTATTTATTTGTGAGGTATGAAAAAATGGGATGTAAATCAGTTTTTGTCACAGCGACAGGTACGGATGTCGGAAAAACATATATTTCAGGGTTGTTGGTGAAAAAAATGAGAGATTTCGGCTTGAATTGCGGTTATTATAAACCTGCATTAAGCGGTGCTATAAAACAGCATGATGGCTCTTTACTTCCAGGAGATTGTGATTATGTAGTTTCAACGTCCGGATTAAATGTAGAGCCGGTGTCTTGTGTTTCCTATTGTTTTGAGGAGGCTGTTTCTCCGCATTTGGCTGCTGAAAGACAAGGAGTCCGAATTGATAAAAATGTGATAAAGACGGATTTTGAAAATCGTACACATTTGTTTGATTATTTGGTTGTGGAAGGTGCAGGTGGAATAACATGTCCATTTAATATGAAAGAAGAACAGCTTTTACTCCCTGATATAATTAAATTTTTAGGCTTAGATATTGTAATTGTTGCAGACGGAGGATTGGGTACAATCAATTCTGTCCTTTTGACAGTTGAATATGCAAAAGCAAAAGGTCTAAATATAAAAGGAATAATTTTAAATAATTATGATGAATATAACTTTATGCATGTTGATAACAAGTGTCAAATTGAGCGTTTGACCGGTGTGAAAGTTATTGCGGAAGTAAAAAAAGGTGAAAAGGATTTAAATATCTCAGAACACGATTTGCTCAAGATATTTGGTTAATAGTGATATAAGAAAGAAGGTTAATAATGAATTGGCAGGAAGAAGATTTAAAATATATTTGGCACCCATGTTCTCAGATGAAAGACTATGAGACACTTCCGCCAATTGTAATTGATCATGCTGAAGGGATAAATCTTTATGATATTGACGGTAATTGTTATAAAGATATCGTAAGTTCTTGGTGGTGTAATTTATTAGGGCATTGCAATCCGAGAATAAATGCTGCGATGAAAAAACAATTAGATACTTTAGAACATGTTATTTTTGCAAATTTTACCCATAAAACTGCGATTACCTTGTGTCAAAGGTTGATGGAAGTCCTTCCGAAAGGTCTATGCAAGTTTAATTTTGCTGATAATGGTTCAGCGGCTATTGAAATGTCTATGAAGATGAGTTTTCAATACCACCAACAATCGGGCAATCCTCAGAAAAAACGATTTATGGCTTTGACTGATGCTTATCATGGAGAAACAATCGGCGCATTGTCTGTTGGTGCGTGTGATTTGTATTCAGAAATCTATAAACCTATTTTAATGGATGTTGTTAGAGTAGAAGGACCGGATTGCTTCAGATGTCCTTATGGAAAATGTAGGGATAATTGTTCTTGTGAATGTTTTGAGCATGCAGAAAAAACTTTTGAAAAATATGGAGATGAAACTTGTGCAATGCTTGTTGAACCATTATTACAAGGTTCAGCAGGGATGAAAATTTATCCGCCATTGTATTTAACAAAATTAAGAGCTTTGTGTGACAAATATAATGTTCATTTGATTGCCGATGAAATTGCAACAGGGTATGGGCGCACAGGCAAAATGTTTGCATTTGACCATGCCGGAGTTTCCCCAGATATTATGTGTTTGTCAAAAGGTTTGACAGGAGGTTATATGCCGATGTCAATTTGTGTAACTACACAAGAAATTTATGATGCGTTTTATGATGATTACGGCAAAGGTAAGGCGTTTATGCACTCTCATACTTATGCCGGTAATCCGTTAGCTTGTTCTGCAGCGATTGAAGTTTTGAATATATTAAAAGATGAGCAAATCATTCCAAAGGCTGTAGAAAATGGCAAATATTTTAATAAAATTATAAAAGAAAAGTTTGAAGATTTACCTTATGTTGGCGAAGTTCGTCATATTGGATTAGTAAATGCAATTGAAATAGTGAAAGACAAAGATACAAAAAAGGCTTATCCGTCAAATCTTCGTTTAGGATATCAGATTTATAAAAAGGCACTTAAAAAAGGTGTGTTGTTGAGACCTCTAGGTGATGTTATTTACTTTAATCCTCCATTGATTATTCAACCTGAGGATATGGATTTTGTAACCGATGTTGCAAAAGAATGTATGGTTGAAGTGATGAAGGATATGTAGGAGACAAATCTGTAGATAGAGATTTCGAAACTAGTTTTGTAATGACCTCTACTTTCAATTTATACTTTTTACTTCATTGGTTTGCCAAAGATAATTCTGGCACCGCCTAGACGTTGTTGGAGTGTCTTTTTTACTCCGACAACAATTTCATTAATGTTACAAACAACAAGTTGAACTCCATCAATTAGAGTGCTTAATTTTGGTACAAGTATGGAAAAGTCAGAACTTGATTTATTGAAGTTGCCTGAAATAGAGATGAATTCTTTTGAAGAATTGGCAAAATTAGAAGTCATTTGCTCAATATTTGAACTGCTATTTTTAATATTTTGTTCGGTTATTCCATTGTCAATTTTTTGACTCATATTTTTTAAATTTAAGGTTGAATTTTCCAAATTTGCCATTCCATTTTTTAGATGGGTGGTTGAAGATAAGATGTTTTCTCTATTTTCTTTCAATATGTCTGTAACAAGTGTGAAAAGCTCAGTCAAAGAATCGGTTGTTTTTGTTGCCGAACTCAGTAAACTTCCGCCTTTTTCTGATAAATCATCCAAATGAGCTTGGTTTATATCAGAGATTCCGCTAATTGTAAATCCGGATTCACCTTTTATTGTGTCTCCTGTTCTGATATATCGTATCATAGGTGCGGATGGATAGATGATATCGACATATTTGATATCTTTGTCATAATTTTTTATTTTTGCCGAAATGTTTTTCGGCAACTGGAGACCTCGTTGGTTGAGTTTTATATAAAGGTATGTTGTCTTAAAATCCTTCGAAATTTTTAATTTTGTTGTTGATCCTAGTTTGTAGCCTTTGTAATACACTCCCATTTTTGATGGCATTGGGTCCATTTTGTTGAATTCAGCTTTGATATATGTGTGGTTTAGATAATCAAACAAAAAGCTTATTGCTCCAATAACCAGAAAAAGTACAAGTATAATTTTTAAGTTATTCATATACGAATACTTGTCGAATTTTATAGAAAATAAATCCGTCAGGCAGTTAGTTTAACATGTCTTGAAAAGTTTTGTGTAATTTTACGTTATGGACTCTTATGTAATCAATTTTTTGAGTTATAAGCACACTATCAAGTGCAAGTGTATATATGTCTTTTTCTTCATTTGTAGCTTCAGGCATACCGAGCAGACTTTTTCGAGACAATCCTATCAAAATCGGACAGCCAAAAGTTTTTAGTTCTTGCCAACGTTTTAATATTTCCATATTGTGTGCTTTTGTTTTGCCAAAGCCAATTCCTGGATCGATTATAATATTTTCTTTTTTGATACCTTTTGATAGAGCAAAATCAATTTTCTTTTTTAAATTTATAAATATTTCATCCATAAGGTTTTCATAGTGCGGGGCATCTTGCATTGTTTCTGGTGTTCCTTGTGAATGCTGCAAAATGATTTTGATTTGTGGGTTATTTGCAATTACATCTGCCATCTTTTTATCAAAATCAAAACCTGAAACATCATTTATTATACTCACACCAAAATCAATACATTTTTGTGCAACCTCAGCATTCCTTGTATCAATACTTATTGGAGTTTTTATTTCTTTTAATTTTATATATTCAAGTATTGGAACGAGCCTTTTTAATTGTTCTTCTGATGATATTGGTTTAGAATAGGGTTTGGTTGATTCAGCTCCGATATCAATAATATCTGCGCCATCTATTATCAGTTGGTTAAGGTGTTTTTTTGCATTTTCAAAATCTAGAAAATCTCCACCGTCAGAAAAAGAATTTGTTGTGATATTCAAAACTCCCATAATTTGAGTTTGTTTTGGATATTTTAGCTTGTTAATAGTTTGTAGTTTTTCTCCAAGATGTTTCAAGCCAAACGGTTGAAATTGCAGTTTTTGACCGATTTTTTGTAATTGAGAAATACTTCCCCCTAAAATTACACAAGATTTTTCAATTTTTCCTGTGATGACTTCTCTATGCGTTCCACAATCGGCGCCAACAGTTAATGCTGTCTGCTTTAGTATATTGGCTTGTGCGCAATTTAGGTCAAAAATTTTAAAGTTTTTATACTCAAATTTATCTTTGGCTTTGTTTGTATAGGTTTTGTCAAAGCCTATTTGTACAAGTTCTTTTTCGATATCAGAATTTGAAATTTCTTTAATTAAAAAATCGTGCATAACCTAAGTTTAGCACGATTTTTCTTATTCTCAAATTTATGTAATTATTTATTAAGAATTAAATTCATGGAATTGATGTTTGAAATCATCAACTGCGATAGCACCTGTTTTGACAGCCTTATTTACTCCTGTCACAAGTACAAAAAATGCTAATGCTCCACCTGCAACTCCTGCAAGTTTTTTAGTTACTGGGCTGTTTATGATTGGTCCGATGAATTTTGAATTTTTTAAATGCTCAAGTCTTGTCATAATATCTTTTGTATACATTTTGATATTACTTCTGAAAGTAGCCCACAAACCTTGCGCAGCTTCAGTATTTTTATTCACCGCATTAGTCGTATTTGTAACAGTTTGCATCATTTGTTGTAAAACATGCTCTCCGGCTTCAGCTTTCAATCCTTTTCTGCTTGCATATTTCGTTGCAGTTGTAGAAAGACCTGCAGCTCCACCTACACCTGCTGCAACTTGTTCTTTTCTTTCTTTGCGTTCTTGAATTTGAGCCTGAGTAAGAGGTTTGTGGTACGGTGTTTCTATTCCTTTATTAATGTCAACACTTAGCGCAACCATAATTATACAGCCTCCCTGTATTCTTTCTCGATAGGTTCATCAACAAGTTGTTCGTCTAAAAAATTGTTGTCAAAGTCATCATCAACATGGTCGCCTGTACCTTTGAAACTGTTTTCATCGTCATAACCGCGTTCATCAACTTCATCTTTAATCTTGTTTTTATCTTCAGGTTTCATTGTTGCATTATAAGCTCCTGCAGCACCTGCTCCAACACCAAATGTTGTTGATGTAGCTTTAGCAGCTTTGTCATAAATTTCTCCTGCAGACATTTCTTTTAGCGGTGTGATAACTTTGTTAGCGCCTTTTTTGATTAGTCCGCCAACATAATTGAACCCTTTTCCAATGCCTTCAAATGTCATTACAACATATTTGCCGATAGCATTATTTCTCATAGCTGCTGTTGCTGAAGTGAATTTTTCGGCAGTTTTTGTAGCAAAATTTGATGCCTTAAATTTGTCAATTAAGTTGCCAAACTTAGTTTTGATGGTTCTGCCTGCATTTTTCAAGCCTTCGCCAACAGGTTTTAAAATATCTTCTGCATGTTTTGCAAATTTGCTGTTCAATCCTTTTATGGTTGTGCTTTTAATGATTTTTAAACCTTTAGATGCACCCCAAGCTACAGCCCAACCTTCTAATAATCCTTCTGATACAACTTTAAAGCCTTTAATAACTTTTTTCATAACATCAGGAGTATGCTCGTTTAATAGAGCTTCATCAAAAGCTTGTGTTTGCTCTTTGTAATAATTAGTCTTATCTTCAAAATACCTGTCTTCAGGTGTTTCTTGAGAATTTCTCATCCCAAATGCAGTTTGTTTCGCAGTTGCATACTGTGTGAATTTTGGTTGGATTGATAACATATTAAATTCCCCACTACTTACTTGTATTTATCTGCTCGTATAATACCTGTGAATATTATTTTTTGCTAACACACCATAGAGCCATTAACAAAATTTTACATTTTGACACATATATTATCCCATATTAATTCATATTTGTAAAGTGTTTTGAACCTTGATATGAATTTCTTTTTAACAATTCTCTATCAATTTTATTTAAGCAGTCAAGCTTAGCTCCGAGCCATCTTGGAGCTATTAAGTTCTTTTTTAAGCCGTTGCCTGCAAGTCTATGGATTGTTGTTGTCTGAGGTAATATTTCCAAAAAATCACAAACAAGATTTACATACTCTTCTTCACTCATAAAATCAATTTCTTTATTTTCATAAAGTTTAGCAAGCTTTGTATCTTTTAAAGCACAAAGCATGTGAATTTTTACCCCATCAACTTTAAGTTCGGCTAATTTTTGTGCTGTTTCTAAATTTTCATCTCTCGTTTCCCATAGGCCAAAAATTACGTGAGTACAGACATTGATACCTTTTTCTTTTGTTCTTTCGTAAGCTTTCAAGAAGCAGTCAAAATCGTGTCCTCGGTTAATCTTTTTCAAGGTTTTATTATGAATTGATTGCAAGCCGTATTCAACCCAAGTATAATAATCTTGTGCTATCTCTGAGATTAAATTAAGTTTGTCATCTTCAACACAATCAGGGCGAGTTCCGATAGATAAACCTATCACGTCAGGATGATTTAGTGCAGATTTGTAAATTCTTTCAAGTTCATTAACCGGTTTATAGGTATTTGTATATGCTTGAAAATATGACATGAATTTTTCTGCTTTAAATCTGTCATGCAGTGTTTTTGCACCGATGTTTACTTGTTCTTCGATTGACAGCAGGTTTGAATGAGCTTGTGAAAAGCTACCGCCATCATCACAAAAAATACAACCCCCAGTTGATATTGTTCCGTCTCTATTCGGACATGAAAAACCTGCATCAAGAGTTATTTTATATACTTTTGCTCCAAATTTGTTTTTCAAATATGCGCTGAATTGGTTGTATCTTTTGTCTGTATTATTAAAAAGCATTTTTACTATTTTTGTTCGTCTTCTTCATTGTCATAGATTGGGTAAACATAGTGTTCGCCACAATTTGGACATACAACTTCTTGTTGTTTTCCATCTTCAAGTTTAGCAACTTCAAATAAGCATTTGCAACCTGATTGTACACATCTAACCGCCCAAGTCGGTCTGATTAATCTTGCCATAATTAAAACCCTCATTTTTCTATATACGTTTTAATTTTAGCATTGATTTTTCTATCTTGCAAGGGATAATTTATTGTTTACTTGTAAACTTCATCATCCCAGTATTCAAGTTCAAGTTTACCAACGATGATTGTGTCGCCGTTTTGGATTCCTATATGTTTTAGTTCATCCATAATGCCCATACTAATCATAATGTTTTGGAATCTGATAATTTGTTCTGTACTACGAGGGTCAGTTACTTGTGAAATCCTTATTATTCTGCCACCTGTAACCATAAATGTGTCTTTGCTAATTTTTTGAACATCCCAATAACCGTCGTTATTATCTGTAGCAGCCAAATCTTCTTCAATATTAACTTCAGAAACAGGTTTTTCGATTGTATTAACTTTATTTTCAAGTTCATGCTTTAATGATTCAATATTTTCTCCCGTTACTGCAGAAATAAAGTATGGTTTAATTCCTAGTTTATCAAATTCTTGTTTTAGCTCATCGATTTTTTCAGGTTCAATCGCGTCAATTTTGTTAATTGCAACGATTTGATAAAGATGAGACAATTTTTCTGAATACTTTGCTAATTCAGCGTTGATAATTTGGTAATTTTTTATAGGATTTTCTTCTGTTCCATCAATTATGTGGAGCAAAAATCTGCATCTTTCGACATGGCGCAAAAAGTCGTGCCCAAGTCCCACTCCTTCTGATGCACCTTCAATAAGTCCAGGAATATCAGCAATAACGTATCCATCTCCTGTAGATTTTCTTACAACTCCAAGATTTGGAACAATTGTTGTAAACGGGTAATCAGCAATTTTAGGTTTGGCTGCAGAAACTCTGCTTATGAAAGTTGATTTCCCAGCGTTTGGAAACCCTAATAAGCCGACATCAGCTAAAAGTTTTAATTCAAGCTGTAATTCTCTCTCTATTCCTGGTTCTCCAGGTTCACAGTATTGCGGTGCTCGATTTTGAGGGGTGCAGAAGTGAGTATTTCCCCTTCCACCTCTTCCGCCTTTTGCAACAAGTACGGTTTGCTCATGTTTGGTTAAATCTGCAATAATGTTACCAGTTTTCAAATCTTTTACGATTGTGCCGGCAGGAACTTTGATATATAAATCTTTTGCACTTTTTCCGTGCATACTTTTTTTGAAACCGTTTTCACCGTTATCTGCTTTGAATATTGAACGGTATGTAAAATCAAGCAGGGTAGATAGTCCTTCGTCGGCTATTAGGTAAACACTTCCGCCTTTTCCTCCATCACCGCCTGCAGGTCCGCCTTTATCTACAAATTTTTCACGTCTCCAAGCAACAACACCATTTCCGCCTTTGCCTGAAGAAATCTTTATTTTCGCTTTGTCAATAAATTGCATAGTATAAATCCTTTTGATTTGATAATACTATGAACATGCCTACTATGCAAATTGATGACTTGTGTGATGAGTCCTTATTATTGACAACTCAAAATGACATAGACCTATGTGATAGATTAGAGATTTCGAAACGCCGAGTAGGAACAGAATATTACGTTTCGATTTCATATCAACTCATATTCTAGTCAATTCAGGGTGACCTGTTTGTTTTTTTATCTCTTTAAGAATGACTTTTTTTTTATGTGCAGGTATTTTTGCTAATCTTCTGGAATGAACATTGGATTCTTATTTAAAATTTCTCTTGTGTGTTCGTAACAACAGCTTTTGTTTGTTACCAGTTGCTGATATTCGCGGATAATGTTTAGTACATCGTCTGTAGATAGTTTTATAACTCTTCTTTTTCCTTCGATAATTTTAGCCATAAAAAATTCCTTTCTTTTGTAGTACATACATCGGAAAGGAATTTAGTTGTCTTTAATTATTCAATTGTTTGGTTTAGTAATCTTGTTTCAGATTATAATTTGAGTTTAGCCTCCTTCAATTTCTTTTTGTTTTTTTGCTGAAATATCTACTTGGTTGAAACCTTTATCTCCGTCATATTGGTTTAGTGCGAATGTGCCATCGCTGTTCTTTTCAAGCCTGTATTCATCGCCGTTGCCTGATACTGAACTATATATTGCGTGGTTGCCGTCCATTCGTTCAAATTTATATTCAAAACTTCCAACTTTAATTTTGGTTGGAAAATCCTTTTCTGAGCCGCCTTCAAAGCTACAATTGTCACGTTTAATATCACCGTTTACTCGGCTTTCACCTCCATCATGTACTGTGATTACTCCTTTATATCCGAGTATATCTTTTGCAGATGCTGCCGTTCCGTATTTGTTATCTGGTTTAGGGTCTTGCGTTCCTGGTTTAGGGTCAGTTCCAGCCGCTGGTGTTTTAGGTTTTGGGTCTCCTTGAGTTTCCTGTTTTGGTTTTGTGTTTGTTCCGCTCAATTTGGCTTTTGTATCTTCATAGCTGTCATTATTAGCAACAAGCTCTCCTGTAGATTTGTTAGTCGCACTGAACCTACCGTCAGAGTCTTGAACAATTTCAAATTTTGCGCCAAACAGTGCCTTCAAGTTTGCAAGTTGATTATTGTTAGAAGGTTGTTGAGCCGTTTGTGCTTGTTGAGTTTGGTTGATTGTACTGATTTGACTGGATGCTTTTGAACCTAAAAATGGTAAAATCCCTTGTGCAAACCCAAGTGCAAATCCCCAAAATCCTTTTGGACCAATGGTATTATCAATATTAACTATGGTTGTAGATTGCTGCTGAGGCATTTGTCTTGGTCCAATCGGTCCATAGTGCCTTTTAACTTGTGGTTGTTGGTAATTTACGCCTATCGGTTTGTAATTTAGTCCGAACGCGTTTCCTGCGCCATACATGCCCATTGCTCTGTCCTCTTATTTGTACTCTTATATATATAAAGTATATAATCGGCGTTCAATTTCATAAGAGGGTGATTTTTGTAATATTTCGTTACAAAAAATTATTGCCATTGAGTTCTGCCACTGGTTGGGCGTGGAGTCATAGCATCCGACCTTGCGCTAGGGTTTGTTCTGTAATACAATTGAGGGTCTTTCTTTTTGATATAATCAGCTTTTAGTTCCATGCCTTGAGAGCTGTAGTATTTCCATCCTTTGCCACTCTTTTCAGCATATCTGCCTTCAGAGCCTCGTATTCTTGTTCCTTTTTGAGAACTGTACCCTCCTCCTCTGATATTGGAAATATTGATTGTAGGGTGTTGCTTTCTAAATTCTATTTCTGTCATGGCTTGACCGTTTTTGTTATAGAATCTATATTTGCCGTTTTTATCAAGTTTTACATAGTCGCCATTTTTAGCTTTGTGTTTAATTGTGCCTGAATATATATCATCATGTGCTCTGCTGCCATTTTTAGCAAGTGTGTATTTCTCTTTAATATATTGCATTGAAGGTACATCTAATTTGCTATAATCTGCTCCCGGTTTAGGGTTGCCATTTTTATCAAATACGCTAGGGTTTTTGCGAATAATTTCATCTCTAAGTTCAGCTTGTTGTTTTGCTGTTAGTGAACCCATTAATTTTGTACCAAGAACTAAAGATGTCAATTGGCTTGCGTTTTTACCTTGTGGTGATGCTCCGTTGATGGTTGGAGATTTATCACTGGTTGCTCTATACCAACCTTTAGGAGAACCAGAAGAATGATGAGCGTGAGATGCTCCTGCAGTAGCTCCTGCTCCTGCACCATTACCAGTATCGACTTTTCCTCCTTGAGCTTCATCCTGAGGGTTTTTCGGTGTCGTTGTTGAAGGGTCAGTATTTGTTTTAGGATCGGTGTTTGTTTTAGGGTCAGTGTTTGTTGTTGTTCCTTGATGTTCAGATGTATTTGCTTTGCTTAATTCATCTTTCATTTCTTGATATGATAGGTTATTACCAACAAGTTTGCCGTTTTTATCTGTTGCGGTATATTTGCCACCGTCTTCTGCGATAATCGTAAATTTTGAACCAAAAAGTTGTCGTAAGTTTGCAAGTTCATTATTTTGTGACGGTTGTTGCGCGATTTGAGTTTGTTGTGATTGGTTAATTGTACAGATTTGGTTAGATGTTCTTGAACCTAAAAATGGTAAAATTCCTTGAGCGAATCCTAGTGCAAATCCCCAGAAACCCTTTGGTCCAATTGTGTTATCAATGTTTATTTCGGTATAAGTTGTTACTTGTGGTCTTGATTCAAACATAGGAGGCATACCGCCAGCTTTTGACGGTCTGACATGTTGAGGCATAAAAGTATTATGCGCTATTCTTGATTGTTGAAATTTTCCAAAGTCAATCATGGCAGTTGTCCTATAAATTATGTTCTTGTATATATAAAGTATATATTATTTATATGATTGCTAATTTTGAAAATTTTTCTTAATCTTTCTTAACAAAATGAAAGAGGACGATTGAAATTTTCAATCGCCCAAAGTTTGTTATAAGTTTTATGTAGTCTTGGATTTAACCTTGCTTGCGGCTACATCAGTCAGTGTTTTGTACCCATTTATCCCTTGTGTACCTAAGTTTGCAATCGCGTTTAATGTATTTAAAAACATTTGCTGTTGCTGAATTTTTGCTTTATACGCTCTGTCATTATAGTTGTTGCCTGATTCTGAGTTTTTTAGTGCGAATTGCATATAGTTTAGGATGTTGTTGTTAAACCCATTATAAAGGTTGTTAAGTGTATTTACGTAATTCATTCTATTTGCAAGTTCTGTGTTATATAAGTCACTTTGTTTAGATAAAATATTGTCGCTCAAGTCTGCAACAGCTTGTGCTTTATTATCCGTAATACTGCTCAAATTATTCATAAATATTGAGTTATCCAAGTTTCCAAACCTAGATGCGATATCATTTTTTAGCGCAGTTTCCATTGGAGTATAGATGTCGTTGATTGCTTTGATTCCTTGTTTTTTATAAGTCTCAAGTTGGCTATTCCATTGCTTTTGTTTCTCATCAGATATAGCGAATAAATTTCCCAAAGATTGTGCTAAATTGCTTTGTACTCCGTCGTAAATTGATTTTTCCAAGTCTGACATATTGTAAGAGCTGTTTACTGTATTATTTTGTTTAGATGTGGATGCAACATTATTTCCATTGATATTGATATTTCCAGTTGCGTAAGCAGGGTATTTAGAAGATTTTCCCATAGTAAAAAGTTTCCTTTCTCAAGGAAAATACCTTTATTTTGGCTGGGGTTGGAATACCTGTCATTATACCATATTTTTGAGTTTTTGTAAATGTTGAGGGTGATATAGTTTAATTTGTTTGGTTTGGGATTCTGAACAGCAAGAAAATTTTGTGCTTATTCTTCGCACAAATTTTCTAATCTTCCAGAATGACAATGACCTATGTGTTTGTACGATATTTGAAAAATCTTTACTCTCGTATAATAATGTTTGTATGGCAGATAGGATTAAAATAGTGGGAGCGAAAGAACATAATTTAAAAAATGTTTCTTTAGAAATCCCAAAAAATGAATTAATAGTTTTTACAGGTGTATCAGGCTCAGGTAAGAGTTCTTTGGCGTTTGATACAATCTTTGCAGAGGGTCAAAGACGATATATAGAAAGCTTGTCCACCTATGCAAGACAATTTTTGGGTCAGATGGATAAACCAAATGTTGAGTATATCGATGGTTTGTCCCCTGCAATTTCTATTGATCAAAAGTCAAAGAGTAATAATCCGCGTTCTACTGTTGGTACAATTACAGAAATCTATGATTATTTAAGATTGTTGTACGCAAGAGTTGGAACTCCATATTGTCCTGTTTGCGGTAAGAAAATTAAACCTCAAACTTTGGATGAAATTGTTAATAAAATTCTTGCGATAGGTGAAGGTACAAAAATCCAGATTCTCGCGCCCATTGTCAGAGGTAAAAAAGGCGAATACTCATCCCTTTTTGAAGAATTAAGACAAGAAGGGTTTGTGAGAGTAATGGTTGATGGTGAAGTTTACAACCTTGATGAAGAAGAAATAGAACTGGCTAAAACTAAAAAACACGAAATCAGTGTTGTTGTAGATAGAATTGTTGTAAAAGAATCTGCAACATCAAGAATTGCTGACAGTGTACAAATCGCCCTAAAAAAGGCTGATGGTATTGTAGTAGTGGATGTTGTCGGTGCTCAAGAGGTTGTTTTTAGTGAAAAGCTGGCATGTCCTGATTGTAACATTAGTTTTGAAGAACTTACTCCGAGAATTTTTTCTTTCAATGCGCCTTATGGTGCGTGTGAAAGATGTTCAGGGTTAGGTGCGGATTTTGTAGTTGACCCAGATTTAGTTGTGCCTGATAAATCTCTCTCTCTTAATCAAGGGGCGATTTATGCTTGGGCTACTCGTAGTGCTACGACTTATTATCACGACCTTTTGTCTTCAGTTTGCTCAGAATGTGAGATTGATATGGATACTCCATTTGAAGATTTGACAAAAGAGCAGCAAGACATAATATTATATGGTACAAAAAAGCCGATAAAAATTAAAGTTCAACAGTTTGGGACACACAGATACCAAACAAATATTCAGCCGTTTGTTGGAGTTATTCCGTTCCTTGAAAAACGCTATAATGATGCATCCGGAGATTATTGGAGAGAAGAAATAGAAAAGTTTATGGTAGCAAAACCTTGTCCAGCTTGTGGTGGAGCAAGATTGAAACCTTTTCCTTTGGCTGTCAAAATTCGGAACAAAAATATTTATGAATTTACGAAAATGTCCATAGATGATGAATTTCAGTTTATAACCGATTTGTATCTTGATTTGACAGAATATCAAATGAAAATTGCAAAGCAGATCTTGGATGAAATTCGTGCTCGTTTAAAATTTTTGAGTGATGTAGGTTTGCATTATCTTGATTTGGCGCGTATGGCAGGAACTTTGTCAGGTGGTGAATCTCAGCGTATCAGATTAGCATCTCAAATTGGTAGTGGTTTGAGCGGAGTATTGTATGTATTAGACGAACCATCAATCGGATTGCATCAACGTGATAATGATATGCTCATAAAAACATTGTTTAAATTGAGAAATCTCGGAAATACCTTGATTGTAGTTGAACACGATGAAGATACAATCAGAAGTGCTGATTATATTGTTGATATCGGACCTCGTGCAGGTATTGCCGGCGGAAAAATTATAGCACAAGGTGCAGTAGATGATATTATTGCGGCAGAAGATTCCATTACAGGAAAATATTTGAGTGGTGAAAAATTTATTCCTATTCCGACTAAATTGCGTGAAGGTAATGGTAATTTCTTAGAAATTAAAAATGCACATCTTAACAATTTGAAAAATATCGATGTAGATATCCCTCTGGGTAAAATAGTTATATTAACAGGTGTTTCCGGATCAGGAAAGTCAACACTTATGCAAGAAATTTTGTTTGAATATGCAGCACATAAATTGCGTAAAAACAAACCAAAGCCACAGGGTGTTGATGAAATTTTCGGTTTTGAAAACATCGACAAAGTTATTGACATTGACCAATCGCCAATTGGTAGAACTCCTCGTTCTAATCCGGCAACTTATACTGACGTTTTTACGCCAATTAGAGAACTTTTTGCTAAAACAAATGAGTCAAAAGTTCGCGGATATAAACCTGGAAGATTTAGTTTTAACGTTAAAGGCGGTCGCTGTGAAGCTTGCAAAGGTGATGGTTTGGTTAAAATTGAAATGAACTTTTTGTCAGATGTATATGTCAAATGTGATATTTGTAAGGGTAAACGTTACAACAGGGAAACTCTTGAAGTTAAATATAAAGGCAAAACTATTTCTGATGTCCTTGATATGAGTGTTAAAGAGGCTCTTGAGTTTTTTGACAGTATTCCTACTATAAAGAATAAATTACAAACGCTTAATGATGTAGGTTTAGATTATATGAAACTTGGGCAAAGTGCGACAACATTGTCCGGTGGAGAGGCTCAGCGTATTAAACTTGCAGCGGAATTAAATAAACGCTCAACAGGAAAAACTTTATATTTGCTAGATGAACCTTCAGTAGGTTTACATTGGGCGGATTTAGATAAGCTTGCAAAGATACTTCACGCTCTCGCTGATCAAGGTAATACTATTCTTATGATTGAACATAATCTTGATTTAATCAAAATTGCCGATCATATCATTGATTTAGGGCCGGAAGGCGGTGTTGATGGTGGTAGAATTGTTGCGCAGGGTACACCACAAGAAGTTGCTAAATGTAAAGATTCTTATACCGGAAAATATCTTGCAAAATATTTTGAAAAAGCTTGATATTATTGAATATTTGAAATTTGTTTTAAAATTTGTTATGATGTTTTTCAAAGGGGCTGGTATAAATGAGGCAAAAATTTTTATATTTTGTTTTTTTATTACTATTATCTGGTATGTTCAGTAAAGCATACGCGCAGACCGTAGAGGTTCGAGCTCTTGATAGTTTTTCAACGGCAAAACCGCCAAAGTCTGTATCTGTACAACTTCTAGAACCTCTTGTTCTGACGGATTCCATTACACTTAGTTCAGGTGATATAATGACAGGAGATTTGTTTGATGTTGTCAGTCCAAAAAGATTAAAACGTGATGCAGGTTTTTCGTTCTGTTTAAAATCTTATAAAGATTTGGAAGGAAATTTGTATACGGTAAATTCGCACATTGTAGCATCTTATTCAAAACCAATTGACAAGGGCGGACTTGCAAAAAATGCTGCACTTGGTGTTGGCAGTTTCTTTGTAAAAGGTTTGTCTGTTGGTGTTGCGGCAGTATCAGGTGCTGTTAAAAATGAAGAAGGCAATCGCGTAAAATCTTCGGCAGTGTCTGCTTATGAGTCTTCTCCGTTGTCATTGGTAGAAAAAGGTGAAGATTTAAATATTGAAGAAAATATGCATTTTTTCTTAAAATTTAAGGAAAAAAGTGATAAAATAAAAAATGTAGAATCTCAAAAATAAAGATAAATTATATAGAAAAGGAGTAAAGTCAAAATGAAAAAGTTATTTATGTTGTTTGCAGCGTTTGTTCTTTCTTTGGGAATGGCACAGGCAAAAACTGTTCAAGTTACAGCGTTAGAAGATTTTCAAACTACTAATCCCCCACAAGTTTTGCATGTCCAAATGAATGCGAATACAAGATTAGATTATGATTTAATGTTGTTTCAAGGTTTCCAAGTTACAGGTAAAGTAGTTCCGCAACAAAATGGTGGATTTGTATTTGTTCCTGTTAGCTATGTAAATTACCAAGAAGAAAATCTTCCTGTAACAAAAGAATTTCCTGCAGTATTCAAAGGAAAAGCCGGTTTGATTCGTCAAAATCAACCATTCTCATTAGTTTTCCCTAATAACGGTCCTGATACATTCCAATATTATGTTCCAAGCGTAAGTGACATGAATTAGTACGTTTTGGACTTGTTAAAATTTGAAAGTCAGTATTTTGCTGAAAAATTAGACGGTGAAGCATCTTTGATGTTTCGCCGTCTGTTTGTCTACCATCTACAAAATTTGCTAAGTTAGAGATTCTGAATAGCAAGAAATTTATGTGTTCGTATACTTACACAAAATTTCAAAGCTTTCAGAATGACATTTTACTTCTGTCATGCTGAACTTGTTTCAGTATCTCAAATAAAACATATTTATATTATGAAAAATTTTTTTTAGAAAGTAGGGTGGGCTCACTAGCCCACCTTAAATTTTTGTAGGTCGGCTTTACTAAGCCGACAGAATTTATGTGTAGTGGTAAACATTATTTGATGAAATGACAGTTCTATTTCTATACCTTTCCACAAATTATCCTTTATGATATAATCGGTTCAGAAAAAGATTAGGGAGAAAAATTTATGTTAGATAGTATATTAGCCGGCTTGGTTGCGTGGATTGAAGGTGTTATTTCAGCAATGGGCCCAGCTGGAATCGCATTATTAATGGCAATTGAATCTTGTAATATTCCGTTGCCGTCTGAGGCAGTTTTGCCGTTTGCAGGTTTTTTGGTTAGTAAAGGTGTTTTGAACTTTCACATGGCAGCTATTGCAGGTGCAGTTGGGTGTGTGTTGGGTTCTATACCATCTTATTATTTGGGGTACTTTGGCGGAAGAAAGTTTTTTGAGAAGTATGGAAAGTACTTACTTGTTTCTAAAAAAGATTTGGATGAGGCAGACAAATGGGTTGACAAATATGGGGATTGGGCATTTTTCTTATGCAGAATGCTACCAGTAATCAGAACATTTATCTCACTTCCTGCAGGGATTTTGAAAGCTAGAAAAAGAACATTTTTTACTTTGACATTTTTAGGTTCTTTAATTTGGAGTTACGTATTGGTTTATGTTGGATTAAAGTTAGGGGAACATTTAGACAGGTTGAAATCAATTTGGCACAAATTTGATGCTGTTATTATTGTTGCTTGCGTAATTCTTGGCGGAATTTATATTTGGAAACATATTAAACACTTAAAAGAAGAGTAAAATATTAATAGTTTTGTTCTGAATTCTGAAAATAATTATGAATGACATTATGTATATTGAGATGCTGAATATTTTTCAGTATCTCAAATTTTTTATATTTGTCCTATGCAAATGTAATGTTTTTACAGCTTTTCTTCGTGGCAATCTGTACCACCGGTTTTGATTAAGCCATATTTATCAGCGATGGATTCAATTTGTGATGGGTTAGAAAATTTAATATATTTTCTCCATCTAGGATACGGATAATAAACTTCAATCCCATCAAGTCCAATATTTACCATATCTCGGACAAAATCATCCATTGAAAGAGCCCAACAACAGCATGGATGAGCCAAAACAGCTATTCCTCCTGCTGCGTGGATTGCATCAATAAGTTCTTCAATATTACGTTTTGAAAAAAATCTGATAATATCAGCTTCTGTACCACGTTTATCTTTTGCGTAGAATTTTGCAAGGTTTTCGTTATGAACATCTATTCCATAAGCTAACAAATGCAAAAATATGTATTTGTACCAAACATCAAACTCAATACCGGTAATTGCGCCAGATTCAGGGTTATCTATATGTCCTTGAACCGTATTGTGGTCAGTTATTGCAAAAGCTTTATAATTCCCATTCTTAGCTTGCTTTACGATATCTTTAAATTCTGCTTTACCATCAGAATATGTTGTATGTATGTGCAGATTTACTTTTCCGCTCTCAAAATCTTCTTTTGTTAATTGTTTAATTAAGTCTTTGTAATTATCCATTGTTTTTCTAAACCTATTTGTAATAAAATTATAATACAACAAAGGAGGGTTTATGTCCAAAAGTAAGGTTGGAAACAGTATTTGGTTAGTGTTGTTTGAAGGTATTAAAATTTACTTTTCAAATATTGATAAATTCTTTACGTATATGCTATTTCCTGTCTTTGGGCAGGTGATTGGTATTTCGCTTGCGTTTGGGTTGACCTTAGGATTATCAGACAAAGTTATTGCAAAAGTTGATAGTGTACCTTCAGCTTTGTTGCTTGTGGTTCTTTTGGCAGCTCCCGGATTATTGATATTCGTAAAAGCTTTTTGGGATTTTATGGTTGCCTATGTTGCGCTTAACTCTATGACCGAAGGTGCGTTAAATACAGGCAAAGTCTACGATTTTCAATCTCATAATGAAGTTGCCACAAGAAGAACTTTTCAATTTGTGATGTTGCTGTTTGTTGTCGGATTTTTGAGTTCAATGGCGAGCAGTATATTTTTTGTAATTCCGGGATTTGTATTGTGGATTTATTTTATTTTGGTGTATCAAGTATTTACATTTGAACCAGAGTTATCAATTCCTGAATGTTTCAAAAGAAGTTTTATTTTGGTACGCGGAAATTGGCTTAGAACATTTCTTTTGCTTGCCATTTTATCCTTTTTCTCAATTTATATAATCACAGAAGGAATTACTGTAGTATTTGATTTCTTGAATTTGACAGATAAAATTTGTCCGATATTTAATTTTATATCAAATATGGTTCCGCTTGATTTGACAAATAGAATCTTAGTTCATTTTAAGATGGAAATTATTACAAACGAGATGATATCAAAGGCTATATTCACCTCTATTTTATCATTCATTGTGACAGGTTTGACTCTTCCGATGAGGAGTATTTGTTGGACGTTGTGGTATACAAACTTGGCTGAGATTTCTCAATACCGTCCATCTGCAAGTGTTCAAAAAAGGATTCGCAAAGTTAAAAAGGATACTAACAACGAGGATTACTAATCATGTTTATTTGCAAAAATTGTAAATCTGTTGATAAGTTTGAATTGATGTTTTCGCCTGAATATACCGGTAATCGAAAATTTTCGCAAAGGTATAATGATAAAGGTGAAATTGAAATATCGGTGGATGGATATACCTTTGTGCCGGATTTGCAATTTATGAATGAACATGCTGTTTGCAAATACTGTGGGCAAATTTATATGTGGGATTATGGAAAAGGAGAATAATATGAGACTCGAGAATAGAGAAAACAATCAAACTCGTGAGGTAAAATTCACAAGAAATTATACTAAAAATGCGCTAGGTTCAGTGCTTGTTGAGTTTGGAGATACAAAAGTTATTACCGCCGCATCAGTTGAGGTAGGTAAACCAAAATGGATGGCAAAAGATGACCCACGCGGTTGGTTGACTGCAGAATATTCATTGTTACCTTCATCGACTTCAACCAGATGTCAAAGAGAAAGAACAAAGATTTCAGGCAGAACTCAAGAAATCCAAAGATTAATAGGTAGAAGTTTGAGAGCTTGTGTTGATTTAGAAAAGATGCCTGATTTGACAATTACAATTGATGCTGATGTTATTCAAGCTGATGGTGGAACAAGAACGGCAAGTATTTGCGGTGGATTTGTTGCGTTGCAAGATGCTGTAAATAAGCTTATCGAAAACGGAACTCTTAAAGACTCTCCGATTATAGAACCTGTTGGTGCAATTTCAGCAGGGATTGTTGATGGTGAAGTTCGTTTGGATTTAAATTATGCGGAAGATTCCCATGCTCAAGTCGATTCAAATGTTGTATTAACTAAAAGTGGTAAAATAATAGAATTTCAAACAACTGCAGAGGGAGAACCTTACGAATTTGACAAGATGATTGAAATCTTTGAAGTTGCTAAAAAGGGTATCTCTGAAATTATTGCAAAATACTAGAATTTGCGCTATGCTCAGATTATGAAAATAGTGTTTAAGTGTTTATTTGCAATGTTGGTTTTTGGTTGTGTTGCATTGCCTGTGCTATCTAAGGTTGAGCCGATACAATCAACTCAAGGAGTTGAAGATATAGAGTTTTCTAATATTGATAAGAGTAAGCCAACTTCAGAACAAATAAATGAACAAAAACAACTTAAAAATCGTTCTAAAAGATATATAAAGAATAACAAAGAAATAAAAAAACAAGACAAAATTCGAGCAAAAAAACAAATAGAGTTAGAGTATATACAAAAAAGGTTAGATGCAAAAAAGAGTAAGTTGGAATCTTTGAAACCTGACCAAGTGAAAGGAGAAAAGGAATGAAAAAATTATTAGTTTCATTATTAGCTTTATCAGTTGTAGGTTTGGGCTCTGTAGCTAATGCCGGTACTATCGGTGACGCTTTGCAAAATGCTGCAAACAACGTTAATAAGCATGAACAAGCTGTAACTCAAGCACAAAAAGATGCTCAAGCAAGACAAGCTGCTAACAGAAAAGCTTGGGAAAAGAAACAACAAGAATTGAAGAAAAAACATGAACAAGCGAAGAAGGATGCAGAAAAAGCTCAAAAAGAACGTCAACAAGCTTTAGAAAAGAAAAAACAAGAACTAAAGAAAAAACATGAACAAGCACAAAAAGACGCTCGAGCAAGACAAGCTGCTAACCAAAAAGCTCTTCAAAAGAAAAAAGATGCTTGGAATACTTTAATTGGAAAATAAGCTCAAATATAAGTGTAACAAATTTGGCGGAACTTTATTTTATAAAGTTCCGCTATGTTTTGCCAGAATGTTTTGTCTATGATAAAATGATTGTGATATGGGGATTATAATTTATGCTAACCAAAAATAATACATGCATCAAAAATGGAGCAAAAATTCTTATAGATACACTTGCAGATCTTGGGGTGGATACTATATTTGGCTATCCTGGGGGTATTGTTTTAGATTTGTATAACGAATTATATAATCAATCAGATATAAGGCATATTTTGGTTCGTCATGAACAGTCTGCAGTACATGCTGCGGAAGGATATGCACGGGTTATGGGAAAATGCGGAGTTGTTCTTGTTACATCAGGTCCTGGAGCAACTAATACCGTTTCTGGTATAGTTAATGCTTATCTTGATGGGTATCCGCTTGTAGTTTTGACCGGTCAGGTTTTTAATAATTTGCTTGGTAAAAATGCATTTCAAGAGGCTGATATTTGCGATATTACAAAATCTTGTACCAAGAAAGTCTATCAAATAAAATCTGCTGATGAAATTCAGGATGTTTTAATTGAAGCTTTTACTCTGGCAAATTCAGGCAAAAAAGGTCCTGTTGTAATTGATATGGTAAAAGATATATTTAAGCAAGATGCGCTATATAAAAATGTTTCTGTGAATTTACCAAAAGAATCTTTGGTAAAAGCTGCTGATGTTCAAAGAATATATGAAAGAATTTTAAGTTCAGCAAGACCTGTAATTGTAGCTGGTGGTGGAGTTGTTCATTCAAAAGCTGAAAATGAATTAGAAAAATTTGTAAAAGTTATGAATATTCCTATAGTTTCAACAATGATGGGGTTAGGAACATTTCCTCAAAATTTGCCAAACTATTTAGGTATGATTGGAATTTTTGGGGACAAGGCTGCAAATCAGCTTTTAAAAGAGTCAGATTTAATTATCTCTCTTGGTGCTAGATTTAATGACCGTATTACTTGTATGTTTGAAAAATCGGATTTTGATTCAAAATTTATTCAAATTGATATAAACGAAAAGGAAATTTCAAACTTTGTAAAGGCTACGGACTATATCGTTTGTGATATCAAAGATTTCTTGACAAAATTAAATGAATTAGATTGCCGAGAACAGATTTTTGAAAATTGGTTGAGAAAAGTACAAGATTTGCGTAAATTAAATGTTTTCAGGGAGAGGAAAACGAACTTGCTCCATTCTTTTGAAGTTTTGCGCAAGATTGAAGAATTTACTAAAGGTAAATCTATTACATTTACATCAGAGGTCGGACAACATCAATTGTGGGCAGTTCAAAATATCTCACAAAATAAAGATAGACGAATTTTAGTATCTGGTGGTTCCGGTACTATGGGGTTTGGTTTCCCTGCAGCAATTGGTGTTGCTGTTGCAAAGTCTGAAAATCCAGTTGTTTGTATTACTGGAGATGGTTCTTTTCAAATGGGACTTCATGAACTTGCGACATGCGCTGATTACCATTTGAATATAAAAATTATGATTTTGAATAATGGTTATTTGGGTATGGTTAGACAACTGCAAGAAAAGCAATGTCATAGTCATTATTCTCAAACTAAAATTTCAAATCCTGATTTTGTAAAGTTAGCTCAAAGCTATGGCTTACAGGGAATTAGGGTATCCACTGTTGACCAAATCGACGAAGCTTTAAGCTTGGCATTTTCAACAAATGAAACATTTGTTATAGATTTTGCAATTGAACCTATGGAAGTGTTATAATAATAAAACAGACATGGTAGGAAGAATTTTATTTACCCCATACGACATTAGTTAAGAGGCTTGAACAATAATGAATGAAACAGTTATAAAAGAGATTAAATCAATATATTCAGGTAGGATTAAATCAAATAATCCAGCGGTAGTTGCCCCTGAAATTCGCACAATAAAACCATCAAAAAAAGCTAATAAAACGTTTTTTAATGGTGTTATTGATAAGTTAAATATTGTAGTCAATGACAAATAATTTTAATGGCAGTTATCACAATTGCCTGAACATCCTCCGCTTTTGTGACAAGAGGATTTGAACAGGTCTTGAAAATCAAAGACTTTGTCGTTTAACAATGTGTCAATTACAACAGGATAAACTTTTGCGCTAACTGTATCTATTTCTGCACAAAATTCTCCAAAATGTGTTGTTAAGCCTATCAAAACAGGATATTGAGCAATAATTTTATCGTAAAAATTTTCATCAGTAACATGGTGAATTGTTATTCCACTTACTTTTACACCTGAGGTGTAAGCTCTTTGTAGTGAATCTTTACCCTCAAATGCAGGTAATAAAGATGGGTGTAAGTTGATGAATTTTGAACACTCAATTGTTGAAGTGCTTATTTCTTGTTCATAATCTGCTATTGCAACTATATCAAAATTATTTGCTCCAAAATATTGGGTGTTTTCTTCATTTGGCAGATATCTGTTTTTAATGCTAAGCTCTTGCGCTTTTTTTAGCGGCTCAGAATCTACGCTATCAGACAGGCATGTTATTTCAACATCTTTGTTGTCTTTAAAATATTCAGTGACAGCCTCAAGTATTTTAGAATTATTTGAAGTTAATATTGCAATTTTTTTCGTCATAGTAATCTCCTCTTTTTTAATTCTTATTATATAAAAAAATCCGACCTGTAAAAGGTCGGATTTAATAAAATGTTTTGCCAAATCGAAATTATTTACATAGAGCAAGCAATACGCCTGCTGCTACTGCTGAACCAATTACACCGGCAACGTTTGGACCCATTGCGTGCATAAGCAGATAGTTTTGGTTGTTGTATTCCAAACCTACTTTGTTTGATACACGAGCTGCCATTGGAACAGCTGAAACCCCTGCTGAACCAATCAATGGGTTAATCAATTTAGGCTCTCTTCCTTGCATTTTTGCAGTAATAATTTCACACAAGTTCATAAGTTTTGCCATCAATACACCACCTGCTGTTGCAAATGAAAATGCGATGACACCAAGAACCAAGATGAATAGTGTTTGTACTGTCAAAAATTGTTCTGCAGATAATTTAGAACCAACGGATAGACCAAGGAATATTGTAACAATGTTGATTAGTGCGTTTTGCATAGTATCAGATAATCTATCTACTACACCACATTCTTTACATAAGTTACCAAATGTTAAAGCTCCAACTAATGGACATGCATCAGGTAAGAATATTATGCACAAGAATAATACAACAAGAGGGAATACGATTTTTTCTCTTTTTGTTACAACTCTCAATTGTTCCATTTGAATTTTACGTTCTTTATCTGTAGTTAAAGCTTTCATAATAGGTGGTTGGATAACCGGAACTAATGCCATGTATGAATAAGCTGCAACTGCGATTGCTCCTAATAATTCTGGAGCAAGTCTTGATGTTACGAATATTGATGTTGGACCATCCGCACCACCGATAATGCCGATAGCACCAGATTGCGGTAGCGTAAATCCAAAGCAGCATAAAGCTAATAAAAGTGCACCAAATATACCAAATTGTGCTGCCCCTCCTAATAATGCCGTTTTAGGGTTTGCGATTAAAGGTCCGAAATCTGTCATTGCGCCAACACCCATAAAGATAATTAGCGGAAACAATCCTTTATGAATACCTGCTTCATAGATTATCCCTAAAAATCCGTTAGGGTCAGCAATTCCTGCTAGCGGAATGTTAGATAGCAAACCGCCAAAAGCGATAGGTACGAGCAACAATGGCTCAAATTGTTTTTTTATACCCAGCCACAAAAGGAATAAACAAATTAATAACATAATCGGATGACCGAATTGGTGAAGAAATTGACCAAAAGCTCCTTGGATAGAA
>QHME01000005.1:0-537 GCA_003258735.1 Candidatus Melainabacteria bacterium
TATCCATCGTTTACGGCCAGGACTACTGGGGTATCTAATCCCATTTGCTACCCTGGCTTTCGTTCCTCAGCGTCAATTACGGCCCAGTAAAGCGCTTACGCCACCGATGTTCCTCCTGATATCTAAGCATTTCACCGCTACACCAGGAATTCCCTTTACCTCTACCGCATTCTAGTTTGCAAGTATCAAGTGCCGTACAGAAGTTGAGCCCCTGCCTTTAACACCTGACTTTACATACCGCCTACGAACTCTTTACGCCCAATGATTCCGGACAACGCTTGCACCCTCCGTATTACCGCGGCTGCTGGCACGGAGTTAGCCGGTGCTTCCTCTGTAGGTACCGTCATTTTTTCGTCCCTACTGACAGAACTTTACACCCCGAAGGGCGTCTCGTTCACGCGGCGTTGCTGCGTCAGGGTTTCCCCCATTGCGCAAAATTCCCTACTGCTGCCTCCCGTAGGAGTATGGGCCGTGTCTCAGTCCCATTGTGGCTGATCATCCTCTCAAACCAGCTACTGATCGTCGCCTTGGTGGTCC
>QHME01000005.1:729-136126 GCA_003258735.1 Candidatus Melainabacteria bacterium
TTCGACTTGCATGTATGAAGCACGCCGCCAGCGTTCGTCCTGAGCCAGGATCAAACTCTCCATTGTCAGAAAGTTTATGTCCATCGATTATTTAGGGCTAACTAAATAATCTGCTCGACTTCTTTTATTGTTCGCTAGCTTTCGCTTTGCGTTTATTTGTTCTGAATCATTTGCTTTGAATTAACAAGTTTGTTGTTTGTCACAACTTTCGTTTCAGCTATTCTGTTTTCAATGTTCGAAGAATATTTTTCAATCAACGCTATTGATTATACATCCCTTCGCTATTGACTATTTCCTTCACCGAACCTTGTCGGTTTCCTTATCTTACCACCTAAACTTTTAAAGTCAAGGGATAAATTTTAATTTCTTTCAATCTTGATAAAACTTTCGTTTTTAGATAAATAACTTTCTAAGTATCTGGTTTTATAAAAATTTCTGAGGTGCAATGCATTCACTGCACATTTATTATGTTATCCCTAACAAAAATAAAAATCAAGCGTTGGATTTTATATTTGTAATATTTCGTTACAAACAGCTACAATACACTGATATCACTAAATGCAACGATTATTATAGAAATTATCGGACGTTATCCACGCAATTTTCTGTAATTACATGTATTATTATTTTCAATACTTAGTGTAATCAGTGTAGTTAAAAGGAGTACATTCAATGGAAAATTTATCTATCTCAACTCAAAATATGAGTAATGTCGCATTTGCTAAACCTCAACACAAGGCAACTGAACCTCCTGTTGAAAACCCACAACCTCAAGAACCTGCACCTGAACAATTGGGCGGTCCTAAAGAAATGTGCGGACGTTCACAAGTTGCATTTAGCGGAAGATTAACAGGTTTACCTACCGAAGATTTGAATTTTATAGCTTCAAAATTAAGAAATCACCTTACTGAATTTAGTAAAGAAGAATTATCTGCATTTAAACGCGGCTTAACTGAAGTTTTAAATGAAAATAACTGTAGAAGTTTAAGACAATTGTTTGCCCAAACCGATGAATCAGATATGAAACTTGCTAAAACATATTTAAGTTTCGCAGATACAGTCGCTAAAAATGGAGAAAAAGCAGAATCACAAGACATTCAAGCCTTAAACGGATTACTTGAACGCGCTAAAAAAGACTATGGTTGCGAAGATATCCATGAAATGGCAAACAAAGCTATCACAAATGAAGAAGACGCTTTTGGAGAAGTTGCAAACTACATGCCAGGCGACAAATTTTCTACAGCGTTTAATGATTTGTTTATCTATTTAAGATAGACGAAGTTTTATAAATAATTAAAAAGAGAGGTAGTCAGACGACTATCTCTCTTTTATTTAACTCACATTGTTTAATGTTAAATTATACACTGCATGATTTAAATGTCTTATTTCTATGACAATCCAAAGCTTTCAACAAGTAATCCGCAATAGTATCTTCAACATGCACACCAAAGTGATTATCAATTTCTTTAATAAAATAACATGGGCTTGTGACATTAACTTCAATAATCTTGCCATCAATTACATCTAAACCAACCATGCCAATTCCAATTGAGTTTAGTTTTTTAGCTACAGGTTTAAATTTTTCTCTTTCATCATCTGTTAAGACAGCTTTTTTAACATGCTCATCATTATGTTCACAGAATTTAAAATCGTCATTGCTTGGAGTTTTTTGGACACAATATGGTAAAATATCTTCACCTAACATCAATACCCTTTTATCTCCATAAACAGCTTTTGGAATATACTTTTGCACCATAATCAATTGTTTTCCATTCCTTGTCATGGAATTAATTATTACCGCTGTATTTTTATCACCATATTTCAAATACATAACACCACCGCCAAAACACTGATTTAGCGGTTTTAGGATAATTTCAGTATTTTCTTTCAAAAATTCAACAATATCTTGTTTTGATGAAGTTACGATGTTTTTTGGCATCAAATCGTTAAACATAACAGCATGCAATTTTTCATTGAAATTTCGCACTGCTGTAGTATCGTTCATGACAAGAGTTTTTTCTTTGTCTACAAAATCAAAAATATAAGTTGCATTGATATAATCCAAATCTACAGGAGGATCAGGACGAAACATCACCATATCAAAGTCATTGATTTTCATTTCTTGCAAATTATTTTTATCATAAAAAATATCATTATCTTTGACAAAAGATTTGTAACAAGAGGTATAAGCTATAGACGATTTGAGTTTGAGCATGTCAATCGTTGTAATATAAACATTCTGACCTCGGTCTAACAAGCTTTTAATCATCCAAAAATTAGTAACAAGTTTATTAAACTCAAAATACTTCAACTCTAATCTGTCTATAACAAATAAAATATCGTTCATAATACCTCTTATCTAAATTATTACTTAATTTCTGCAGGATTCAAGATTTGGCATGCTGTGTTGCTATAAGCAATAAGCTTAGCAAATCTTTCCAAATCTGCTTGAATTTCTGGGAATGTTCCATAATGCATAGGGATAACTGTCCTTGCACCTAGCCATTTTGCAGCCATTGCAGCATGCTCAACATCCATCGTATAATTACCACCAATTGGTAATAACGCTATTTGTGGAGCATACAATTCTTTAATTGTTTTCATTTCACCAGTTAGACAAGTATCACCTGCATGGTAAATTCTTACGCCATCAACATCTAACAAAATGCTTGCCGCACATCCGCCATATCTGCCATCAGGTAGTGAGCTAGAATGGAATGCCGGCAAAAATACAGCTTTACCCCAAGAAAAATTAATCCAAGCACCTAAGCCGATTGATTTTGATTTTGCACCTTCTTGCTTGCAATAACCTGCAAGCTCTGCAACTGCAGTAATTTCGATATCTTTTTCTTTTGCGATTTCAAGAGCTTGTCCAACATGGTCACCATGTGCATGTGTTAATAAAATATCAGTAATTGGTTCTTTATGCCAATCATATTTTTCATTTATTGAAACTAATGGGTCAATCAAAACAGCTTTGTCACCATTTGTAATTTGAAATGCACTGTGTCCGATGTACTTTAAATCAACCATAAATCTCTCCCCTTTTTCTTTTTCAAACTTTTTAACTATTTGAATTTACCACGTTTTAATATAAAATACAAATATGCAACAATACATTACACTTATGGATAAATGTATAGAATTGGCGAAACAAGCCCAAGGTGACACATCACCTAATCCGCTTGTTGGATGTATCATACTAAATTCTCAAGGCGAAATCATTTCAACAGGTTATCACAAAAAATACGGTGAAAACCACGCTGAACGAGATGCTCTGCTAAAGCTTGAAGATGCCAAAGATTGTACTTTAGTTGTAAATTTAGAACCTTGTTCACATTATGGAAAAACGCCACCATGTGCGGATTTGATTATAGAAAAGGGAATAAAAAAAGTAGTTTATGGAATGAAAGATGTTAATCCGATTGTTGCAGGAAACGGTTTAAAAAAACTAATAGATGCTGGAATTGAAGTCATTGGTCCTGTACTTGAAGATAAATGTAAAAGGTTAAATGAAATTTTTATCGCAAACAAAACTCAAAATCGAACCTTTGTCGCAATAAAAACGGCAACGACCATTGATGGAAAAATTGCCACATTTTCAAATAATTCAAAATGGATAACATCAAATTATGCCAGAAATGAAGTGCGAAATATCCGCAAAAAATATGATGCGATACTGACATCATCTTCAACAATAATCGCAGATAATCCGACAATGGCACATAAATGCAAAGTTATTTTGGATAGAGAATTAAAAACTGATTTAAGCGGAGAAATATACAAACAAGGAAAAATTTACGTGTTCCACGCGTGTAGTCCTGAAAAAAAGAATACAAATAGCCGTATTACTTTTATCCCAACCCCTTGCAAAAATAAAAAACTTGACATTGGGCATATCCTAAAAAAATTATACGACTTAGGAGTTATGAGCGTACTTGTTGAATCTGGCGGAGCTCTAAATGAAAGTTTTTTACCTTATGCGGATAAACTTTACCATTTTATCGCTCCAAAAATCTTAGGCGATAATAACGGGAAATCATGTTTTTACGGAAAGGCTGTTCAAAATATTTCAGACTGTACAAATTTGGAATTTGAAAGCTTTGCAAGTTTTCCACCAGATATTCTACTTACCTACAACAAGAAAGTTTAAGGTAAATTTTTAAAATAAGTTTCATCCTGCATTGCCCAATAAGCACAAGCTATACCATTATATGGACTATCACTATTCTTAGAACAATAATAATCCTTGTTATCAAATTCAGTGTCTTGCTCTCCCATTGGAACGAGTTCAAGACCTCCGGATTTTTCAGTTGGACGAAGCTCAAAAGTGAACAAATCATGCCCTGCAGCATTTGGTTTAGAACTTTTTCCATTGATATCAATACTTATCAGTTGATTTTTACCTTTACCCCAAGGATTCATGTCCATAACAATTAACATTCCATTATTCAGATAAAATTGAGAATCATCAAACATCTCTGTTCTAACATAATCAGTATTTTTTGCATAATTGGTATATTTATAATCTTTGTTTGTAACTGCAACATGCCCTTCGTCATCTTGTTCTGTACGACCAATACAATGAGTATCATTTTTATCTTGACTAGTGCAAATAGTCGCACCTTTAAAATATTTACTAAATTCTTTCGCCTTGATAAAGCTTGAATGATTTGCCTCTTCATCCTCATTGTACATTTTGACAGCCTGCGCCAGTAACGAATAACCTTCTTTGAATTGAGATTGCAATTTTATATGATTTAAATGCGTCATAAGGGTTGGAATAGTCATGGCTGCAACTACACCGATAATACCAAGAGTGATTAATACCTCAGCTAATGTAAAACCATTTTCTTTAAATATTGCCGCTCCTAAAATCTTTCCCATATTTATATCCTTATATTGTCATGACATTATAACTACTTTATCAAAGTATATTATATTTCTCTAATTTTGTAAAGTAAATGTATAGATAAACACATGGAGATATAATAATGAAGAAAAAATTATCACGCTCAGGGAGTGGCTGGGCACTGTTTATGCCAAAGACACTATTAGAACTGATTGATGTTGACCCTGAATCTGATATGCTGAAAATTCAAGTCGAAAATAACACTATAAAAATAACAAAAGCACAAGAAGACAAAAACGAACCTCTATAATATGGTTCGTTTTTTGTTATGCGAACAAATTGACATGATTTTATTTATTGTCATTCTTAACAATCATGCTACTTTTGCGGAGCGTCAGTTTGCGCAACTTGCTGATTTTTTAATGCGGAATTTGCTGCAATAAATGTCGCAACACCGAGAATTGCTGCACTGATTGCACCATTAATCAAGACCGCTTGACGTTTCATGCTCTTTGCAGCCTTATAAACCGCTTCATATACAGGATTATTTTTTATTATATCCTTTTTGAAACATTTCTTCTCGCTATCCCAAATTTTTGCAAAAATTTCACCTGCATTTTTTCTTTGCTGAATACCTACAAAATGATCAAAACAGTTTTGAACAGATTCTTTAGCATCTTTTAAATTCATACCGTTAGTTAAATTTTCAAAAGTTCTATCAAACTTTTTCACACTCGCTTTATCTTTTGCGTGTGCGGAATAAAAATCAAAACAACGAGTTTTCAATTCCGACAAACTATCAGAGGTGTCAATAATTGACTTGAAATCATTTTTTAGAACATTCATTTTTTCAGGAGCATTATTATCTGCAATATCAATCATTTTCTTTATAAAAGCATCAGATGCCTTATCTTTATTCAAAAACGGCTTTGAGAAATATCCGGTTCCAGCACCAATTCCACCACCCAAAACAGTTGCGGCTCCAGTTGCATAAAGATTTACCTTGTTATTGCTTGAATTTTGATTAACACCATCTACAGACATAATAAAACCTTTCTAACTTCTACACCTATTATATTAACAAAAAAAGCTTCAAATAATTGCTAAAATTCAGATTTTTGATTACTAAATATTAAGGAAAATATTTTAGTCATTCCGAACTTGTTTCGGAATCTCTAAATTAACACAACAATTGATAGTAAACTTTCCTCGTAATGACATATTCACACATAAAAAAGACAGGGAAATCCCCAGTCTTTTTAAAATATTATAAATATATTTATGCATTTTCTGATGGAGTTTCATCAGCAGATACAACGTCAGCTGGAGCTCCTTCCGGTTGTCTATTCAAAGCCCAAGCAATAGCACCACCAGTAGCACCCACAACACCGGCACCAATAGCACCAAATTTCAATGCTGTAGATTTAGTGATTGAACGAGCTGCAGAAGTAATAGCATCTACAACAGCAGATTCACCAGGTTTTAACTCAGCTCCATCTGCTTTTGCCAATTGAGCAGCAGCCATAGCGCTTGTACCTAACATTTTCACACCATTTTTTAATGCTGTTTTTAAATTTGGAACATCTAGTTCTACAAGCTGCATTTCGCCTAAAGTTTTCAAAATTTTTGAAAGATCTTCTTTGGTGTTAATACTTTCCAAAACAGTCTTTAATTCGGCAGGAACTTTATCGCCCAATTGTTCAACAGTATTTTTTAAAACTTGAACAATATCACCATCTTTAGTAAGGTTATCTAAAACAGTTTGTAATTCTTTTGGAATAGCCTCACCTGCACCCTCTGCCATTTTTTTACATTGGTCAATTGCAGCTTTGAAGTTTTCACCTGACATTGCATTTAATAATTTATCAATAGGCTTATCCAAAAGTGGAGCTAAATCTGAACCAGTTTTAGCGTTTTTCAAAGTTTCAACAGCATCTTTTACAAAAGTTGCAACACCTTTAACCTCCTCATCTGAGCTTTTGGTTAGATTTTCAAGAGTTTGACTCATAAATTTATCAGTTGGTAAAACTCCATTCAAATAAGGCTTGCTCATAACACCATAAGTTGCACCAAGCCCTGCACCAACTAAAGCTCCAGCACCTGCACCTGCTCCAATTACTACTGCGTTATGATTTGGATTCACTCCATTAATACCGTCTACTGCCATTTTAAATCCTTTCTACTTGTACACTTATAACTATTTAAGTCTGAAAACAAAATAAATTGCGCAAATTTGAGAATAAATTAACAATTGTTAATAATATAATAATAACAAGTGGCGCGAGATGAAACTCATCTCGCGCCAACTTATAAAAACAAATTCTATCCGCCAATTAGCCTTTTACTTGAGCCATAACTTCTTCAGCAAAGTTATCTTGACGTTTTTCTAAACCTTCACCTAATTCATATCTTGTGAAAGCTTTTATTTCTAATTTACCTTCAATCAATTGAGCGATTGTTTGGTTAGGGTCTTTTACAAATGGTTGTTCTAACAAGCATCTTTCAGCCATGATTTTGTTTACACGACCTTCTACGATTTTAGCTCTGATATTTTCAGGCTTTTTCAACAAATCTTCTTTACCCATTTCAATTCTTGTTTCTTCATCAATTACTTCTTGAGGAATTTCTGCTCTTGAAACGAATTTAGGAGCACAAGATGCGATGTGTAAACAAATATCGTTCATTAATTCTGCATCGTTTTTATCAGTGTTCAACAATACACCAATTTTTCCGTTATGGATATAAGTTGCAACATTGCCTTCATATCTAACAAATCTTCTTACAGTAATTTTTTCACCGATTGATGCAATTTTTGCTTTCAAAGCATCTTCAATAGTTTTACCACAAGATGGGCAAGTTGAACCCATAAATTCTTCAACTGAAGACGGATTCATTTCAGCAACATGTTTTGCCATATTTGAAGCTAAAGTTTTAAACTCATCGTTTTTAGCAACGAAATCTGTTTCGCAGTTGATTTCTACCAATGCACCACATTTGTCATCAACGTAAGATTCTACTCTACCTTCAGCAGCAATTCTACCCATTTTCTTTTCAGCAGATGCAATACCTTTTTGGCGCAAAATTTCAGCGGCTTTTTCCATATCGCCATCTACTTCAACCAATGCTTTTTTAGCATCCATCATGCCTGCACCGGTTTTATCACGAAGTTCTTTAACCATTTGAGCTGTAATATTCATTTATACTTTCTCCTTCTACTAACAAAGTTATTAAGACTAAGGCACTAAGCGCTATAAATATTTAACAAAAAATACTTACTGCTTAGTGCCTTAGTGTCTTACAATAAATTATGCTTTTGCTTCTTCAGCAACTCCGGCATCTGCAGCTGAGATTTTTTCAATTTTCTTAGCTTCATTTGCTTTGTTTTCTCTTAATTGTTTACCTTCCAAAACAGCATCAGCAAGTTTTGATGTAATCAATTTGATAGATCTGATAGCATCATCATTACCAGGAATGATGTAATCAATACCATCTGGGTTAGCATTTGTATCAGCCAAACAAATAACAGGAATACCTAATTTGTTAGCTTCTTTGATAGCGATTTCTTCTTTTGCTTGGTCTACGATGAAAATCAAATCAGGTAAACCTCTCATTTCTTTGATACCGCCCAAAGTCTTTGATAATTTAGCTAATTGTCTGTTCATTTGAGCAACTTCTTTTTTAGGAAGTTTGTCAACATAACCGTTGTTGATGAATTCTTCCATTTCTTTTAATTTATTAACTCTGCCTCTGATTGTTTCAAAGTTAGTCAACATACCGCCTAACCATCTTCTGTTAATAAAGTATGCTCCTGAACGTTGAGCTTCTTCAGCAACAACTTCTGCTGCTTGTTTTTTAGTACCAACGAAAAGTACATTTTTACCTTTTGCAGCATAATCTCTAACAAGATTATAAGCTTGATCTAATAAATCAGTTGTTTTTCTTAAATCAATTACATAGATACCGTTTCTTGCACCGTAGATATACGGTTTCATTTTTGGGTTCCATCTTTGTGTTTGGTGTCCGAAGTGTACACCTGCTTCTAAAAGTTCAATCATAGATGCTGTTGGCATCGGTTTTCTCCTTATGTTTAATGTATTGTACTACGGGCTAAAAAGTCTCATCCTAAACGGACTAGGGCAAGCCTATCAGACAGTCTAACCATTAACATCATAAACTAAACATGAGATTATGCAAATTTTTCAGCAATAAAACTTAAAATAAACAGGTTACACTAGTATTTTAATAGATAATCTACCTAATTTTGTACAATTCGGCTTCAAAAACATCTTTGCCGTTTATATCATAAGCATCAGTATCAAAGTCAAAGTACATTTGAGCATTTCCACTTGAACCAACAATTTTGAAAGTTTCCACATCCAATGGGAAGTTCTCAAAATTAACCTTGTGTCTATTTGCTCCGGCATAAATAGCCATATTTGGTTGACCTAATTCTTTTGCAAGTTTTTGAGCATAATCGATAATGGAATCTCGTATTTCATCATTGTATTGATAACGAGCTTTAAGTTCAATATTATCAAGAACCAATGCAGGTTTGCCATCAATTTTTGCAATAAAACACATTGTGTTACCAATAGGAACATCACCATCTAGAACTTCAATTGCTGAAATCATTTTACTGCTTACATAAATCGGCGCAGTCCATTGATTTACACCTGAACCGACTGCTGTACAACAACTGGCATGATTACCCAAAAATAAAGCATATTCAACATTATTCATATCAACTTTGCGAACAGTCATTTGCATTGGTTTATCATCAATATCTTTTGCTATAGAGCGCATCTCAGTTTTACGACTTGCAAGGTGATTTCTTAATGTATTTTTTGCAATTTCTACAGACTCAGAATCTTTTGCTGTCCACGATTTTTCAGTATTCATCACCTCAGATATAATTTTAATTAACAAGGATAAATCTTCAAATTTTATATGCTCACCATTTTTAAATAATTTTACAACGTTTTTTGTTCCATCGAATTCGCCAACTTCATCATAATTGGCAACATTTTGTTTTCGTAATTCAAATCCATTTTCTACCATAATATTTTTCAAAACCGTCATTTGTGCTGGAATAGAATCATTAAAATAATCCGAGGTCAAATCTTGTTCAATATTATCTATTACTGATTGAGCCAAATTTTCATTTTTCAAAATTACTTCTTTTTGGATTTTTGAATTTGGATTAAAATGCGCCCACACATTATAATTAAGTCCCAATTTTTTAAATTGAGATTTTGTATTCTCGTTCATAGGCATACTATCAAACATTTGGGCTATAGTACGATTTTGGGCATATTTATTTATATTAGAGAGTAGGACTTTATAGTTAGCCATAAAATCTGAATCTGCCATATATAAATTCAATAAATATTTACTGTTTTTAAAATTCAATTGATAGCAAATTCTTCCATTTTCATCCTGCCTAATCGGATTATTTATCAATTTGTTAAACTTATTTTGCCCATCTCTAGTTTTTAAGTTACAATTTTTCAAAATATATCTCAACTTTGGGGACTTATCATATTTCAAAGCCGCAAAAATATGAGCTAATTTCACTTTATCAACAGGATCTTTAATTGATTGAGACACCAAATTTTTATTTTTATCAGTCAACTCATTTATTTTTTGAATAAGTTCATTTTTATCCTCAACTTCATTAAACTTACTTTTCAATTCTTTTATCTTCGCCTGATTTTTGAGATATTTTGCAGATTCAGTCGGATTTGTCAATTCAAGCAAACTTTCATACAATGGATGTTTTGTATTTATACCTCCGATACAGTCGATATTATTTTCCACATTGTCGTATTTTTGAGCAAAAGTATGAATAAAATCCTTTTTACCCAAAATTTTCATCGTATTTACAGTTCTATTTGGATTTTCAAAAAATAACTCATCAATTTCATCATCAGAGAACGAATAAGAAGCATAATCCAAAAGTTCGCGTTGCTTATAACCTTCATTTCTTACATCTATAAGATTTTTTAAATCTTTTACCGGTAAATTAGATTTAATTACACAATCCATGAATTTATAAGGATAGCCCAAGTCTTTCACCATATAAAGTTTTTTAGTATATTCCTCAAAACTTTCAGGAGTGAAAGATCTGGAGCAATTATCTTGAAATATCTTATCAAGTTCAAAACCATCTTGCTTTAATTTTGGAAATGTATCGACGATTGATTTGTAATACTGCCCATCATCAAAATAACCTTTTTGAGCAAGGCACAAAAGGACTCTTTGCTGCCAATATTTAGAGATATCACAATCTTCTAAAACTCTAGCTGCCTCTTTCTCATTATAAAAGACTTTTTCTTTTTTCTTAAAAATATCAAACAGACCTCCAAAACTTATATTTTGAGAATATATTTGTTTTTTGGTAGACAAAATTTGATTAGGCGTTGTCGTACTTTTATAACAATATTGTTGAGTATTTGCATATTGGTATTGAACAGGTAAAATGCGCATACTAACTAAACGTATGTAAAAATATTTTTTGCCTTATAGATAAAACATAAACACTAAATATAACTTAATAGTAAAATTTTCTATTAGCAAAAATAATTATTCACTTGCTTTAAATAGATAAATTGTTTTATATTAAAAGATAAAATTCTGGAAATTTAGATAATGACAATTAGTAATAATAATCAACAATACAACATATTCACATCATATAAACCATCTTACTATTACAATACAGCTGCTAAGTACAGAACGAGAGCCTATAACCGCGAGATTTCTAATTCAGACAAAACAAAAGCACTGATAGGCTCAACAGTTGGTACGGCAATTCCACTTATGCTAATGATGAAAAAACAAAACATCAAAAATCCATTAAAATTAAAATATGGTATGTGGGATATGGTAGCCACCGCAACCGGTGCAATTATTGGTGGAGTTGGTGTAGGTTTAATAGGTGAAGAAAAAGACATTCAGAAAAATAGACTAAAAGAAGGACTATTCCAATTTTTGAACGCAGCTATACCAACTTGGGTTGTAGGAGGAGCTATAAGCCTTTGCGAAAATAGCAAAAAATTTAACACAAAAACATTTAAAATATTGTCTGTTATAGGTGGGCTCATGGTTGGAATGCAAGGTTCAGCTGCGCTATCAAACATTATTACCGACCCTAAAGATAAATATCCGGATAGGAAACTATCAGTAAAAGATGCTTTAGCAAATATAGATGACGGAATTGGTGCATTAGCACTAGCCAAAATACCATTGGTTGACAAACTTAATGTTAGCCTACTATTACCATTAGTATATATATCTTGTGGCTACCGCGCTGGAAAAAGTAATTAGTAAAAATTCATTTTCTAGCCTAAGCATGTAAATTCATAAGTTCTTCTGAATCCGTTTCGATAAATTTATACTGTGCAATAAGCAACCTATCTTCGTAAACTAACTAATTTAAAAAAATTTGGAAAATATTACTTTGAAAATATGTCCAAATTAATATTGCCCAAATCTGCAATTTAAATTTTGAGCCAGTAATTTAAGATAAACAAAATAGAAAGGAGAAATAATGAAATCAACGACTACTTTTGATTTACAATATGCACATCGTTTCTTGAATTTTAAAGGAGAGGCTCAATATTTGCATGGACACACAGGAACACTGACTATTGAAGTTGAAGATTCCATCAATGCAGGAGTAAACATGGTTTTTCCATGTAATGAGATAAAAAAAGTAGCATGGGAAATTCTGCAAAACTTTGATCACGCACTAATTCTAAGAGAAGACGACCCTCTACTACCGCGAATTTTCGAAGTTTATGAAAAACAAGGTATAAAAAATGGAGCTCCACAAAATACAAATATCGGACCGGCTTTTAAAACCGACTTGGCAACAGCTTACCCTGAATGTCGAGTTGTCGTAACAAAAGAATCAATGACAGTTGAAGGAATGATTAAAATCGTTCACGAATTATTAAAAGATAAATTAAACATTTCAAAAATAACTTTTACAAGTGGTGGTAATGCAGCTACTGAAGAATTCAAAGAACACAAAACAATTGAACGTTGCCCATTATGCGGAATTGCACTAACTAAAGACGGAATTTGTCAAAAATGCGGATATAAAAGAAATTCCCAAAATTAAATTTGATTAAATATAATGAGGTTTTGCATATCGCTTAACCTCATTATTCTATTTATATTCTTACTACGCAATTTTTATTTTTTTATTTGTTCATATATAATGTAAGGTAGACTTATGGTAAGTATTAATAAAATTTCAAATAGCTTGGATAATTGTCAATTCGTTGGAACTCAACTGGGAAAAAGAAATGTGCCAAGGTATTTATACCATTTGACAACAAAAAACAATTACCAACAAATGCTCAAAGATGGATACATTAAAGGTTATCACGATGAGGATATCCGCACTAATTTGAGTGGAATTTTTATGCTTGATTTAAGAAATTTCACAAAACGATGGATGACAACAGGGATTGATTGCGGTGAGCAGTTACTAACATTTGCTAAATGTCTTATTATGCAAGCATCAAAAGATGGCTCAAATATTGTTGCCTTAAAAATTCCAACAAAAACTCTTAACTTGAGTAAATTAAAATGCAGAAGTCAAATTTCTGAAAACAATATCCACATCACAAATGGAGATTTCGCAACCAACCAAAAACATTACACACGAAGAAAAGAACCTATTGAATATATCTGCGAAACAGATATTCCAATCAAGAATGCAACAAAAATTGGAGAAGCAGATACAGGATTCAACTTGGGAAAAGCACTTGAAGAACTATCTGAAGACTACTCAAAAAGAATAGACGAAAAGAAAATTTTAAAAACGCTATTTAAAAATACCCCAGAAGAAAAGTGTATAAATTTTGTGATTAACAAATAATATTGTAATAAATTTTATAAATATTGTTGTAATGATTTATATCTTTTACTATTCTTTATTCTCAGAGTTCTTGTTTCTGCAAACTCAATTGTTTTATCATATAACAATCTCCATTTATCAATATCAGAAGGAATTGCTTGATGAATATTGAAATCAATATCACTTTTTTCTTCAAGAAAAAATTTTATATTTTCATTTTTATCAACTAAATCCTCGAGGAAAAAGAATTCAATATATTCACTAAATGAATTGAATTTATTAAAAAATTTTCTATCATTCTCTATTTCATATTTCAAGGGATACCATCCGTATTTTTCAGGTGGCTCATTGAAATATCGTCTTATACTCTCCAAAGTATAATCAAATCTATCGCCAATATATTTCTGCCACTGCGCACCTCTATATTGATTAATAGATTTCTTATGTTTTGGAAATATTATTTTTCCTCCAATTGAATTCATTATTGTATAATATCGTTTCAACTCAGTTGAAGATAAATACCTGCTTATAGGTTCATTGTGAGGAGTCATAACATTTGCTATAGAATCACACCCAAACCTCATTCCTTCATCATTTAGGTATAAATAATTATAATCATCAGAAGATTCTATATCGCAAATTAAACCTTTTAGTGGTTTATAACCATATAATAAACATAAGTGTTTTTGCAAACATTTACTTCTAGTTTCCCCACAATCTGGGTCTACATAATTACCATTTTTTATTGCATCCCAAAAACCGTAAACATCTTTTGTATAAGAATCATTATTTGAATTCATTAACCACCTATTTTAGATAAATATTCTTCAACACGTCACTAATTTTATCAGCTCTGCTTTTTATTATCAACATAGCTTTAGCAATGCTAAAAGAAAGCTCCTCCGCACTCAGCTCACTCCTCGCCAAACCTCATAATCCTGTTCTCATCCTACCCAGCCTTTTTGCACAATAAAAAAGACCTCTTTCGAGGTCTTTTAAAAGTTTGGGCAGGGGTGGATTCGAACCACCGTACTCTCGCGAGAACAGATTTACAGTCTGTCGCCTTTAGCCACTCGGCCACCTACCCATATTCTATTGTCATTTGCTTGCCTTAGGCATTAAATATGCCCTTGACGAGACTTGAACTCGTGACCTCTCCCTTACCAAGGGAGTGCTCTACCTCTGAGCCACAAGGGCTTGAGTTTATTACTGAGAGTCAGTGGCAAGTACCTGATTAGGTTTAAGCTTTCTTCTGATAAGTCCGCCCTACTTTCAATTGAAAGACTTGCATAAGCTCGTTATTTCAGTAAAAAAGCCGGTAATGGGACTCGAACCTACAACCTACGGTTTACAAAACCGTTGCTCTGCCAATTGAGCTATACCGGCAAGTGCTTGTGTGTTTATTATACGCAAAAAAATATTTAGTGTCAAGCACTTTTATTTGTTTTATAATAATTTTGTTTAAAACTCACATATATAAGGATTTTAACAGCATGATTAGAGCAATTTCACCAATCGTTTTATTATTAATTTCAAACATTTTTATGACTTTTGCATGGTACGGACACCTAAAGTTCAAAACTTCACCACTTTGGATTGTAATACTTGTAAGTTGGGGAATTGCATTGTTTGAATACTGTTTCCAAGTCCCTGCAAACAGAATCGGCTATGGCGTCTACAATGCCGCGCAGTTAAAAACCATACAAGAAGTTATTACTTTGATTGTTTTTAGCTTTTTCTCTGTATTTTATTTGAAAGAGCAATTTAAATGGAATTACCTTGTAGGATTTTGCTTTATAATTCTAGCGGTATTTTTCATCTTCAAAAAATGGTAATTTAAAATTATCAAGTAAAAAAGAGGCTCTGAAATACAGAACCTCTTTTCACTTCTTTTGAGTTTTCAATTAAGCACTAACTTTTTTAATAGCAAGAACTAATCTTGATTTTTTTCTTGCTGCAGTGTTTTTGTGTAAAATACCTTTAACAACTGCTTTATCACAAAGTTGGTAAACTTTAGAAATAGCTGCGTTCAAAGCTTCTTTATCTTCACTGTTAGCCAAGCTTAATGCTTTTTTAACTGCAGTTTTGATAGATGTTTTGAAAGCTACGTTCTTTTGTCTGTTAGCTTCTGCGATTAGTACTCTTTTTTTAGCAGATTTAATATTTGCCATAATTGAATTTACCTTTCCTTTTATTTTTGCGCAAGTAATGAATTTGCACGTACTCTACGAGGATGTGAGTATCTATATTAAATCCGAAAAAAATATTTTTTGCAAGTTATTTTAAGAAAGGTTAAAGAACAACCGCGCGACAAAATATAGAACAATGCCAATTGCGCTTTAGATTCTTCAGTCGTTTCACTCACCCTTAATGACAAAGAGCTATTTGTTAAAATAAATATAATCCTTTAGTGAGCAGTGCCAAATTTTGGAGTATCAAAGGCCAAGCCGCACATGTCATAATAAGTAAAAGCTGAACCTGCAGGAATTTCACACTTTTGATATAAATCACTGTCATAAGTTTCAGGATATATTTTATCCTTGTTGAAATTATACAACTGTGTACCATTACGCTCCATAATTTCTCTTATATAGTCATTATATGTATATGACAGAGTCTTTTTGAACTTTGTATTTGTATCTGATGGAGAATACCAATGCCAAGCAGCATGTTTAGCTTGCCTATAGGAGTAATACGGTGAAAAATAAATTGATTTATTTTCTCTATACGAAATTCGTGTAGGTAAAAATTTCGCATCATATTCTGCTATACCCATCGGAATTACATCTCCTGTCGGAAGAATCGCAAACGCAAACACATCAGGCATTTTTTTCTTCTCTTGATCATATTTAATTGTGTGCGCCCTATTTGGATACTCCGTACCATTAACATCAACATAAACCATGAAAAACTGTAATGTAAAATCAGGGGTTTCCGCATCATAATAACTTCTTTCTTCAACTGGAAGTTTATCGTCAGTAATTAACTGCGAAAAATAAAACTTCATGCCCGTCAAAGATTCAATATTAGGTGTCAAGGTTTTAAAATCAACATCTTCATTTTTCAAATAAGTCACATTATTTGATAGTGCAGGAATTCTGCATGCCTCTGAACTATTATTTACATAACTGGCAATTTGTTTACAAAGTTTTTGATAATGATCTGTATTACCTGTATTTTTATCCTCTTCGGTTATTATAAACGGATTTGTTTCATCTTTATATACCATATCAAAAGCCGCAATATTCAATGCATCATAAGCTGTAGCATACTTTGTCTTGACAGCCTTTTGGTCTAGATATTGTTTAGGCTTAGTTGTGGCAAACATTATTGATATGACTGCAGCAGTAATCATCAAAAACAACATTACTTCTGCCAAAGTGAAAGCTTTTCTAAAATTCATAAATCCTCTATTTTGAAATTTTTCTTGAGTTCTTTAAATATTGTTTTGCAATTTCGTCTTTGATATACAATTTGCCTGATGAGGCTACATAAATATCAAAAACATCCGGCTCTTTACAATTGCTATCACCTTCATGGCAATTTGGATTGTTATCAGGTCCGTTTACATCCACTCTAATATGTTCTTCACCTGAAAAGTTACCTGAAGAAGTTTTCGGAGGGAAGTACCATGCAATACCATCAAGCGTGGTAAAACTTGGGCCATCTCCGACACTACAATTTGGAGTATCAACAGTATTTACAAAATTTGCAAAGACCTTACAAAATTTTGAAACTCCTTTTGGCTTTTCGCCATTAATTATCTCAGAAGATTCTTCTAAATTACTCAAAGAGCCACCTTCATAATATACAGCACTTTGCATCATTTCATAAATTGTAGTAGAGGTAACATTATAAGCCTTACGGAACATTACCATATTAGAGTTTGGCTTGACTCTGATTGCTGACAGAAACAACGCTGCTAACGCTGCCATAATAGCCAAACATACCATCATTTCACTTATTGTAAAAGCTTTTTTCATCATCTTTATTTATTATCCTTATTTATTTTTATGTTCGAGTTTTTCAACTCTTTCTGCCAAAGCTTTAATCTCAGCCTGCTGCTGCTCAATTGTTTTAGCTTGAGCCTCCAAAGCTTGAGTGTGCTCATCCGCCGTAGCCTTCAAAGCTGTAACATCTTTTGCTATAGCACAAACTTTTGCATTCAGTTCCTTAATCGCATTAATTGCCGCATAGAACATATCGTCCCAACGAATTTGCAACCATCCTTCAGAATTTTTAGTTACAGCTTGTGGGAAAACTTTTTGTAAATCTTGAGCCATTACACCAACTTGCGATTTTTGGTCTTTATCATCTTTGAAAGTATAGTGATAAAAGTTCAACTGTTCTAACTCGTTTAACCCAGCAGTAAAATCTGCACCAACATTTTTTAAACGGCGATCTGACAAACCTGTCTTATAGGCATCATAATATTTTTTACCACGATACCAACCAGGTTGAGTAGAGATAGAATGTCCACCCAATTCAACGTTGCCATCATCCACTAACCCAAAGTAAATACTTCTATCATGACGGTTCCAAGACTCTTCATTATCACCACTTAACTTATCAGTTTCAAATCCGGCATGAGACCAAACAGGGAATAGCAAACGTTGATATTGAGCTTTACCTGCCAATTTGCCATTTTCTCTCAATATTGCATAACCGCCTTGTTTTCCTCCAAGAACTGATATTTTATCAACAATCAAATTCCCCGGAATATAAACAGTTGAACTTTCCGTACCTAAAACAATATTATCTCTTTTGTCAGCTCTTGCATTATATCCGATAGCGACAGAATTTTCTGCAGATGTAGCAACATATGCACCATATCCGATAGCTACAGAATTTACTGCAGCACTAGAGGAATTCCAAAGACCTGTCCAAGAATTTGCACCAATAGCTATAGAATTTTTTGCCTGAGCTTTAGCATTGTAACCAATAGCTACAGATTGAAATGATTGCGATAGTGCTGATGCACCTATAGATGTAGTATTATTACCCTCGTTGATAGCTGCTCGACCAATTGCAACAGAATCACCTTTTGCAGCTGCACGATATCCAATAGCCACTGAACCCAACTCATTCTTTGTATCAAACCCAATACCAATAAGATTTGCAGCTACACCATCCGAAGAATTACTAACCGTATTTTTTCCAAGCAAAACTGAATTTGCAGGAATAGTTACGCCGGATTCTACAATGCCAACATAACCATCTTTCCTACCATTCATAAATATTCGCTGACCACGACCTTTAATATATTCGACAGCATTAGTTGGGTCAGAACTCAATGCATCAAAAACTCTATCTGAACGTTCCCTTGAAACTTTTCTTGTTATCATTGGTGCACTTGCTGCCAATACAACCGCAATCAAAAGCATAACAATCATCATTTCTACTAAAGAGAAACCCTTTTTCATCTTAAAATCCATCTTTGTCAAAGTAAACTTCCTCAAATATATAATTAATACATACACATGATACAGTATTTTTTACACTTTTTCAATTAGCTATTCAAAAGTTTTACAAAATATGTACACACAACAGAAAATAAGGTGCACCAATACGGTACACCTTATTTTTACTTTTCAAGCTATTGCTTTGATTTATTCGTAAATCCAACCGTTAGTAAGGTCGATTTTCAAAGGTTGAAGAAGTTTCATATTAGCAGTACCTTCAGCAGGAACTTCTAATTTTTCACCCTTGAATGCCCATCTTACAAACTTCATCCACCAATTACGATCTTTTTTGATTTCACCAATTGCATTAAATGCTGTTGTTTGATCATTATCAGTTGTAATAAGTGCGTTTTTCAAAACTAAAACACCATTTCTTACAAAATATTTACCAGGACGAACATCCAACAATTGACCGCTTAGTCCAGCACCTTCTCTTACCAAAATATATTTATCTTTAGTTACATAGTTTTGAGGAACAGCAGCTGTATACATAGCTCCACCTTCAGAAGTTTGAGAGCTGATATAAGTTTTTAATCTTACAGGAACAACTGTACCTGCAGGAATTGTACCAACACTACCTTGAACTGTAGCATCTTCAATAACAAAACCTTCACCTGTTTTCTTTCTCATAGCTTCTGCTAATTTTGCATTTGGATTAAGTTTTGCTTGTTCCATCATTTTGAACAAAATCGCAGCAACTTCTGCTCTTGTTGCTGGTCTATCAGCCTCTAGTGCTGCTTTTTTAGCAGATGGAGCAACAACAATCATGCCCAAAATTTCAGCTTTACCTGCCGGAATCAAGAACCATTCAGGAATTGTATTTGCATCAATGTATCGTCTTTCAATAACTTCTTTTGCTTTATCAGGACTAATTGTTTCTGTAGTCAAAGCATTAACTGCAACGGATAGAGATTCTGCTCTTGATACAGAATCTTCCGGCCTAAACAAGTCATTTTCTTTTGAATTTGAAATCAAGTCAAAATAAACAGCTTTTTGAATATCTTGATATGCCCAATAATTTTCATCAACATCAGCATAAGTGATAGGTTGAGCAATTTTTGTATGCTGTTGACCAAGTGCTCTAATTGCCATTGCTGCAAATTCTGCTCTTGTTACATTTGCATCAGGTTTGAATGTTCCATCAGGATAACCAACAATTACACCTTGTTCTGATAACAAATTGATTTGAGATGCCGCCCAATAATCTTTACTAACATCAGGGAAAGCTAAAGCCGGCATTACACCAATTGCAATAACAGCAACTGATAGAAGTGCTTTTAAAAGATTTTTCATATAACCTCCTTTAATCAATAATACACACTCAAATCTAACATACTCATAAAATTTTTACACTTTTAATTTTACAATTGTAACTTTCTGTTACGCACAAAATTTTAACGAAATAGCAAAATATTTTTTTAGAAGTTTTTATACTGTCATTGAAATCAATTCTAAAGGATTTTACATGCAAATTCATAATATTTCTACCTACAACACTCAAAACTCACCAAGAACTTCATTTGGAGCAATACATCCGACAAAATACTATGTAAAACTTGATGATGGCGCATACCACGAAGTAAGGTCTCAAAAACTCATAAAATCACTCCAAAGAAAAATTATAACTTGGTTAAACAAAGATTATAACTCCGCACAAAAGAGTAAAAAACAAGCAAAAGAAACTGCGCAAAGCAAAGCGTTACGCGAACGTATTGTAAGATTTTTCAACAACCGTGACTCGGACTACAGGAAAAGACCTTACACAAGATCATTCTACCACACAAATAGTCTTGGCTATGTTGATACATATATATTAACAGGTAAATCTGCCGAAATCGTAGAAAATGCAGCTAAACCAATTGAAGACATAAATAGAAATATAAAAAATCGTGCAGATGCAATTGCTGATTTTGCCGGCATGGATTACACCACAGCAAAAGAATTTGCAGCAAATGAATCAGAATGGGAACGTATGGCTGCTGCAAGAATGTATCACGACAAAGCACGTGCAACAATCAGAAATATTTTATCAAGATATTCTCCTGAAAATTCCAGATTTGATGCGTTTTTTGTACCTCATACCAAAGGAAGTAAAATATCTTACGAACTTGTAGATGCAAAATTTGACGGTAGGTAACTTCAAATATACCTTTCTAAAATCTTGTATTTTCACTAATCCAATCAAGGTAGGGTTTTGAACCTTCTGAAATATCAAAACTTATGATTTCTGGAGTTTCGTAAGGGTGTATTTCTTCAATTTTGTTTTTCAAATTTTCAAACAAAGCTTTTTGAGTCTTTATTATCATCAAGACTTCGCTATCTTCAACGATTTCGCCCTTCCAGCTATAGATAGAATCAATTTTATCAACAAGATTTACACAAGCCGCAAACCTGCCTGAAACAAGGATTTTTGCAATTTGCTTTGCACTATCTTTTGAATTTGTAGTACACAAAACGATAATATATTCTGACATATAATACTCCTTCTTTCCTTATTATACAAAAAATCTTTTATTGAGGGGATTCTATTTTTATTATAGAGTTTAATTATTGAGGAGAATCAAATGTTAAACCAATTTTCAAGAACAGAATTATTATTAGGCAATGAAGGTATTGAAAAGCTTGCGAAATCAAGAGTTGCCATCTTTGGAATAGGCGGAGTCGGCGGATATGTCGTAGAAGCTCTTGTTAGAAGTGGATTAGGCGCAATTGATATTATTGATGATGACAAAGTTTGTATCACAAACTTAAACCGTCAACTTTTTGCAACTAGAAAAACTGTAGGGAAACAAAAAGTAGATGTCGCAAAAGAAAGAATTTTGGACATTAACCCTGATGTAGATGTAAAAACCTATCAAACATTTTATACTCCTCAAACTGAAAATGAATTTGATTTTTCACAATATGATTACGTTGTGGATGCAATTGATACCGTTGTTGGGAAACTTTCGTTAATAGAAAAAGCCAAAGCGGCAGGAGTCCCAATAATTTGTGCAATGGGTGCAGGTAATAAAATGGATCCAACGAAATTTGAAGTAGCTGATATTTCAGAAACTTCAGTATGTCCACTTGCACGCGTAATCAGGACTGAATTAAGAAAGCGCAAAATTTCAGGCGTCAAAGTAGTTTATTCAAAAGAAATTCCGATAAAGCCTAAAGAAGACACTGCAATAAGCTGTAAATACCACTGTGTTTGTCCACCTGGAACTGTCAGAAAATGCACAGCAAAACACCAAATTCCCGGAAGTAACGCATTTGTTCCACCTGTTGTCGGCTTAATCATAGCAGGTGAAGTTATTAAAGATTTAACAGGATACAACAAATAAACTTACAAAACTTTACAATTTGAGCAATTTCACACATTCACCTGTTTTACAAAAATGAAAAATAGGAGTGTGTATGCAAATCTCAAATTATTCTGTTCCAAATTTTCACCCAAAAGCAGCATCAAAGCCTAGTTTTGGTGGAAGTGCTGTGCAAGAATTAACAGCAATTATCCCAAATACAAAAGTTGCAAAAAACTTGACTCAATTAGACCGAAATGCATTTAGTTATTATATTTATGCCAGAAAATTTCCAAACGGAATAACCGCAGAGGATATAAAATCAATTTCAAAATTTGAAGGTTCGGAGTTTATGATACAGGCTTATGAACTTTTAACTAAGAAATTAGGACTATCGCCAGATATTCGACCGCCATTTTCAGGAGTGCCTCAAATTAAAGGAGATGCACTTGGCGCTTACATGCCAACAACAAATATGATTGTTGTTGATATGCAAAAAATACAAAACCTAAAAATTTCAAAAGGGAATATTTTTGGATTTATTCGCCACGAACTCCAACACTTTCTACAAAATACTGCGGTTCTTCGCCATGAAACAATCGGCGAACAAGCAATTGAAAAAATGAAAACAAATTACATCAATGCAGAAAAAGCAACTGCAATAAATGCTGTTAAAATGTTGCCAATGGAACAATTAGAACAAATGCTTGCAAATAACACTGAAGCCCTAACCCACATTAGAATGGTAAAAGATTGTCTAGAAAAGGGAACTCTTGAAGACTTGGAGCCGTATTATGAAAAAATGGGAAAAGAATATACACAAAATCTCATAAATCTAAGACAAAAATTAATCGATAAATTAGGATTGATTAAAAAAGACAGCAATCAAACAAAAAAGATTCAAGGATATTTCAATGAATTTGATAAGATTGGCTACTATAACTCTGATGGTCAGGTTAATTTGGCAAAATACCTAAAATCAAAAATAGAACAAGAGGCAATATTATCTCAATTGCAAGCACAATTTGAATATTCGCAAGAACCTTGTTTTATGCACTACGCAAAAACCGAATTTTTGAAAAGTCTTGAAAATCCTGAATCTTTAAAAGACATTGAAAGAATTCACAAAGTTTCAAAAAATGCAACAAATGGGGTGTAAGATAATGTTTACTATATAGTTAGATATTAATAAATTTTACAGGCGGACTAGTGAGCCGACACTGCATACTCTTTACGGACCAATAAAACAATTGCCAAAAGAATTTTATGAACAATACCAACCATAATGGTAGCAAAACAATGAATGATTTTTCTTAGATACTAAAGTTCAGCACAAGATAGATTGTTTTGTAGCGTTTTGTTTTAACGTATTATCAATGCTTTACCAAGCTACAGACCTACAACCTAGTCCAATCAATTGTTTCTTGATTGTGAGATTTTAAAAACTTGTTGCACTTATTAAAATGGTCACACTCAATAAATTTTTCATCACCTTTATTAAAGCTAAAACTGGATGGGTGCGATGCTGTCAAAACTAAAACATTTTCACCACAATTTTCAAATACAGGCTTATATTTTTGAGCTTTTTCTCCCCACAACATCACAACTAGCGGCTTGTCGCGATTTATTATTGCGTCAAAAATTCTATCGATAAAGTCTTTCCATATTTTAATTCTATTTGAAAGGGTTGACTCCTTGTCAAAAGTTAGGGAAATGTTTAATAATAAAACACCCTGTTTAGCCCAGCCAATGAGAGTATTTGTCGGAAATTCATGATTTGGTGCAGCAACTTCAAAAATATGTTTAAGTGAAGGTGGTCTGCGTTTGTATTTACTTGAAAAAGACAAGCCATGCGCAGCATTAGGGTCTGGATATGGGTCTTGTCCAAGAATCAAAACCTTTACATCATCTAGCGGAGTAAATTTGAAAGCATTAAAAATATCTTCCCTATTCGGTGTAAAGAAAGTTTTATCCTTTAATGCCTTTTCCAAAGCAATTTTAGCACAATTTATACCATCCTCACCTAATACCTTATCCCAACTTTCACTAATAAAATTTTCCATAGAATCCTCACTATTTTTATTATGGAAATTGTGACATGGAAAAATTTTCTAATCAAGAGGAATAACAAAATAGGCTCTATTTGATATGTAAAAGAAGTTCCAAATACCATAATTTGACATTCCAAATAATGCAAAATATTTGCATTTACATTGTTTTCTTATTACCATTCACGTTATGGAAAACATTTTAAAACCTCAGCTAGAATACTTGTTGCTATTGCAACACTTTAGAGAATATACCCATGGCATTTTTGACTGGTTATTTTACTATATAACATATTTTGGTGACTTTATCATTGCTTTTTTGATAATTGCACTTGCCTATTGGGTAATCGATAAAAAATGCGGATTTTTGATGTTTTTGAACCTGTCATTTGGGTTACTTGTAAATCAGCTTATCAAATGTAGTGCATGCATCTATCGTCCTTGGATTTTGGATGACAGAATTAAGCCTTTGGCATCCGCAATGAAAACAGCCGGAGGATATTCGTTTCCGAGCGGACACACTGCAATTGCAACTAGCACACTCGGCTCAATTGCAATTACCCTATGGAAAAATAAAATAATAAGATACTCAATGTTTTTATTGATTTTGCTAGTCGCATTTTCAAGGAACTATTTAGGAGTACACACCCCACAAGATGTTGCCATTTCGTTTATATTAGGAATAACTTTATTATTTCTCTCACCTAAAATGCAAAAATGGGTCGATGATGGCAAAAACAGAGATTTAATTCTTTATTTGGGAATAATCGTAATATGCGTACTTTTAACAATTTATACAGCTTTAAAAAGCTACCCTATTGATATTTTAGATGGCAAAATCCTCGTTGACCCACAAAAAATGAAAATAGATTCATATCCTAAAACAGCCTTAACTATTGGATTTTTCTCAGGTTGGTTACTTGACAGAAAAATCATTAAATATGATGAAAAATCAGGAACAATTATTTCCAAAATCATCACTTTTTTAATCGGAGCAATGTTGATATGCGCTATGATGAGGGAATCTACACCTTTTATTAGCTCTCATATACCTGTAGCTTTGGATGTTTTTGCAAGATTTATTACAATAGGATTTTTCATAACAGGACTTTATCCTGCAATAATCAAACTTTACAGACTCATTATCAAAAAATTTATAAAAAACTCAAATTAAAAGAAAAAGTCTAAAATGGCATCAAGTAAAGATTTTTGCTCATCTCTTATCCTTAACAAAACATCACGCATTTGATGTTCAGGATGAAGAAGTTTATATTGCTTATTATACTTTGCTTCTTCTCTTTCAAAGGTTTTTATCAATTCGTCACACTTGAACTGTCTCAAATTAGATAATGTTTGATTTTTACTTGCCATTGGAGTAATTTCTTGATTTATACCCATAATTTTAAATTTTCTGGCAAAAGTACCCATAATTGAAAAAAGAGTTTCATTAGCGACCTTATTTGGTATAAAATCTTCCATTATGGTTAATTCTAAAACTGAATGTTTCTTTTCCAAATAGTTTTCAAACTTTTTAATTTCTTTATTCTCACGAACCGCATCAAGAATATCTTTATCCCAATGCTCTTTGCTGATTATCCTTAAATGTTGAAAACTCGGTGCTGTAGCATTATTACGATTATTATTAACATTATAAAAATTATTATTTACACCAATCGGCAGAATATTCATTTTGAATTTAACTCCTTAGTAATGATTTTATTTTTTCCTAATTATAAAACCGAGCAAAAATATTTTTTACAGAACGATTGTGTTTTTTACAATTATTAATAAAATAATCCACTCAAACAGTGCTAATTCTCCATATTGAAATAGAAAAAAGTTTTTGATAAAATCAGAGCATAGGGATTACAGAAAATAAAGAGGTAAAAATGTCAGGACACTCAAAATGGGCAAATATCAAGAATAAAAAAGCCAAAACAGATTCACAAAAAGCCGTAGTATTTCAAAAATACTCAAGAGAATTAATCGTAGCAGCAAGACTTGGCGGAGCAGACCCTGCAGGAAACTTCCGTTTGAGAACAGCTATTGAAAAAGCAAAAGCGGCAGGTCTTCCAAACGATAATATAAAAAGAGCAATCGAAAAAGGTGCAGGTGCAGGTGCATCTGAAAACTACGAAGAATTGACTTATGAAGGATATGCTGCAGGCGGTGTTGCTGTTGTATTAGAAGCAATGACTGACAACCGTAACAGAACAGCAGGCGATGTTAGAAGTATCTTCACAAAATTCAACGGAAACCTTGGTGAAACAAACTGTGTAAGCTGGATGTTTGATAAAAAAGGTAGCATTGAATTTGATTCAGATGTAGATTTTGACAAACTTTTTGAAGCTGCAATTAACTTAGATGCTGAAGATGTTATTGAAGATGATGATTGTTACAAAGTTATTACATCAGTTGAAAACTTCCAATCTGTTGTTGAAGGTTTGGAAGCTGAAGGTTTTAAAAGCACAAATGCTGAATTAACAAGAATTCCTCAAAATAACATCGAAGTTTCAGATTTAAAAACAGCTACATCCGTAATGAGACTAATCGAAAGATTGGAAGAACTTGATGATGTTCAAAATGTATACGCAAACTGCGATATTCCGGATGAAATCGCAGAACAAGTAGAGGTTTAGATTTGCTTGAAAAAATAGAAAAACTTTCAAAAGTTCTTAACGAAAGCTACAGTGAAAAGTCACTGCTGAATTCGCTAGGGACTTTTTTTTCCGAAAACTTTGGAGTAAAAGATTTTTCTATTGATATTTATAATGCCACCAATAAAAATACACAAAACATAGAAACTTCTATGCTTAAATATCCGATTTTTAAGCACAAAAAAAGTATTGGCTGCCTATTTTTTTCAAATGAATCAGAACACTTAAAAACATTTTTAAAATATACAGCGCCATTTATTTCGTTAAAAGTGCAAAACATTATTCTTAATGAAAAAATGCAGAAAAATATTAGTTTTCACGATACAATGAAAAATATTGCTAAAATTATTGAAACCCAATATGAATTGAACTACGTAATTCCAATTGTTGGAGAAATGATTGATAAATTTTTTGAAGACTATTTATTATACATTTTTTTAAGAGACGATATTTCAGACTCTATTTCACTAGCTTGGCCAGCAGCTTGCAAAGACCCTAAAATTCTAAAAATTATTGAAAACTTCACAGAAAAAACACTTACAGACGATAAAAAAACTATAGTTTTACCTCTAAAAAGTGAAGGAAAAGATGTCGGAATTTTAGCCGCAAAAAGTACAAATGAGCAAATAACAGAAAAAGATGCAGATTATTTAACTCAATTGGCATCTCAAATTGCAACTACGATAAATAGAGCAAATGTATACGCTGAAATTTTAAAACACGCAACACTTGATGCTTTGACAGGTTTTTATAACAGAAGGCAACTAGAAGAACGTATCAAGCAAGAAGTTTCCAATGCAAAACGTCAAAATGCACCATTATGCGGAATTATGACCGACATTGACTTTTTCAAGAGCGTAAATGATACGTATGGACACGCAGTTGGCGACTTGGTTCTAAAAACAATTGCAAAAGTAATCAGGGGACAGCTAAGAGAATACGATATTGCTGGAAGATACGGAGGTGAAGAGTTTTCAATACTCTTACCGTTTACAAAAATTGAAGAAGCAAAAATGGTTGCAGAACGTTTGAGAAAAACAATTGAAAGCAGAGTTATCGATATTTCAAAAGTAAATCCGGATAGCGAGAAAAAAGAAATTTCAGTTACTTTAAGTCTTGGAATTTACGAAATGAAATCTGATGACAATGACGAAGATTTATTAAAGAAAGCTGATAAAGCTCTATATGAAGCGAAGAATACTGGAAGAAATAAGGTAGTAATTCATTATGATTGAAATAATTTGTAAAAATTTGGATGATACAAAAAAACTTGCTCAAAAATTTGCTAAACTGGTTGAAACTAACGGCTGTTTTGTAAACTTGTACGGAGAAATCGGAGCAGGAAAAACCGCATTTGTAAAAGAGGTTGCAAAAGCTATCGGAATAGAAGAAAAAGTGACGAGTCCGACTTTTGTAATTCTTAATGAATACCATGGCGGTAAACTTCCAATGTATCATTTTGACTTATATAGATTGGAAAATGAAGGTGTCAAAACTATCACTGATGAACTTCGCGAATACTCAGAAGGAAGACAGTTGACATTTGTTGAATGGGCGGAGTTTTCTCAAAACGAATTTCCATTTGACCACATAAAAATTAACGTAACCTACGAAGATAATGACTATAGAAAATATTCTTTTGAAGGCTTTGGAAAAATTTGTACAGAAATTGTAAAGGAACTAAGATAAGTGAAAATATTAGCATTTGATACATGTTTAGATAAAATGTATGTTACATTGGCACAAGATGATAAGATTTTAGAATCAAAAATAGTTACAAACCAAGATAACAAATATCATTCAGCATTTTTGATTTCAACAATAAGAGATATTTTGCACGAAAATAACATTGAGCCAAAAGACTTAGATGCAATCGGCACAAATGTAGGACCTGGAAGTTTTACAGGAATAAGGGCATGCACAACGGTAGCTAGAATGATGGCTCAACAACTTGATATAAAAGCTTGTGGTATTTCATCTTTAGAAATTCTTGAACAAATTAATCCAACACAAAAGCCAACAATGGTTGCACTTGATGCAAGAAAAAATAGTGCATACCTACTTTATAATGGTAAAATTCACGGAGCTGTTCAACTTGAAGAAATAAAGAATTTATTGACCGAAAAAGATTATTATTTAATTACAGATGATAAATTACAAAAAGAACTTGGCGGAATATCATATCAACAAGAAGAATACCAACTGGGCGAAATTCTTGCAAAGCTTGCGTTTGAAAAATTAAAAATGCAAGAATGCAAATGGCAAGAACTTAAACCTTTATATATTCAACCACCTCCAATGGGATAATGCTAGCAAAAAATATTTTTATGAGTTTTATTAGTGACATGGAAATTTCTAGAATCACAAACTTATATCAACCCAAAACTTATGCAAACAAAACAGTAACATATCCTAACGAAAAGCGCATAAGCATTAACCTTGAGGAGCAACAAGATACATTTGTAAAATCAGCAAATGTAAACTTCACAGGCAATGTTGCAAAAGTCGAAAAAAGATTTGAAGAAGTATTCAATCACAATTTCTTTTTAAAACTTTTACGAGAAAAAGTGCCTGATGCATACACCGGACTTGATTTAGTTTCGATAAAAGATATTATCTCAATAAAATATAACGGAGATATGTATAAACGAGGACCTTTAGCAATTGAGGTATTAAAAAAATATCGTAGTTGCATGTTTCCGACCGAAAAAAGCATTTTTACAATATTAGAGAATCAATCAAAAAAACACTCTAATCTAAAATTACAAGATTTATTAAAACTTCAATATGCAAAAGCTGAAAAAGTGCTTATTACACAACAATCAGGTATTTTAAACAAAATAAATTTGATGATTAGAGAACTACCTAAGGATGAATTTGAGGCAGCCAGAAAAGTTATTCAGGAATCTTTTGACAAAATTTTTGCCCAAAACCCTCCACCAGAAAACAGATTTTCAAGAAAAACATTCATCAATAAATTAAGTAAAATTGATATCAAAGATAAGCATAGAAAAGCCAAAATAATGGCTGTTGCAGAAAATTTACCACAATCCGCAAATTCTGTTGAAGCTTTCATTGTAAAATATTCTCAGCCATATAAAGTTCGCTATGATTACAAAAACAAAGAGTATATAAAAATAACAAGAGACTCTGAAGAAGTCGGACTTCGCTTGCTTGAACCGTCTGTCGGAACAGATGAACATATCCATCCGCAATCTGCTTACCGCAAAGAAAAAATAGCAAGAGAAAACGGAGATAAAGCAGCTCAAGATTTAAGCTCATTTAGAGTAACAATTTTAACAAGCAAAAAAATTAACGAAATAAAAACTGATACTCCACTTGATGATTTTATAATGCAACAAAAGGCTAATGAACTAGATATCCCTGAAAATATTCAAAAACACATTCAACGACTGATTGAAATTGACAATAAATGGTTTAAATGTGGTAAATATCAAGATGCAGCAACACTTGCAGATTACATCAAAGTTTTAAAAGATGAATTTGACTTAAGATCAAATATCGTCAAAGTTGACCTTGGAGATTTTGAAGAAACAATACCTACTATAAAAGATAAGGCTATTTTGCAAAGAGAAAAACTTGATGCAAAAAGAGCAAGACTAATATCAAGAGAAAATGCTGATTTTATAAATGGTGTTCAAAAAATTCAACTGGAGAACCGCAAAACTCAAAAACACTCAGCTAGATTTAACCACTAATTTGTAAAATAGACTTGCAAAAATCCGAAAATAGTGTACAATAAAGTGATAAACAGATTGGTTTACAAAAACCAAAGTACACAACCAGGAGAAGAAAAATGTACGAAGACGAAAAATTAGTATGTGAAGATTGCGGAAAAGAATTTATCTTCACTGCAGGCGAACAAGAATTCTACGCTGAAAAGGGACTTGTAAACAAACCAAAAAGATGCCCTGAATGCAGAACCGCACGCAGAAAAAACAACAGAAAGAAAAGAAGAATGTATGATGCTGTATGCTCAAAATGCGGTGCTCAAACTCAGGTTCCTTTCAAACCGGTTCCTGGTAGAGAAGTATTCTGCAAAGAATGTTTCCAAAAACCTGAAGAATAATCAATTATTCATATACAACATTCTATAGGGAAGAGTCAATACTCTTCCCTTTTTTGCTATCATATAGTTATACAATTATTCAAATACTCAATCGTAGAAACCTTTTCATCATAAAGATACTTGATAAAATTCAAATAGGAACACTCACGTGATGAGATTACAAGATTTATCTCAAAACCTTCCGTACAAAATGGTTCGTAATCATAGACAACATAACTGTTATACTTGCTTTTCCACTCTTTTCGTTCTATACGGCTATAGTTTTCTTCAATAATATCTTCTAACCATGGTAACAAATTTTGGTCAATATTTTTCATTTCCAAACGATTGTATCTATTGCAATCATTGCAACTATTTCCAATAAACATAATATTCACTCCACTAAGTCTTTATACATGAATTTTACAAACCGAATGAGAGAAAATAATCCCCAGAATGTATAAAAAATTATTATCGGATTTACCAATCTTAAAAAATTTATATTTACATATCTTTACAAAAACGCAAAATTTGGCAATTATTTTATTAGTATATACTTTTTATATATAAGAGTACAAAAAAGAGGATTATTATGGGTTTTGCTGATAATATGAGAACGTTGAGTAACATCAATGCAACACTAGCATCGCTTGTTACATACGGTCAACAAAGACAGAGCGGAGTACCTGCCCAAACAGCAGCAATGAATTTGTTTGGCAACATGGCAAACGGCTATATCAGAAACGATATAGCTTATGGTATGCAAAAAATGGGTAATCCTGTCGGAAATACAATAAACCTATACGCAGGTTATGGAAATCCAACCTCAAACTATATCGGTACAACCGCATTATTTACTGCAAATATTAACCCTTGGATGATGTTTAATTGCTACAGTTACATGCCACCTATGCCAATGATGGGAGGATTTTACTCCAATATGGGTATGGGATTTGGAATGATGCCAGGAATGTACAGTCACGGATTTTTATGCTAATTCACTAGTATCTTTTGTCGTCAAAGCTGAAATCACAGCTACATAAGTCCAAAACATAAATTGCAACTGCGGTCTGAAAAAGATTGTATCAACCAATCCATGAAACATCACTGCCCAAATCGAAATAACTGACGCGCTTACTAATATTATTTTTTCATTGTCTGTTGAGTTTAAGATAAAGCTAACTGCATCTTTTGACAATGTAAATAAAAACCCTAAAAACGCAATCAAAGCAAAAATACCGCTTTCTACTGCTGTTTCGAGGTAAATATTATAAGCACTCAAGGCATCAAAACCTGTTTTCATATATAAACCGTAAATTTCACGAAAATTTTTATTGCCGACACCAATACCGAGTAACCAGTTATCTTTGAACATTTGAACCGCTGAATGGTAAACATTAAATCTGAATGAATTTGAAGAATCGTTACGCATAGCAAAAATTGATAAAAATCTCAACCTCAATGCACTAACAAAAGTCATTGCCATCACAAATAACGCTACAACTCCGCCAATAAACGAAATATATAATTTTTTGTAAGTTTTCCAAAAGAATTTTGCAGAAAGTAAAAATACACATCCAATGATTAACATCAATGCCAAATATGCACCTCTACATCCTGTTTGGAAAATTGTATAAATACTTACCAACGTACAAATCGCAGATACAATTGCAAGTTTAAAAGATTTTTTATTAAGAAAATAAAATACTGAACCTAAAATTGCTGGGAATCCGCAAACCAAATATCCACCGAACAAGTTTGGATTAAGAGGTTTTAATGTTCCATAAACTCGAGATAATACATCTTCAGGATTTAATCTCGAAGTATCTTGCCAAGTAGAAATTTCATCTAAATGCAAGAAACTTTGCATAAAACCAATAACAGATTCAGCCATTGTGCACAAAGCTATTGTAGCAAGTAACCACACTGCCTGATTTTTGTGAGTTTTTAAATATTGTGCAGTAGAAAAATAAAAACCAACATACACAAAAGTTTTAAAAAAGCCCTTTAGACTCAGCTCAAAAAGAGTAGAGCCAAACAAACTGATTACAACAATCATGAAATATGCAACCAACCAAATTTCGAAATGGCTGAAATCTATTTTTTCTTTAGGTTTAGTCAACATTTTGACAATCGTCAAAAACATAACAATTAGAGCAAAGAACCCAATTGAATCTGAACTCATAAATGTTGAGCCTATAAAAGTCAGCAAAATAAACGGCAAAATTATGCCGTCTATATTTTGCAAAAATAAACTGTTTTCGTATAAATAACTTAATTTATCTTGAGAAAATTTAAAAATCTTATTGAACATCATCTGTAGTATTCATATCTTTATTCAAAGCTTCATCTTCAACTGCATCAATTACTTTGATATCTGACACAGAACCGGTAAATTTGTAATCAGGACCTTCCAATGTTATAGGTAAACCTAATTTGATTTTGTTACCGCCAACAACTGCACCATCTTTTGTAATTTTAGCTTTGTCAGTCAAAGTAACAACTACATCGTACAAGTCCGGTTGAGAAACATCTTCAACCACGATTACTACTTTTTTAGAGTTTAAAGTAGGTAAAACAATTTTTCTTCTGTCTGCCTTAACATCAACAATGTCCAAATCTGAATAAGGAACATTTCTGATACTAATAAAAGTTTTTTCGCCCTTTTTAATTGGAATTTCACTACCAGAGATGGTTACCCCTCTCATATAAACTTTAAACACAATGTTTGAAGTAGCTTCAATTTGCTTATCGGCTGTTTGCCTAAAACCTTTATAAGTTATAAACCCTACACCCAAGGCTATTACTACACAAGCCAAAATAATAAAATCTACAATTCGGAATTTTTTAAAAAATTCTTTTAAATTATTCATAAAAAAGTCTCCTTCTTATATTTTTATACTCTGAACAGCATCTAGAAGTTCTTCTACAGTTGTTGTCGCACAACCAAATTGACGAACAACAAGACTAGCTGCTACATTACCAATCAACGCTGAATACACAGAATCTAAGCCTGCAGCCAAAGCCAAAGAATAAACTGCCGTAACTGTATCACCAGCACCTGTAACATCAAAAACTTCTGATTTGTTAAAGACAGGAATTTTTGTATAATTATTGTTTGGTTTTGCAACAAACATACCATCAGCACCACAGGTAATTAAAACAGATTTTGCGTTAGTATCTTTTAATAAAATTTCACCTGCTTTTTTCAAATCTTCTTCTGTTTCAATTTTGAAACCAACTGATTTTTCAGTATCAGGCAAATTCGGAGTCATCGAAGTTACATTTTTATAACTGTCCAAATCTCTTTGAGCATCAACAACAACAACTTTTCCCAACTTATTTGCATAATCTGTTGTAAATTTAATAATTCTATCTGTCAATGTTCCAATATGATAATTTGATAAGATAACAGCATCATAATCTGGCAGAACTTTTTCTATATTTTTAATAACTTTTTCTTCTGTTTCATGTGAAATAGGACCTTTTGATTGCCTATCAACACGCACTATTTGTTGAGTGATAGATGTCGTAATCGCACCTGAAATTCTTGTTTTTACAATTGTTTTACGAGATTTATCTTTAACAATTTTTGAACAATCAATATTTGCTTTTTCAAACGTATCAAATAACAATTCAGAATAATAATCATCACCTGCAACACCAATAACACCAACCTTGCCGTCATTCAATGTTGCAACGTTATGAGCTGCGTTTGACGCACCACCCAAAATCAATTTTGTTTTTGTGTGCTGCAAAATCAAAACAGGAGCTTCACGTGAAATACGTTCGGCATCACCATAAATCATTTCATCCAAAGCTAAATCGCCAACAACCAAAACTCTGGGTGTTACGAGCTGTTTAATACCATCAATAACTTTTTGTTTATCTATATTCATAAAAACCAACTTTTTATTTTATTACATTGAAATTCTAGCACAAACAAAATTTTAGACAAAATTTAATGGAAAGTGCCCCTCCCTATAAATAAAAAGCCCTCTTCTAATCAAAAGGGCTTTTTAATAATAGTTAATTTAAACATTATCCATTTACTTGTTTCAATACATTCAAGATAGCAGTCAATGAATCTTTTAATCGTTCTTTAATAGGAGTTTTAAGAGTAAATTCAGAATTTACTATTGTAGGTCGCTCAAAACCTCCTACAACTTTGCCATTTTCTTTATTACAACCAATAGAATAAATTTCTTTTCCCTTGTGAAAATATTGATACTTTTTACTACCATTTGTTAGTGTTGTAATTTGAGCTTGATGAATTCCTGCCTTATACAACGGTGTCCTTTTCCCATAAGAAATCAATCTTGTAATACCTGCACTCGCATCACCAAAAGAATCGCCTCCAGAAGTAAGTAGATTGTCAACGCAATTTAACCCAGTTTCTACTTTTGTCCCAGTTTTTGGATTAACCGTTTTTGAAATAACTTGTTGTAATTTAACACGAGAACTTGGAACAATACTTAAAAATGTCATAATAAAATACCTTTCTTTTCTTTACCTACGTATTTATAAAAACAAGAAAATAAAAAATTTTACCTGTTCTGTTCTGTTCTGTTCTGTTCTGTTCTGTTCTGTTCTGTTCTGTTCTGTCAGGCATTATAATTGAAATTTGTGGGATTTAAGATTCTCTTATTATTTCTTAACAATTACACTTTTATTAAGAATTGTAAATTTGAGAAGTCAAATTTAGCAATTTTTCAAATTGAGAATACTTTATATAAATATATAAAGCTCTCTCTTCTTATTTAAACGGATAGGCCTTGGTATAAACAAGGTCTTTTTTTTATGCTTGTTTTTAAATTTATGGCAAATTTTAAAATTAGAGACTTTATATAAATATGCAAATCAGTAACATCACTACCCCCTCTCAAAGTTTTGGTGCAAACTTAAATTCTCCAAAACTAAAATTCAAAAACAAAGACTTTTTTGTAAACATCCACGGCTTTGGTAAAAACATTGTTTGGGCGCATTATATAAAAGAGACTGCAGATACTTCGGTTAATCTGATTAGGAAAGATACCGCATTTGAAAATGTTCTGAGATTTATCACTGCAGGCGTAACAAAAGCCAATAAATACACTTTAGATATGACAAAAAAAGAACATACAGGAATCCTACGTACATTTAGAAAAGATTGGCGCTGTGGCTCCCAGTGGCACGACATTATTACAGAGTATGGGGATAAACATTCCAGATATCATTCTTACGCAGAGCGCTTAGACCACAGGATATTTTATCCACTTAAAAATCCCTATTCTGACATCAATCTGACAAAACCTATTTCAGGAATGGGCGAAATAGAACCAAACTATTTGCTCCACGGAAGCCTCACATCCATAAACGCAGCACTTGATTATGTTGGCAAATTATACAAAAACCTAACAAAATATGTCAAAATGGACGTTAAACCGGAACACTTAGAAGATATTAACAATAACATTGCTGAAATTCGCTGGGTAATAGCACATGCAACACCTTGGGAGCGAGGAAGTGATTCAATTGCTAATGTATTTATTCGCTCAATATACAAAGCTCTAGGTGTTAAAGCGACTCCGCTAAAAAAAGGAATTTCGCTGGACATAGAGGCTTATTGTACAAATTTAGGTAAATACAAAAAGAATTTTCCTAACTACTTTGAAAAATCTCCAACAGTAATTATGTAAGAGAAACTATACCAATTTTACATAGTTTTCGATTTCATCTTCGCTATTCATTTCTGTTGTAGCTACAAGAATCTTTGTATCATCAAGTTTTATACCGCCTAAGATGTGGTGTTCTTTTAAATTTGCTAAGAATTCATCTGCATTATCAACAACAATAACAAATTCGTTGAAAAATTTATCTGTTAAGATTTTTACACCTTTTGCTTTCAATTTATCTGCAAGTAGATGAGCATTTTTTGCAGATAAATATCCTGCTTGTTTAAAACCTTTTTCACCCATTACTGACAAATACAAAGTTGAACAAAGCCCTATCAAAGCTTGATTTGAACAAATATTACTTGTAGCTTTTTCTCTTTTGATATGCTGTTCTCTTGTTTGAATAGTTAAACAAAAAGCTTGTTTTCCGTCTTTATCTACAGTTCTCCCTGCAAGCCTGCCTGGAAGTTGTCTCATAAATTTTTCACGACAAGCCATAAAACCTGCAGTTGGTCCACCAAAATTCATAGGAATACCAAGAGTTTGAATATCACCGACAACAATATCAGCACCATATTCTGATGGAGGTTTTAGAATTGATAAAGTTGATGGATCAGTACAAATGACAAGCAAACAATCTACAGCACTTGGAGTTAATATTTCTCCGTAATAATTTGGTGTTTGAACCAATACACACGCATAATCTTTTGTCTCTGACGGAATTTCATCTACAAAATCTATTTCAATAGATTGAGAATATGTATATGTCTTAATTATCCTTATATATTCAGGATTTAGTGAATTTAGCACACAAACTTTGTATTTTTTAGAAATCCTACAAGCCATAAGAATAGCCTCAGCACAAGCCGTCCCAGCATCATAAACAGTAGCATTTGCAATATCCATGCCGGTTAATCTACAAATCATTGTCTGAAACTCATACATTACCTGTAATGTTCCTTGTGAAATTTCAGGTTGGTAAGGAGTATAAGCTGTATTAAACTCAAATCTGTTCGCAACTTGCGCAATACAAGCAGGAATGAATTTGTTATATATTCCACCGCCTAAAAATGTAGCATAATCCGATTGATTATCCTTAGCCAAAATTTTAACCTGCTTTTGAGTTTCCATTTCACTCAAACCTTCAGGAAGCTCAAGAGCTGACATTCTCACACTTTGCGGAATCTGTTTAAATAAATCTTCAACAGAATTTACTCCAATGCTATCGCACATTTCCTGTTTTGTTTTTTCATTGTGTACTAAAAAGTTTTTCATAATTATTCCAATTCTTCTTTATAATCTGCGTATGACATCAAATCCTTAAATTCATCTTCTGATGCATCTGATTCAACTTTTACTAACCAACCGTTTTCATAGCAATCTTCGTTTAATTTTTCAGGAGTATCAACTAAATCGCTATTAACATCAACTATTTTTCCACTGATTGGCATATAAATTTCAGAAGCGGCTTTTACTGATTCAATATTAGCAAATGTATCTTCTTTTTTGAATTCATCACCAACATCAGGTAATTCTAAAAATACAATATCACCAAGTTGTTCTATCGCATAATCAGTCAAACCGATTACATATTTATCGCCTTCTTTTACAATATATTCATGTGATTTTGAACACAACATTTCTTCTTTAAAACCCATCTATATTCTCCTTTTCATAATTCATTTGTCATTTTTTCTACACTCTGTTTCTCTTTTCGATAAACGGACGTTTAACAATTTCCGCATCATGAAGTTTTTCTCTTATCATAACCTGAACTTTTGCACCTGTGCAAATTTCTTTGTCATTTTTTACATACCCAAGTGCAATATTTTTGCCTGTACTTGGAGAAACACATCCACTTGTAACATATCCGACTTTTTCACCCTTGAAATAAATATCGTAACCGTGTCTTGCAATATTTCTATCAAGCATAACAAGTCCGACCAAACGTTTTGAAACACCATTTGCAATTTGGCTCATAATGATTTCTTTTCCATTATAATCAGCTTGCTTATCTTTTGGAACAGACCAAGACAAACCTGCCTCAATAGGAGTTGTCATCTCGTCCAAATCGTTACCATATAAATGTAAAGCAGCCTCAAGTCTCAAGGTATCTCGAGCGCCTAGTCCGATTGGTTTAATACCGTATTCTTGCCCTTCTTCCAATATTTTATCCCACAAATATTCAGAATACTCATTTTCCACGAGAAGTTCAAATCCATCTTCTCCGGTATACCCTGTTCTTGAGGCTAATAATCTGATACCTTCAATAATTGCAGGTTTTATTGTAAAAGATTTTTGATTTTCCACATTATAGCCCATTTTACGCATCAAATCTATTGCCCTTGGACCTTGCACAGCCAGTAGAGAATAATTGTGCGATTGGTTATCAATTTTAACATTCATTCCGCGCTTATTTCGAACTATCCAGTTCAAATCTTCATCAATACGAGAGGCATTGCAAATTACCAAATAATATTCTATGCCCAATTTGTAAATAATAAGATCATCAATAAGTCCACCGTTTTTGTTAGGCAATTGACAATATACAGCTTTTTCATAATCAAGCTTTTCTATATTTTGAGGAACTATTTTATTTAAAAACGCAGTCGCATCTTTTCCGGATACAAAAACTTCACCCATATGAGAAACATCAAACAAGCCGACTTTTTCTCTAACAGTTTTATGTTCTTCTATAATTGATGAATATTGAACAGGCATATGCCAACCTGCAAAATCAACCATCTTTGCACCCAATGCTACGTGTTTATCATGTAAGTATGTTTCTTTAACCATATTTTCCCCCTCAAAATTTATATTAATTGTGCCCATAATCTGCCAATTTGTCAATGCTTTATTTAGATAAGTAACACTTACGAACGAGGACAAATTTTTGAATACTCACATTTTTGACAATTTTGTAATTTACAAAGATAAACCGCATCTGAATTTATTTTGTCACAAATTTCAAGAATACGTTTTGTATATTCAGTTTTTGCAATGTCATTAAATGGAATAACATAGTTCTTCTTATCTTTTAAATTTATATAAACAAAAGCAAGTCCACTATAATTAGCCAAATGTGCATCCAAAGATAGCAAGTAAATCATTGTTTGATAGTCAAATTCAGGAGTTTTTGGAATTGAACCGGTTTTATAATCTAAGACATAAAAGTAGTCGTTGTCAAACACAACAGCATCCAATCTGCCACCAACCCAATAATCCCCAATTTTACAAGATAATTGATATTCGGAATTGTAATAATCTTTTTGAAAAAATTGATTACCTAAAAGTAAATTCCACACATCTTTTTCTTCTTGAGTTAAAGCAGTTTCAATTCGAGAGATATTTACCCCTTGCAAAAAATAATTAGCCAGTGCGTGGATTTTTTTCCCTTTTTCAAAAGGGGTTGAAGATAATGGGACATTAACATTTTCGACATATCGAAAATAGAATTTTTTAGGACATTGTTCATAAGTTTTTAACATATTTGGAGAAAAACTATTTGTCATAACTTACCCCCATCAAATCACCAAATACCATCTTATTAGCTGTTTGTTTTTGTTCTTTACCAAACCTTGTTTTTGACTTTTGGCTTACAGTTATATAAAGTTTATTTTTTGCCCTTGTAATTGCAACGTACAACAATCGCAAATTCTCAGATAAAATTTCTTGTTTTAACTCAAACTCTGATTTTGGGTTATAAGAATTTGAAAGTTTTTTTACATTTTCTAAAAATTCAGAGGACTTTAAATTGATTGACCCAACAGATAACGGCAGATTTTTTTCAGTTAATTCTGGAATAAATACCAAATTAAATTCATCCCCTTTAGATTTGTGCATTGTCATAATTTGAACTTTTCCAGCCAAGAATTTTTTATCATCCTCATCTTCTTCCGAAAAGAACTTAAAACCGCTAAGATTTGGCTTTTTGGCAAGTTCTGCAAGACGAGAAACTGCATACTCTAACGAATTATTTTTGATACATATACGTTTAATCAAAGTTGAAATCAGATAAATATTTGATTTTTCTATTTCACTTTTGAAAAAATGCATACCTATCTTTATCGCAAGTTCATTCGGTGTCAAATAACATAAGGATATCCAATAATTTAAATCCCAATAAAATTGTCCAAGTTCAACATGCTCAAGATTGTCTGAATTAACTTGTATAAAAGGATTTTCATATTTTATAATTTCGTTGCCTAATCCAAATTTGTAAAAACCTAGTTCGGTCAAAATAGAATAATTTTGCGCGATATTTTCATTATCAAAAGGTGATAAAATCATTTTCATTACAGAAAATATCGCCCTAAAAATATCTTTTTGTTCTAAACATTGATTCCTTGTAATCACCTTTAAACCACTATTTTCAAGTAAACTTTGCCAAGCTGCAACCTGATAATTATTTCGGAGCAAGATTCCAACAGTATAATTCGGATTTTTTGACAAAGTTTCTTTTATTATTCTTAGTACAAAGTTTTTTTCCTCTACACTTGTGTCAAAAACTTCACCAACAACAGCAGAACCACTACCATAAGGCTGCGGATTTTTACCTTCAACCGGCTGCATAAACATTTTAAAAAACGAATTTTTACTTTCCTTATATCGAGAAGAAGTCTCTACAAGCTTATTTGCAAACTGCCAAACATCTTTTGTACAACGTTGAGAGCAATTCATTGTAACATTGTTGTTTTCTGTGATAAATTTTCTGAACCCTTCAACATCCGCATTTGAAAAAGTCGAAGTGATAGATTGATTAACATCACCACATCGTATTATATTTTTATGTTTCCCAGCCAAAAGGGTTATCAATTCCTGCTGAACACCTGAAGAGTCTTGCGCCTCATCTTCTATAATATATTGGCAAATATCTTGATAATGCGCTAAAATATCAGAATTTTCCTTTAGTATTTTAACCGAACCGGTTAACATATCATCATAATCAATAAGGTTATTTTCTTTTAATGTCTCTTGATACAATTTAAAAAACATCAAAAACTTTTTCAATTTAACATCCGTAACATTTCCACTGACACAACTTCCGCCAAACTTAAACGCAGAAACACCTCTGTCAAATTCTTCCGCCGTTTTTTGTTCAATTTTCAATTTTGAAGATATTTCACGTAAAATTCTACCGCGCTGTGAATCATCACAAATTTCAAAATCACCTGATAATCCCAACTTTTCATAATTACCGTTTTCTTTTAAAATGCGCAATGCTAATCCATGAATAGTACTGATATTAGGAAGTTTTGAAGAATTTTTACGCACATTTTTAATACGTTCTCTAAAATTTCTGGCAGCAGAATCCATATATGTTAAAACAAAGATATTTTCAGGATTTATACCGCGTTCTAAAAGTTTTATAATCAACGCAAGAAGAATCGTCGTTTTCCCTGCTCCCGGAACTGCAGAAATCCCCATTAATCCTGATTGATACTCTAAAACCGGCTTTTGATCTTCTCGCGGAATAATTTTAAAAGTCTGAGCTTCATTTTTCTCATCTTCAATATTTTCTTGATTTACCACGATATAAGGCTCAATTGCCCCATAATTTTCAATACCGTTTGAATCAAAAAGACTTGAATAACAAAAGACCTTGTCTTGCGCACACAAAGCTAATTTACGCAAAACTCTGGCATTTTTATCTTTAGATAAACTAATATTATCTTCTATTGTGTATTCATCTTTGTACCAATCTTTTTGAAATACCCAAGCATTATATAGCGGTCCGGTGTCAGATTTTATCCACTCTGAATTTGAAATATCCAACCATATTTGATATTTCGTTTTAATATGATTGTCTATAATTTTTTGTGGAGTTGAAACAACCAAATCATTACGTTCAATATCTAAAACAGAATACGGATTTTCTGCAATTATTGAATTTTCGATTTGCAAAATTATATCAAGTTTTCTTGAATTAAAATTTTTGCCAAATATATTTTCAAAATCTGTAAGCTGTTTTAGAAAGAAATTAAATTTGTTTAGCTCCTCATGTTTTAATGGTGCAAGAGTTAATAATTCGTTAAAAATTTGAACCACTTGTTCTGAAATTTTCAATGAAGAACCTGACAAATTTTCAACAAGATTTCTAAAAATATTATACCTTTCATTATATTCTGAATCTGTAAATTCAAATTTGGGCAGAATTTTACTTTGATGAAAAATTTCGAGAATTTCGGCGCAATATTTTAATGGGATTTGCAAAAATTCAGAAAGAATAACCCTTATATCAAATTCACTTAAAGAATATTTTAATTCGGTATTGAGTTTTAATATTGTTATAGCAGCCTGAACAAGCCTATTTTGTATCAACTTTTCACTACCTGAAAGATATTTTAAATTGATATTATTTTTCAAATTTTCTCTTAGCCCAAACTTCAACATCTCATCAATTACAGGAGAAATTATTGCAATTTCACAAGGTTGGACTTTTTGTGCGAACAAACACTTAATCTTTTCAATAGCAACTTCTAACATTCCGGAACGTTTTGAAAAGGATTCATAAGTAAAATTATTCAAAATATCCGCACTTTCACTGATAACATTATCAAACAAAATTTTTGCTGAAGTTTTTTGTTTTTCCGAAGTTAAAACATTTATCTGTGGATTTTTGAAAATGTGCTTTAGTTTCTCAAAATTATTTTTATCTGCACTCAAATAACCGCATCGACTTGAACCAAGAGGATCAATTGAGATATCAAAATCAACAAGCTGTTTAGATAAATATTCAATAAAATCTAAACAAATTGGAGTACATTCATCAGCATCATCTACAATCAAATACTTGATATTTTTAAAATAATCTGTATTTTTATAGATAAAATTAAACATAAGACATTGACGCAAATAGTCAAAATCTCGAAGCTCTAGCGTTTTTTTTAAAAACTTTTTAATTGCTAAATTCGCATCATCTGAAAATCCTTCTTTTAAAATTTTAGCTCTTTCATCAACTTCACTTTGAGACAAATTATTTTGGACAATTAAAGAATATCGTCTAAAAATCTGGTGCAACAAAGACATTCTTGAATTATATCCCTTAAACTTAACCTGATTTAAAATTTCCTTCATTATAAATTGAGAAACCTCTAATCCTGCTAAATTCGGCAAAATTACAGGATTATCAAAGATATTTCTATCCTCCAGAAATGCCCAATTGTCTAACACTGTATTATATACAAGTGAGAAAAAAGAATGAACCTGCATTTTTTCTAGCGAATTTATCGTCAGTTTTTCAAGAGTTTTTTCAACAAAAGAATTTTTCAAGGTAGAATTTTGAACCAATACAAGAATTTCTGAGGCTTTAATTCCACTATTTAAAAGACTTGCATATTTTTCAATAAGCAAATCTGTTTTATTTGTTGAAATGTCTCCCTCAATTAGCAACTTCAATACTCCTTATGCTGTATATTTTAGCATAAATCAGAAGAAAACTACATTTTTAAAATGATTGCCAAGTGTCACCAAATAAACTATCATTCTTATGTCGACGAAAAGTGTAGCTTGAACAATCAATCATGGAGGAATCAAAAATGGCTAAAAGAGTTAATTTAACATTAGAAGAACAAATCGGATTTTCTGCAGGAGAAATTTATAACTATTTACACCAAAACGGAACAACTTCTTTTGCAAAAATGAAAAAAGAATTAGATTTAAAAGGTAACTTTGCGGATTTAGGTCTTGGCTGGTTAGCTAGAGAAAACAAAGTTGAAATTGAACAAAAAGGACCTGCTGTAAAAGTTAGCCTTAAATAATAAAGACTTTGCACTGTACTAATATGCAAACGGAAGAGATATTACATTTTTGTAATATCTCTTTTTAAATTTAGGCAATTTTCAAAAGTAAATATACTTTATATAAACATAGGGGATATTTAATAAAGGGGATTTGACATGGGACTAACAAGCGTCATTGCTAAAAATGTTGCTAAAACAGGTGAAAAACTTGTAATTGGCTTTGGTAAATCTAAAGTCAAACCAAACATTTTAGTAAATGGAGAATTTTTAGGATTTAAACAAGGAAAGAAAATATTTGATTTTAGCAAGCATAATTTTGAATTTCAGGTTAAACCTGATATCTCAATTCCATTTGCTCCAAGTACAATAAATCAAACAAAACCGACATTGAGAATTTATAAAAACGCCCTAACTGGCAAAATTGACCAAGCTGGTCAAGCTGAACTCGGAAACATTTCAGTACGACTTGCTGAAAGCTTTGAACAAGTAGCTGGAGCTGCAAAAGAAGAAATCAGTTCAATATTCAAAGGATATGAATTGAGCGTACGTTCAAAAGGCGCAAACTCAATTTACTCAAAACTGGAAAAGAAAGTTCTTGAAAAAGGAAAAGTTATCAGGTCTGATGCTGCTGCATCAAAATTAATCGGAGATGCAATTGGCGGAAGAATTCTTATGCCAAACTTAACAGCAAAAGATATCACTCAAACTTTAAAGACTTTGAAAATTCAAAACAAAAATCTTACAGCTGAAGAACAAAAAATCATGCAAAAATACTTCTCAAAAGAAGCACTATCAGCCGAAGAAATGAAAGTTGCTCAAAAATATTCAAGAGCCGTAAAATTAGCCCTTGCAGAAAAACAATCTGCTCCTGCCGTTAATCAAATCATGGTTTCATCATTACAATCTGCTATAAATAGTGGAGCTACAACAATTGAACAAATTGAAAAATCAGGTATTAGTAAAGAAGTTATAGCACAGCTGAAAAACGGTAAAAATATCACGCCGCTAAAAATTACAGAACTAAACAACTATACAGGTACAGACGGAATTCCGTATTTCACCGACTCTCAAATCGCACAAATTAAAGAAATGCAAGCTGTTACCGGAAACTATTTTGATATCATTACAAGACCTGAAAGTGCAAGATTTAAAGGTGCATTAACTCCACTTGAGAACAAAGCTATTAAGGCATCAGGCTATACTACAGCACAATTTAACGCAGTATTAAAAGACGGAAGTTTGGCAGAAATTCAAATTCGTGGTAAAGGTCCATTTGGCGAAGTTGAACATATTGCTTACGATTCAAGACAAGGCAAAAATACATTAAGCCATGTCTATGATGATTACAAAGATGCTGTTAAAAAGTTGTCACCGGAAGATTATGACGACTACAACAAATATTTGAGTGCATGTTATGATTATTATAGAGATATTGAACTTGGTATCAAATCTTCAAAACCAAAATTACCGGCAAAATTCAACCAAATTTTGAGTGAAGAAAATATGATTAAACTTCACAATATTGATGATGCTGAGCAAAATGCTAAAAAATTGAATTTCCAACAACATTTGAAAATTGTTGCATAAAAGACTTATAGACTAATCGGAGAAAATATGATAAAATACATTAACAATGCAAACCCAAACGCAGTTATGGGCATAATCAAGACTAAGGAAGTAAAAAAAATGAACTTGGAAGAAGAAATTGTTAAAATGGTAAAAAAGCTATCAGATGAAGCTAAAAATTATGTTTCTGACAGCCATCAATACAGAAACATAAATGCAAGCATCAGAAATACTTTTGATAACATTTGCGGTAAAGCTTTTGGCTTAACAGTAGAGCAAACTCCTGACAAATTTAACAGGCACTTTTTAACAATGAATTTATTACATCCGACAATGGAATTACAATCTACAAGAACACTTGCAGCAGGTAACAAAGCTGAAATTTTAGACAAATTAAATTCAAAAGAATTTATAAAATTGTTCAAAAATAATCTTGAACAAATGAGCGAAAAAATGCAAGAAAGATAATCTTATTAATTCATTAAAAAATAATTAAAAAACTCAAAAAATCTCCTATTTTATATTATCATTAGAATAGGAGATTTTGAATTATGAAATACAAAGATTATTATGAAACACTGGGTGTAAAAAGAGATGCAACAGAAGCCGAAATCAAATCCGCTTATAGAAAACTTGCAAGGAAATATCACCCTGATGTAAATAAAACAAAAGAAGCTGAAGCAAAATTTAAAGAAATAAACGAAGCCTACGAAGTTCTTGGCGATAAACAAAAACGTCAAAGATATGACAGTTTGGGCGCAAATTGGCAAGGCGGAGCAGATTACACTCCACCTCCAGGATTTGAGAACTTCAACTTTGGCGGCGGTCAAGGTGGAGCATACCAACAATTTAACTTCAACGGTCAAGATATGGGCGGATTCTCTGACTTTTTCAGCTCATTATTTGGCGATATGATGGGTGGAGCTACTGGCGGAGCTCGCGGAGGTTTTTCAGGATTTGATTTTGGAGACCTTAACAGTGGCGGTCAACAAACCTATTCAAGAAGAAGTTATGGTGGGGCACAACGCGGAACTCGTACAAGAGCACAAGCACCAAAATCTGAAGATTTAGATATCACAAAAACCTTGAATGTGACAGCAAAAGATTTATTTTCCGATTCTCCAATTACCGTAAAATTTAATGATATGAGAAAATGCACCCAATGTCCTGGTGGCGGAGCTTATTGCAGTGCATGTGGCGGCACAGGTATTATAAACGAAAATAAATCTATCAAAGTTAGATTACCAAAAGAAATTAAAGAAGGTCAAAAAGTAAGACTTAAAGGCGAAGGCAAGACAGATGCTTACGGACAAACAGGTGACTTGTACTTGATTATCACTCCAAAAGACCCTGAATACGAAATTAAAGGTTCTGATTTGACAAAAGATATTGAAATCACTCCACCTGAAGCTGTTCTTGGGTGTCAAAAAGAAATCCACACTCTTCATGGCAACATTGGAATAAAAATACCTCCAATGACATCCACCGGTAAAATGCTAAGATTGAAAAATTTAGGGTTACCTAAAAAATCTGGCGGTTACGGCAACTTAAACGCAAGAGTAAAAATTGTACTACCAACAAAATTAAGTCAAAAAGAACTTGATTTGTATAAACAATTGCAAAAATAATATATGGTCGGCTTTAATAAGCCAACCTTACAAAACTAACCAAACATTACAATCAAAGACCCTGAACTCGTTTCAGGGTCTTTGATGAATATTACGTTTCGTTTTAGCTCAACTTATATTCTAGTCAGTTCAGCATGACATGTTACTTACACACATATCAATAATCCAATATGATATACCACAAATGCAACAATCCACGCGATTAAGCATTGAACAAATAAAACCAACACTGCATAACGTTTTCCGAGTTCTCGTCTGACAGTTGCAATCGCAGCAACACAAGGAGTATACAACAATGAAAATACTAAAAATACAAATGCTGTCAATTTGGTAAACATTTCAGGAAGCTTTGCAACATCTCCCCCCAACAGTACAGTCAAGGTACTTACAACACTTTCTTTTGCCATAAAACCGGTCAAAAATGCTGTTGAAACTCGCCAATCTGAAATTCCCAACGGCTTAAATATTGGAACAACTAAATTACCAAGAAGTGCCAACAAACTATCAGCAGAATCAGTCACAAGGTTCAATCTTGTATCAAAAGTTTGTAAAAACCAGATTATAATAGTTGCCCAAAAGATAATAGTGAAAGCCTTTGTCATAAAATCTTTTGCCTTGTAATAAATCAATCTTGACACATTTTTAAATCCTGGCATTCTATAATTTGGTAACTCCATTACAAATGGAACAGTTTCTCCTTTGAAAACAAAAAATTTCATAATATATGCAAAAACTATTCCGACAATCACACCAGTCAAATACAAGCTCAAAACAACGGCAACTTGATTTGACTTAAAAAATGCTGCCGTAAACAGGGCATATATAGGTAGTTTGGCTGAACAACTCATAAACGGAATCAAGAAAATTGTCATTTTTCTGTCACGCTCTGATGGGAGTGTTCTTGTTGACATTATTGCAGGAACTGAACAGCCAAAACCAATCAACATTGGAACAAAACTTCTACCTGATAAACCGATTTTTCGCAACAACTTATCCATAAAAAAGGCTACTCTTGCCATATAACCGGAATCTTCCAAAATTGATAAGAAGAAAAACAATACAACGATTACCGGCAAAAAGCTTAGCACACTGCCTACTCCTGCAAAAATACCGTCAATAATCAGTGAATGTACTACAGGATTTAAACCGTAAGCTGTAAATGAACTATCAACAAATTTTGTTATTGTGGAAATTAAAAACTCCATCAATTGAGATAAGCAAGTACCCAACGGTCCAAATGTCAGATAAAATATCAATGACATAATGACTAAAAATGATAAAATTGCAGTGTATTTACCTGTTAATAATCTATCAACCTTTGTAGAAAGTTTATATGCAGTTGTTTCATGCGGTTTAAAAACAAATTTTCTACAAAGTCTTTCGATAAAGGTAAATCTCATATCAGCAATCGCAGATTCTCTATCTAACCCTGATTCTGCCTCCATTTGTTCTACAATATGGTCACAAGCCTCTATTTCATTTGTATCAAGGTTCAACTCTTTTAAAATCAACGAATCCCCTGCAGCAAGTTTTGATGCGGCAAAACGAACAGGAATATTTGCAGCCTTTGCATGATCTTCAATAAGGTGAATAAGGGCATGAATACATCTATGAACGGCACTTTCTTTTCCACCGTTATCAGGACAAAAATCTAACATGCTGGGATATTCAGAAAATTTTGCAACATTTATTATGTGTTCCACAAGCTCATCAATACCCTGATTTTTTAATGCAGAAATAGGGACTACAGGAACACCTAAAACAGATTCCAACGCATTAATATCAATACTTCCGCCACTTTCAGTAACTTCATCCATCATATTCAATGCAATAACCATCGGAACGTCTAATTCTATCAACTGCATTGTCAAAAGCAAATTTCGTTCAATATTGGTCGCATCAACAATATTGATAAGACCATCAGGCTTTTCTCTCAAAATAAAATCTCGCGTAACAATTTCTTCACTAGAATATGGCGACAATGAATAAATCCCAGGAAGGTCTGTTATTGTTACATTTTTATGCCCAATAATTATCCCATCAGTCCTATCAACCGTAACTCCAGGAAAATTTCCGACATGCTGATTTGAACCTGTAAGCTGGTTAAACAAAGTTGTTTTACCACAATTTTGATTACCTGCCAGTGCCAATTTTAAATTTGTTTTAATTGCACCTTTATTAACCTTACGTGTTTCATACGAAACCTCTTCCCCTTTTTGAGAATGTTCAAATGAAAACTCATAATCATTATCGCGTTTTGGACACTCATGCGCATCATGGATATCATCTATTTTAATCTTGGCAGCATCTGCTTTTCGGATAGTCAATTCATACCCACGAACCCTGATTTCCAAAGGGTCACCCATTGGAGCAGTTTTCACTAATGTTACTTCGACCCCAGGAGTCAATCCCATATCAAGAATATGTGAGCGCAATGCTCTATCTTCACATTCAATTGATGTAATTATTGCATCTTTACCGATTTTTAATTTATCTAAACTTGCATATTTATTTGCATTCATAATTCCGCCTCGTTGCAGAAAATATTATACAACACACATGGAATTTTTGAAAAATCACTGAAAGAGATATATTCCACTCATTCTGAAAACTTAGAAAATTTATGCAAAACCTGAGCATATAATTTTCTAGTTGTTCAGAATGACTGGCAACATAGCTCTCTAATGCAAATAGTTCATATTCTGATTATTCAGAACATAAAATGCACATCCCCAGCCATTTCCTGTCTTTGTACAAGACCTATCCCATGGAGAATCAGAATCTGGTGCGCCCAATGGTCTGATAGAATAATTTTCATAAGAAAATACAAACAAATCTTTACCATAAGTATTTGGTTGTTTTGGTCCGTTTACATCTACCCAAAAGGTAATTTTTCTAAAATCATCCTGCGGCCCTCTCCACCAAATAGAAGTACCATTAAGAAGAGCTATTTTATAACAATCTGGACGCATTGTTGCATAATTATCACCGTGACGAATTCCTTTCAATTGCTTATAATCTTTATCTGTCACACAAGTTGCACTAGTATCATTTATGCCACAATCTGCCGCAAGCTTCAAATACGGCTTTAATTTATCTGCAATAATTATTGCAGATTGAGGATTCATACCGGTTAAGCCCCAACCGTCGACATCTCCATGCTCTTGTTCTGCCATTCTGACAGCTTGAGAAATAATAGATTGAGTCTCTCTCAACTTGCTGACGGTTTGTTTTTCAAAGTTTCTCTGATTTAATGTAGGAATAGTAATTGCTGCAACCACCCCAATAATACCAAGAGTGATTAAAACCTCAGCTAGAGTAAACCCCAAATGTGTCTTAGTTGATAAAAATTTAATCTTGTTCATATTCGCTCCTATATTAAACAGTATTACAATATTATTATACGTATATATAATAATGTTATACGTAAGACTAATATTAATCAACTACTTTTCTAAAATGCTAAACTCTCATTATGATTAAAAATAAATTGTCTATAATGATGGGGGTAAGGCGAATAAATATGGCAGAGTTGGCGAGAATAGCCGGATTGAGCCACGTTGCAGTGTTTAGAATTTACCACAATAAAACCAAAACAATAGAATTAGAAACGATAAATAAACTTTGCTATGCCTTGGATTGCAAAATTCAGGATATTTTTGAATATGTTCCAGAGTAATGGATTAAAAAGTCCAGTAAATATAATCAAAATTTATCGAAGAATAACATGACTCCACTTCGTTCACTCAGCGCACTTGCCAAAATTCGCAGTTCAGCATGACTAAAATCAAAAAAAAGAGGGTAACTCAAAATGTTTTGAGTTGCCCTCTTTTAGTTTAAAACTTTTAAACTTATACAAATGCTCTAACTTTTACTGCATTTTTGTTAGCAATTTCAACTAGAGATGAAATTGTAGCAATCATAGAAATGTTAGAAGACAATTTGTTGATACAAGAACCACAACCGATAGCTGAAGCACCTGCAGCGAATGCAAATGGAGCAGTTGTAGGGTTGATACCTGTAGCTGTCATAATTGGCATTTCAACATTTCTAACAAGTTCAATTGTGTTAGAAATTGTCAATTCAGCTCTATCCATTAAAGCCCTTGCGCCTGACAAGTTAGAATCTGAAACATAGTGACCTTCTGTTTGGATTAGGTCAACACCCATAGATTCCAATTTTACAGCAAGTGCAACTTGGTCTGCTGTAGAAATTTCACCAGGAATTGTTACTGAGAAGAATACTTCTCTGTCGCCTAACAAAGCTTTTGTTTCTTCAACCAATGCCAAAACATCGTTAGCATCAAATGAAGTTCCTTGTTTGTATAAAACATCAAAGTTACCAAGTTCAATAGCATCTGCACCTAAGTCAACTGCTTTAACTAATTCAGATGGAACGATTGAAGATACGAACAAAGGTAAATCTGTCATTGAACGAATTTCTTTAACGATATCTTCTCTTGAGCAAATATCAACAGCTGATGCATGAGCAGTTTCAGCAGAAGATACAACTTTTTTAATGTTTTCAATATCAAAGTTATCAATACCTGCGATAACTTTTACCGCACGTTTTTCTTCCAAAGCGTGTTTAAATGAATCGATTCTTGCCATAATTTTCTCCTTAATTATATTCTCGGACTTAACGTCTTCTGAATTATACATTAATATTTTAATATTTTCAAGACTAACCACAAAAACAAAGCCTCAGAGAATATGTTTTTTGAAAAAAACTAAAATAATTGGATAGAAAGAGAGATAAAATATGCAAAAAAAGTTACTGTTAATTTTGGCATTTTTACTAATTGGAGGGAATTTTACAGGAGTTCACGCCTCTTTTGAACCTGATGAGCAGGTAAATATAACCGTTTACGAAAAAATCAGCCCTGCAATTGTTGCAATAGATGTTCAATTAAAAGACGGAGTTTCTGCAGGTACAGGCTGCATTGTATCTCAAGACGGATTGATTTTGACAGGTTCACATGTTGTCGAAAACTTCAAGAATATAGAAGTTACGACATCAAACGGTCAAACCTACAAAGCTCAATTTATAGCACAAATGGGTAAAAACAAAGACCTTGCACTAATAAAAATCAATCCTAAAACGCAATTAGAAACAGTATCTTTTGGAGATTCAGAAAATGTAAAAGTAGGACAAAAGGTACTATCTATAGGCAATCCGTTTGGATTTTCAAACACTTTGACACAAGGAATAATCTCACGAATAGACTACGTAAAAAACAGATTTCAAACAGATGCGGCAATCAACCCAGGATGTTCAGGCGGACCATTGCTAAATTCTACAGGACAAGTGATTGGGATAAGTCAGTCTATATACAATCCTGACCACAATATTTCAAATATCGGAATAGGATTTGCAATTCCATCAAATGAAGCAATAAAATTCATCGCAACAGTGGATAAAAGCAAAATATCCGAAGGGAAAAAGTAGGTTTGACAGTTAAATCATGTCATTCCGAATTTAGTTCAGAATGACAATGTTATAATAAAGCACGCAGGTCAATAAGCCGACAATAGCCCAAAGTGAACAATCAAACATAACGAGTAAACGACAAAAGCCGAATTTGTTTGAGGAACGGAAGTGACGAGTTATTCGGCTACTATACGAGTTTTTAGTTTGATGTGAATGTTGGCGTGTCGGTGTTTTTGCGGTGCTTTTGCCACCAAAAGCACCCCTGCACGGAGTGCATGAAATAAGAATAGTTTGAAAGGCTTTGCCCCCTCTCCCTACCCCTCTTCCACTAGGGGCGATGGAACGTCATTCTTTCAAGACGTCATTTCTTTCCCACATTAGACTTATTTATTTTTTCATGATACTTTTAGGTAAAAAGGCAGGGTATTTTGATTAAATTTTTAGGTTTATGCGTACAAAATCTCATAGAATGTTTAAGATATTTATTTGGCGGTAATGTCAAATTCAAATCTGTAATCACTCAAGCCGCAGCAATTAGCTATGATTCTCTGCCAATATCATTGGTTATTGCATTTATTTCGGCAGCAGTTATTGCAATCCAAGTATCAAAAGAATTTTTGCTAACAGGTGCTGAAGCCTATATAGGTGGAACTATCGCAGTCGTTATGATTCGTGAAATTGCTCCTGGATTTGTAGCTTTGGCAATCGGTGCAAGGGCAGGGACAGCAATATCAGCAGAAATTGCGAATATGCAGGTAACTTCTCAAGTTGATGCCATCAAAACGCTAAAAATAAGTCCTGTTGGATATTATTTCACTCCAAGAATTTTAGCATCAGCAATTACAGTACCTATGGTGGTTTTGATTGCTGAATTTATCGGAATTTTGGGCGGAATGTTCGTAGCATTAGGGACAATTAATCTTCACCCTGCAAGATATGCAACCTCAGCATGGGCATGGATTGCGACGAAAGATATCTATATAAGCTTATTAAAAGCCTGCATATTTGGAGCATTGATAGCGTTAGTTTGTGCGACAAAAGGCTATGAAACAAAAGGCGGAGCAAAAGAAGTCGGAACATCAACGACACAAGCTGCAATCCTTTCTACCATCTATATGTTGATTGCGGACTTTTTAATCAATTTACTTTTCTATATTTCTTAACAATCCGCGATAGGGGAATAAGCGTTTTACATGTTTATAATATAATGAACACAAGATAATATTTGTGATAATCGAAAGAGGTAAAATAATGAATACAGTTACAGTAGTAGGCAGAGTCGGAAGAGATGCATCAGAAGATTTCAAAGCTTTTGATTCAGGCAAAACAAAAGCAAGATTTTCAGTTGCTGTAAACAGATGGGACTCAAAAACAAAATCAGAAGTTACTGATTGGTTCAACATCGAAATTTGGGATAAACAGGCTGAATTTGCTGCCGAATATGTAAAAAAAGGCAGACTTGTTGCAATTGATGGTGCTATCGCAAATAACAGATGGGTAGATAAAACAACTAATAACGAAAGAGAAAATTTCTACATCAGAGCTAACACAATCAGACTTTTAGGCTCTAAAAGAGATGCAGAAGAAGCTGTACTATGATATTAAATTCTAACACTGTCGGAATCATTGCAGATGATCTTACTGGCGCAAATGATACCGCTTTACAATTCAAACTTAATGGCGCAGATACAAATATTTTGCTCAATACAGAAATTGAACCGGCTTGTTCAAATATGCAACAGGCATGGGCGATTTCGACAGAATCGCGAAATATTTCAGCACAAGATGCGTTTGAAAAAGTTAAGCAAGCTACAGAATTTTTTGTAGATAAATTAAATCCTGATTTCTTCTACAAAAAAATTGACTCAACAGTAAGAGGAAATATTGCGGTTGAAGTTATGTCTATGCTTGAAGTTTTAGGTTGGGATGCAGCTCTTGTTATGCCGGCTTTTCCACAAGAAGGAAGAATTACCGTCGGCGGTTATCACCTGCTACGCGGTGTACCAATTGAAAGAACAGAAATGGCTCGAGATCCACATTCTCCGATTGCGGAATCACATTTGCCAACGTTGCTACAAAACCAACTTGGAGCAAACCTCAAAGATTTGGTCGGATGTATTGAGTTAAAAACAATAATGGATGGTGCAGGACCGATTTTGTTAGAAATAAACAAACTAATAAGCCAAGGTAAAAAAATTATCGTTGCAGATTCTGTTTCTACAATTGATTTAGAACAAATCGTTCTAGCTATGGGCAAATCTAATTACAAAATTTTGCCTGTCGGAACAGCTGCAGCCGGAAAAGTTTTAAGCAACGAATGGTTTTCTGAGAATAATGACTACAGCGAAGTTTTGCCGGTTCGACTTCCAAAACTTCCAAAATTGATTGTCTCAGGCAGTGCAACTCAAATTACGGCAAGTCAAATTGATAAACTTGAACAAATTGCGGATTATGAAGAAACATGCCTGCCGATTGAACTTGATATGAATACAGTCTTATCAGGTGTTGAAGAAAGTTTAGTAAACCGAATTGTATCAAACTTGACAGGTAATAATATCGTACTGGTTCACACCTCAAAATTATTAAAAAATTTTGACGGATTTGCTGAAGACACTATTAAGGCAGATATAACAAAATCAGGATTGGCTAATGTTATTACTGACTTTTTGGCTGAACTTTCATCTCAAGTTTTGGCAAGAAAAAAAGCTGTATTAATTACTCTGGGTGGCGAAACTTCTTATAAATGCTGTAATTCAATAAATGCCAACCAGCTTCAACTGATTGATGAGGTTTTGCCTGCAATTGCGTTAAGTAAAAATGCGAACTCTGACCAATGGATTGTTACAAAGTCAGGAAACCTTGGTGGAGTTAACACACTTATCGAAATTTTAAAATATTTTGAAAAACACGAAGAGTAATTTGGTATGGATAAAATTATAATCACAACCGGTGACCCAAATGGTATTGGCGCTGAAATTACAATGAAAGCTCTGAAAGCTTTGAATTTGCCTAAAGAAAAAATTGCAATTATTTCAAATAAAAAAATATTAAACTACTACGGAAAACTTGATAAAAACTACGAAATTATTGAAATTCCGTATAACGAAAACGATATAAAAGCAGGACAGGTTACAAAAGAAGCCGGAGAGTTTAGTTTTGAGTCATTAAAGTTAGCTTGTGAACTGAAACCAAAAGCCATTGTCACAGCACCGGTTGCAAAAAATGCACTGCATTTAGCAGGTCACAATTTCAACGGTCAAACTGAAGTGTTGCAACACTTTTTAGCGCATGATAACCAACTTGCAGAAATGCTTTTTGTAGCAAATGGTTTCAGAGTTTTGTTATTAACAAGACACTGTGCTCTAAAAGAAATTACATTAACTCAAGATGTTGTTGTCACCAAAATTAAAAATCTTGTAAAAACTTTCCAAAAACAATTTAGTATAAATAATCCTAAGTTTGCACTTTGCGGATTTAATCCTCACTCAGGTGAAGATGGTATTTTAGGAAGGGAAGAAATTGATATCTTGATTCCTGCTGTACAAGAATTACAAAACGCAGGAATTGATATTACAATGCCACTTCCAGCAGATACATTATTTGTGGAGGCAGCTAAAAATTATTTAAAAAACACTAAAGACAAATATGATTGCTATATTGCAAACTACCATGATCAAGGACTTATTCCAATAAAAACTGTAGCAGGAGAAAACACTGTCAATATGACAATTGGGCTTGATATTGTAAGAACTTCTCCAGGACATGGAACAGCCTTTGATATTGCTGGCAAAAATATAGCATCTCCAAACGGTATGATTGCAGCTATAAAAGAAGTGCTATAACTATTTCCACGGATAGCTTTTATCTATTTTCCAACCTGCACGACGTATTTTTTCGGCACAGTATTCACCTCGTCCTGTTTTAGAGCAGTTTTGATTAATCTCATCATTTGATTTTTCAAAACCATAAGGTCTGATACCTCCACCATTTTCAGTTACACGAGTTAAATAGAAAACATCTCGTCCTAATCTGTTTGGTTTTTCTCCAGCATTAATATCAACTATTATTTCAAAAACATTTTTCTTCTTCTCACCTTTTCCGCCATCATCATCTGCCCAAGTCGAAAACAATGAAACTACAGCTACACCATCAAGTGTGATAAATGAAGTTCTTAAACGTGGTTCAACGATATACCAGCCATTTGGAGTCCCATTTGCATTTGTCCATGGGGTATATTTACTATAACCACAAGCTTTATAAGTAGAGCAAAAATTTGAAATTTTGATATATGGAGCCCAATATGTATTAAAATATTCGGTCGAAGTGATTTGTAACTGGTCAGCTCCCGGTTCTCCAACATCATCAAAAGATAACCTGTATGCCTGATTCAAGACAGAAATTGTCTTTTTCAATTTGTTTACAGTAGCCTCTTGCGAATAATGCTGAATCAAACCAGGAATAGTCATCGCTGCCACAACGCCTATTATACCCAAGGTGATTAAAACTTCTGCCAAAGTGAAACCAAATCTTTCCATTGACGGTAGCAATTTCAGATGCGTAGCACCTTTCGCTAGAGTAAAACCTAATTTCATTTTGGAATTTTTGACCATATTATACCTCGTTAGCTATATCTTATTAGTTATAGTCAATATAATATATTACCCTAAAATTGTCAACATGGGCGAACAAAAAGAACTAAAAAAAACAAAAAAACAACTGCTGTTAAAGACTATCGGTGAAATTGTTAAAGAAAAAAGACTTAGGCTTAAAAAAGGGATTCTGCTATTGAGCTATGAATACGACATACCAAATACCTCACTTGCTCAACTGGAAAAAGGAAAACGCGATGTGCAAATCTCTACACTTTGGAAACTATCAGAAGCTCTTGGAATGACTTTTCCAGAATTCATTTCAGAGGTAACAAATCGTTTGCCTAAAAATTTTAAATTGATTGACGATTAGGAAACATAACATTAAAAAGCATACACTCCTGACATCTTGCCCTCAAATATTTCCTTACCTTATTCCCTTTTTACCCTTTTTAAGTTATAATTATCTCAAAAGGTTTTAATATATTTGAAAGGTTATTTATATGCAAAAAAATCAAGCAATGGGTATGTATGTGATATTAGCTATTGTTGTTTTGGTATTCATCTCAACAATATTTATGACCGGTCCTTCAACAAGAACCTCTGAAATCTCATATACAAATTTTCTACAAAAACTCGATAACAAAGAATTCTCAAAAATTGAAAAATACGATGATATGCTTATTGCAGTACCAAAAGAACAACCTGCACAAGAAACAAAAGATACATCAAAAGAAACAAAAAACACTGTATCTCCATTTTTGAGTACAGATAACAATAACGCACAAGCACCAATTGTACAATTCAAAGTACAAATTCCATCAAATGATGAAGAACTAATGACAAAATTGAATTCATCCAATGCTGATATAACAGTAAAGAAAGCGCCTGAAACAAACCAACTTGCAGGTAATATCGGAACTTTTATAATTGTATTATTTGCAATAGTTTCACTTGGCTTGATGATAAAAGCAATACAAGCAGGCGGCTCTCAAGCAATGTCTTTTGGGAAAAGCAAAGCTAAAATGCTTTTGGATTCAAAAGTAAAAACAACATTTAATGATGTTGCAGGTATTGATGAAGAGAAAAAAGAACTAGAAGAAATCGTTGACTTTCTAAAAAACGGTGAAAAATATATGAAATTAGGTGCAAAAATCCCTAAAGGTGTTCTTCTCGTAGGCCCTCCAGGAACAGGTAAAACATTGATGGCAAAAGCTGTTGCTGGGGAAGCTAGCGTACCGTTTTTCTCAATTTCAGGTTCTGACTTTGTTGAAATGTTTGTCGGAGTAGGTGCTAGTCGTGTTAGAGATTTATTTGAACAAGCTAAAAAGCACCAACCTTGTATCATCTTTATTGATGAAATTGATGCAGTAGGTCGCCAAAGAGGGGCAGGTCTTGGCGGAGGTCATGATGAAAGAGAACAAACTCTAAACCAATTGCTTGTTGAAATGGATGGTTTTGATGTAAATACAAATATCATTGTAATTGCAGCAACAAACAGACCAGACATCTTGGATAACGCGCTATTAAGACCCGGAAGATTTGACAGACAAATCTATATCAACGCACCTGATGTCAAAGGTAGAGAGCAAATTTTGGAAGTTCACGCTAAAAATAAAAAACTTGATAAAGATGTAGACTTAAAAGTTCTTGCAAAAAGAACTCCAGGATTTACAGGTGCAGATTTGCAAAACTTATTGAATGAATCAGCATTGCTTGCAGCAAGAAAAGGTGAACAAAAAATCACAATGAACGATATTGATTGTTCAATTGATAGAGTAATCGCAGGTGTTGAAAAACGTAGTAAAGTCTTGACTGATGCTGATAAAGAACTAACTTCTTACCACGAAGTAGGTCATGCATTAATCGACAAATTGTTACCTGATGCGAATGAACTTCACAAGGTTTCAATTATCCCTAGAGGTATGGCACTGGGTGTAACTTGGACAAGACCTAAAGATGAAAGTGTTCACGTAAGCAAAGCAAAATTATTGGCAAAAATCGCTGTATCTCTTGGCGGACGTGCTGCAGAAGAAATAGTTTACGGTAAAGATAATGTAAGCACAGGAGCATCTCAAGACTTAATCAACGTAACAGATATCGCAAGGAAAATGGTTACTGCTTGGGGAATGTCTGAAAAATTAGGTCCTATGGCATACGGCAAGAACCAAGAAAACGTATTTATGGGCAGAGATTTTGGTCACCAAAGAGACTACTCTGAACAAGTTGCTTTTGAGATTGATGAAGAAATCAAAAGTATTGTAGAAGAAAGATACGCTCTAGCTAAACAACTGCTAACCGAAAACCGAGATATGCTTGAAAGAATTTCAAAAGAATTGTTAGACAAAGAAACAATTGATGATAAAGAATTTGAACAAATTATGGAAACAGTAAAAAGTGAACGAGCTTAATATAAACAAAAATTCAAGACTTTTTGCTTTACAAATAAACATATTCAATCCGAAGGAAAATTTTGAAATAGCCCAAAAAGATTTCAAATCCGAAAGTCCTTCGGATTTGATTAGTTATGCAAATTCTTCAAACTGTGATATTTTAGCTTTAAAATTTAACATACAAACTATTGAAGAAATTTCATCAGCTGTTGAGCTGTTAAAAAGTTTCTTGCAACAAATAAAGAAACCACTAATGATTTGTGGAACATCTGATGATGAAATAGACAAACTTCTACTACCTGAGTTGACTAAAAATTTGGATAGAAAAAACTGCATAATCGGCAATATCAACGACAAAACTTATAAACACATAATCCCCAATATCGTACAGGGTGGACATTATGCAGTATTGAAAAGTCCAATTGATATAAATTTAGCAAAAGAACTAAACATTTTATCTGCCGATATGGGTTTGTCGCTTGATAAAATAATTATGAACACAGATATTGGCGGACTGGGTTATGGATATGAATATGGATTTAGCATAATGGAAAAAGTTCGACTTGAAGGCGAAAAAGGAGATAAATATTTAGATTTGCCTCTATTTTCTGATGCTTCGACAGAATCATTACGTACTAAAGAGGCTAAATCTGATGATTATCCACCGAGTTGGGGCGAACTTGACTCAAGAGCCAAAATGATTGAAGTGAGCGCCTGTACAGGCGCAATAGCTGCCGGTGCAAATATAATAGTGGTAAACATTCCATCCAACATTCAAATACTCAAGGAGCTTATCTAAAATGGAAATGACAGGTCTTCAAATTTTTAAATTTTTGCCTGCAGCAAAAAAAGAAGAACACTCAAACTGCAAAGAGTGTGGCTGTCCAACCTGCATGGCTTTTGCGCTAAAACTTGCGAAGAAAAATATCGATATTGAAAAATGTCCTTACATAAAAGACGAGCTGAAAGAAAAATATGCTCATAGCGTAAAACATGCACAAGAAACTGTTGAATTTTGCGGACTTAAAATCGGTGGAGAAAATGTCTTATACCGACACGAAAAAACATTTATAAATCGTACAATATTTGCCGTTTTGGTAGATTGTGCAAATAGAGATTATTTAGAAAAAATTAACCGCATTAACGCTTTTGAAATAAAGGGCGTCAATGAAAACTTCAAAGTCGATTTGATAATCCTAAAAAACTTCAACGGTGAAAACATCCACTCAACAGTTCCTACTATCACACAAGAAGAATTTGAAGATCTACCAATCACAAATATTATAGATTCAGAGTTTCAAAATACAAAAAATTTATTAATCACAACAAGACAAAAAGCAATTTTAGAAAAAGATGAAAAATTTTCATCTCCTATGTGCGTTTGGATTACTAAAAATGACGACTTGATAAATATTTGTGCAAGAGCAAGTTATTATATTTGCAAATATGCAAATATGATTGTGTTTGAAGATTTTGATGAAAGTCTATTTTCAACCATTGTGCGTCTGCGCCAAAATATCTATACAGATCCGCAAAAACCATTGCAAGTTGAATCAGACCTTTACAAATTCAATAATCCAAATGAAAATTCAATCATATTTTTAACAACAAATTTTGCATTAACATTTTTTGCTGTCGCTAATGAATTGGAAAACCTTAATATTCCATCCTACCTGATTGTTATCCCAGCGGATGGTATGAGTGTGCTCACAGCATGGTCTGCCGAAAAATTTACAGCAAATATTGTCTCAAAAACCCTTGAAAAACTTAATATTCGCGAACAAATAAAAACTCGTCGAATAATTATTCCAGGACTGCTTGCACATACTAAAGACGAACTGCAAGAAATCATACCAGACTTTGATTTTGTAGTAGGCACAATTGAAGCCTCTGCAATTAGAGAATTTGTAAAAAATTTGGAGCAAACTGTATGATTAAAATTAAGCTAAGAGAGCTATTATGGGAAAAGGATAAGACAGGAGTTGAACTCCATAATGCGACAGGAATAAGTCAAGCAAAAATCTCCGAAATCATTCGTGGCAAGCGAACAAACATAACACTTGACACAGTTGAGAGGATTTGTCTTTTTCTTGATTGCAAAATTAGCAAACTAATTGAAATATCAAAATAATTTACAGTAGCTCATGAATAATAACAACGACAGTTTCCCCAGCATTCAAATTCAAAATAAGTTTACCATTTTTCACATCAGGCATTGTTGAAATCTTTATAGGTAAAAGATTTTGTTTTTTCGGATTGAATTTTGGAACTTTTACCACAACTTTTTGAGGATTTTCAAAATCTAAATTTCCAATTGTAATGACTTTTTTTACACTATTTTCAAACATATAAGAAAATACTTTTTGATTATTTGTTTTTAATGGAGTGTAAGAACCTGAATTTAGGACAGGCAAAACACTGAGTTTTACGTTATTTCCGAGCATAAAATCATTTTTTAAATTTTGATTATTCCCATTAGGCTGTCTTGATAAATTAAAAATATCTATTTTCCCACGATGGGTAAAGTACATATCATCATCAGTTTGAGAAGTTTCGGCAAGTTTATTGCCGTTTTTGTATAAATAATCATCCCCTGTTTGAAAACCATCAACAAAATACGAATTAATTGGCAAAGTTGCATTGAGCCAAATCATCATATCACTAAGAGCAGGTCCTTTTAACAAAATAGGACTAACTTCATCATGAGTTGTAAAACTGCCAATCACACTTTTGTTATCTTTAAATTTCTTTGTTTCAGCCAAAGTTGAAGAAATTTGCCGATTTAATTCTTTTGAATTTTTCCAATCTTTTATATTAAAAAATGAACCGTAATAACCATCAAAACCGGCTTCTAGCAACTTGTTATACGGAGTAAAAACAGCCTGTGGAGAAATAGCCTCATGCCAAGACTCTGAAGACTCAGCAAGCCACAAAAATTCTGGATCTTTTTCTCGCGAATATTTAATCAATTTATCCCAAAATATTGCAGTCTTTGAATGCGCAACATCAGCCCTTATACCATCAACTCCGAGAGCCATCATATAATCTACAAAATCTTTATATAATCCAAAAACGTTAGAATCAATTTTTTCTTCAGTTCCTACAGACAACAACCTCACGTCAGTCCAATCAGCAGGAACAACAGGTTCTCCATTTTGGTTTGCAACAAATAAATCCGGTCGTTGCAAATACAAATCATAAGATGCACAAGCAGGAACATCAACAATTACACGAATATTTCTTTTGTGAGCTTCTTCAACAAACTTTTTAGCCTGTTCTTCAAGTGATAATTTTGACGTTTTATCTTTTAAATCATTGTTTAAGGAATCAAAACCTGCAGCAGAATACAAACTACCTGCTGTTCCTAGAGCTTTTAATTTACCGACAGGTGTAATAGGCAAAACATGCAAAGTATTTATACCAAGATTTTTTAATTCATCAAGTCGGTCAATCGCATTCAAAAAAGTTCCACGTTCTTCACCTAGACTCTCTTGGATAAATCCGTCACCGTTCAAGTCCTTAGAGTTCATTGAACGGATATTGACTTCCATTATCACTGCTTCATTGTTCAAAAATTTTGTTCTGAGGTCATTATGCCAACCATCTTCTATCGAAAAAGCATTTAAGCATACTGAACAAACTGCTACTGTCGCTAATACAAATTTTCCAAACAATTTCATACTTTTGCTCTCCAAAATTCTACTATTCCATAGGAATTAACAATTCTTGGTCTATATTAATTCTATCCAAAGATTTCAAATTATTTGCTTTCATAATCAATTGAGCTTTTTCCGAAGAATATGAACCATAGAAATGTTTCATAATACTTTCACCTGTATCACCGCTTTTAACAACATATTTTTTCATTTTTGAAGAATCAACATTAGCAGTTGGTTCTATTGCATTATTTTGAACGGCAACAGTTTCTTCTTCCGTTGGAACAGAAACCCTATTATCCTGAGCAATATCTTGTGCATTATCAGCCTGATCTTCCAATGTTTCTTCCGCTTGCGGTTGTTTATGATTAGTAAAGATTTTCTCTATACCAAATAATGAAACTTTAGGTAATGTTGATGAAACGGTTTTATTTGATGCATACCCAACACCAAATGTAATAACCAATGTTGCCACAACTCCAAGAAGAAAACCAATCAAAACATAAGCCGCAGGGGATTTTGAATTAAACTGAGTTGCCTTAAAATTTTGCCACAACAAATCAATTTCTTGCGCCTTATTAGCAAATTCCGATTCTTGTTTTGCTACTTCTTCATCAGGTCTAACATATTCTCCTAACGAACCTTCATTTTCCTGCTCTTTTGCCAATGTTTCAATAACTTCCATTGACTCTTTTGATAATGTTGACCTTCTTATTGTCGAACTCTTCATTTTATTTCCTCACTCCCATTGTTCTTATATGTTAATCATCCTATCACGAAAAAAGCCTGTTATCAAGATTTTATAAGATTGTTATAATTATTTATTGTCATTCTGAAAGTATTAAAAGTCTTGCCAACTTGCTTGACTTAGATTTTATGCTGTTCAGAATCTACAACTGAACACTATGTCGTGAGATATTAGTCATTTTACAGGTGGGCTAGTGAGCCCACCCTACATAGAACAAACCTCACCAATACCCATCTAAGAAAGCTGTCACCCTGAACTTGTTTCAGGGTCTCCAATTTTACAAATTTTGCAAAAGAATAAACTGAACTATTTGAGATTCCGAAACAAGTTCGGAATGACAGTTATGTTTTTCTTCATGTCATTACGAGAAGCAATATTTTGCAAATAAAAAACAGACAGCCTTATATAAGACTGCCTGTTTTAAACTCTTTGTTAAATGGAATTACTTAACAAGTTCTTTGAATTTTTTACCAGCTGAGAAAGCAGGAACTGTTTTAGCAGCAATTTTCAAAGCTGCGCCAGTTTGAGGGTTTCTACCTGTTCTAGCAGCTCTTTTGCGAGCTTCAAAAGTACCAAAGCCAACTAATGTAACTTTTTTACCTTTAGAAACTGTTTTTTGAATAGTTTCTAATGTAGCTGATAAGATGTCAGCAGTAGCTTTTTGAGAAACTTTTGCTTTTTTAGATACTTCTTTTACTAATTCTTCTTTGTTCATTCTGAACCTCCTTCTTCCTAGTTCTACGGGGACTGAACCATTTTCCGCAGATACGTGTGTTATCGACAAATTTATTATATCATTATTTTAAAGACTGTCAAGGGTTTTGGGTAAAACTTTTTGACAAAACCCAGATATATTCATATATACAAGTAGATATAAGTGCCAAAAGTCAACATTTATACGACTTAGATATCATTATTCAGTTTGGCAAATTTAATATCTTGGTAAAAATATTCCAAAATTTGATAAGCATTATAGCCCTGTTTTGCCAAATTATTTGCACCATGCTGGGACATCCCAACACCATGCCCATTCTTTTTCACATTTTCATCAAAAGACGGAACTGAGTGTAAATACGGAGCATATCCACCCCAAACAGATGCTGATGTCATTCCTCCTGCTGATGCTGAATAATATGCTGAAATAATTTTCATATCATAAGTCAAAACAAGACCATGAGTTTCATCTACAGCCTTATTAGTTTTATTAGTTTCAGCTGAAGCTCCACCATAAGCCTGATCTTCAGTATTATCCTTTAAATCATATCCGTTTTTAGCTTGCTTTCCTAAATTTGCAAGCGCAAAACTTCTTGCTGCAATTGCTTGAGCTTTTAATGCCTCATATTCCCAACTTGCAGGCATTTCTGAGGGAACAACACCTTTCAAATAATTTTCTAAATCAACATCATTAATTACAATAAGCTTACCATTGACATTTTTTACCATCAATTTTCCATGATACCACTTACCTTTAGTGCTGACATAGCCGTTTGTATCAGGTCTCAAAACGATAGCTGCAGTCCCTAACGAATAGAAATGACCACCACTTTTTACTGCAATTTCATTTTTGTAAGGAACAAGTACGTAACCTTTCATCGCATCAGACGTACAAACAGTCTTATTTGTATTAACATCAATCATACGACCATTGACATTTGTACCGACACCTGCCTCATCTACCTGAGTCAACAGACCTATTTTTATAGCATAACTCGGATTTGAGATAATTAAATTACATATTAAAATTGTTAATATAACTAAAATCTTTTTCATAGTTTTATTCTACCACTTTACACGAGATTGTAATAAACCGAATGTATGATTTTTACTTACTTTTGGTAAATTCTTGTATAGTTCCAGTAACTTCTAAACACCTTTTCTACATAATTTTTTGTTTCATCATAAGGAATTTGCTCAACAAATTCATCAGTATCATTATATAAAAAAGTCGACTTCCAACGAGTAACAGAGCCAATGCCGCCATTATAAGCAGCAATTGCGGAGACATCCATATTGTTTAACATCCCCTTTATAGTTGAGTAATACAAATTACCAAGCCTAATATTTAGTTCAGGATTAAACAAATAACTTGTATTAAATGTTATACCGTGTTTTTGACCGATATCATGAGCCGTAGAAGGCATCAACTGCATTAAACCTATCGCTCCAACTCCACTTTGAGCATCTGAATTAAAAGAACTTTCTTCTCGGATTATTGCCATCATTAGCGCATCATTATTATTATATTGTGCTGCATAATTTTGAACTTGTTTATAATAATTTTGCGGATAAACAAGACGCCATCTCAAATCGGTTTTTGGAGGTTTTACTTTGATTTTATCCATCGCTTCACGTGCAATAATCATAGATGTAGCATAATTTCCTTTCTGGAATTCTACCCAACTTTTTATAAATTCATCATCTGTATATTTCAAAATCATATCGTAATCTTGAACCTCAATCAGATGATATAACACGCTATTTTTATCGGGATAACGATACGGATATTCTACAGGCTTAAATTCTAAGGCTGCAGGAATTGTTGAACTATGAACACCCTTCAACATCCAATAAGCTCGATACGCATAATAAGAATCTGGATAATTATTAATGATATTTTGAAAATATTCACTGTATTTTGGCGAATGGTAATATGTTTGCTCGATTTTTCCTGCCCAAAACATAACTTGCGGAACAAATTTAGAGTCAGGATATTTTTTCAAAAATTCTTGTGCCAAATCCTTACATTTTTGATAATTTTTGTTACGAACACCTATCATAAAGACCTGAACCATAGCATTTTCCGCAAAATCTCCATCTGGGAAATTTTTATATAAATCACGATAACAAACAAATTTGTCTTTTGATTGAACCAGTGAACATTTCTTGTTCCAAATATAATCTTTTTTCTTACCTTTAGCTAAAGACAACAGTTTAGTCGTATATTTTAACTTATCTCCTTGAGAATCATACAAATTCACATAATCATCAACAGCACGTCGATAATCAGACACGTCAACGTTATCAGAATATTTTACCACACCTTCTTCTACAATATTTTTTACATTTTGATAATCATATAATTTGTATAACGAAGATGCCTTCAACGCCCAAACTTCATCTGTTTTAGCTTTTGGGACTAATGCCATCGCATCTTTATACAACCCTGCCAAATAATAAGCTCTAACAAGATAAATAACATCTTCAGATTTAATATTTGGATTAAACTTTTTCCAATTTACAGCAACACTGACTGCTAATCTGCCATCCGGAACTGTTTGCAGATAATGCCTAAAAGATTTTTCAACACCTGCAACTTTTGCACGCGAAAGTATTTTGTTGGAATATCTTATTTTTGATGCAGCAATTCTTGCCTTATAATAATCTGCGGCTATTTTATAATCATCATCTATATTAGATTTTGAAACCGATTGAAAGTATTTTAGTGCCAAATTAGGATTTTCATCAACGATAATCTGTCCTGCTTGATATTTAGCCTCCGGAGCTAACTTATTAGTTGAATAATGTTTAAATAACTGCTGATAACGCTTTAATTCAGATTTTTTATCTCCCAAAGCCTTTGCACACATTGCCTGACGATAGATTGCCATCGGTTTTAATGATGACATATAACCGATTTTTGAAAACAAATAATATGAATTTTGATAATTTTCGTTTTGATAATCTTTTAAAGCTTGTTTATATAACCTTTCAGTTTTCCACTGCGGTTGATATATTTTTGCAAATCCAAACCCTAAAATCAAACATATAACAAAAATTATAACTTTATTTATCTGATTTTTATTAATTTTATTGAACACTAACATAACAAATTTAAGTTTAGCAGACATGAGAGAAAAGTAAAAATTTTTACTAAATATTTACATTATCTTTCATTAAAAAGTTTATAAATTATAATAAAAGAAAACAGGAGGAAACAATATGCCCAACTGGGAAAAAGGATTGATAGCTATTGGCATCAATGCTGTTTTACTTATAATTTTATTTAGAATTATAGACATCGTGGATAAGAAAGCGCGAGAAAAAATAAAAAACACAGAATCAAATTCTCCACTTTTAAGATTTATGCCAATTTTGATGAAACTATTAAAGGCGGTTTTATTATTCATTGCAATAACAGGATTTCTACAAAGTCAAGGTTACTCAGTTTCCTCAATTCTTGCAGGTTTCGGAATCGGTGGTATCGCAGTAGGTATGGCGGCAAAAGATGCTCTGGCTAACATTTTTGGCAGTTTTGAAATATTATCTGACCACGTATATAAAGTCGGAGATTATGTAAAAGTAAACGGCATCGAAGGTTATGTTGAAGATATAAATATCAGATCTACAAAAATTCGAGACTTAGATAATTTTTTGATTAGTGTACCAAACAATTTAGCTGCAAACGCAGTCATTACAAACGTTTCAAGAGCTAAGAAAAGATTTATTAATCTGATTTTTGGAGTAACTTATTCAACCAACAACGACAACATTGAAAAAGCTCAAAAAATTCTAAAAGAAACTGCAATAGCACACAAAGAAATTCATAACGAATTTACAGTTGCAATTCATGACTTAGGTGAAAGTTCAATCAATATCAGATTTAGGGGGTACGTAAAATCCGGCTCTTATGAAAAATTTTTAAAAGTTCGCGGAGAATTCCTTAATGAAGTAATTAAAGCATACAGAGCGGCAAACATTGATTTTGCATTCCCTACACAATCAATTTATATAGAAGGCGACAAGTCAAAAAGTGAAAATTAAAATAATCGCACTAGGAAAAATTAAAGAAAAATATCTAAAAAACGGAATTGATGAATTTTTAAAACGCTTGACTCCTTATGCATCCGTTTCTGTTGTCGAACTAAATCCAATAGAAATTAAAGATGAAAATTTAAAAGATAAAATATTACTGGATGAAGGCGAAAAAATTTTATCAAATATTAAACCGCTTGACTTTGTAATCACATTGGAAATTGAAGGACAACAATTTTCCAGCGAAGATTTTGCTCAAAAAATAAAAGATTTGACAAACAATGGAACACAAGAAATTGTATTTGTAATAGGTTCATCTTGTGGCATAGGAAAAAATGTTTCTACTAGAGCAAATTTAAAAATGAGTATGTCTAAAATGACATTTTTGCACGAATTTGCAAGATTGATTTTAATTGAACAAATCTATCGCGCATTCAAAATTAACAAAGGCGAAAAGTACCATAAATGATGTATTCTGTCAGCACCCATAATGCCTGTATATAAATTTATACATCAGGTCATTATGAGAAACCTTATTTGTAAATTCTACCCTTCTTTTTGGTAAGCCCAAGCAGAGTGGTTATGGATACTTTCAAAAGCCTCACAGTCAACTTCAAAAGATTTTATCACAGGGTAATTACGTAATTTTACAACAACTTCACGCAAAACATCTTCGACAAATCTAGGATTATCCCAAGCGTGCTCTGTAACAAACTTTTCGTCTTGACGTTTTAATAACGGATAAACAGGACAGGATGCACAAGATTCTATCAAATTAATCAAATCCTCTAACCATACATGTTCATTTTCATCATAAGAAACTTTTACAGAAATCATTGCACGCTGGTTGTGCGCACCATTATCAGAAATTTCCTTTGAGCATGGACAAAGAGTTGTTACCGGCACTTTTACTCCTAAAATAAAATTGTAATCATCCCCATCCATAGTGCCCTCAAATGAACAATCATAGCACATTGGGGCAGAAAGCTTTGTTATTGGAGATTCTTTGTCTACAAAATATTTAAAATTGAATTCTAATTCTCCGCTTTGAGCATGGAGTCTTTTGATAATTTTTTCCAAACAACCTTTTATATCAACACCCAAAAGATTCTTTGTTCTCCATTCATTCAATACTTCTACAAAACGACTCATGTGAGTCCCTTTATAATTTCGCGGAAGAGACACACAAACTCGTGCTGTAGCATAAACAACTTTGTCATGCGCGTTTTTACGTTGAATTATCAGCGGAAGCTCCACATTCTTAATTCCGACTTTCTGAATATCAACATTTCTTGTATCTTGAGTATTTTGTACATCCTTCATTCTATTATTTCTCCAACGCTTTTTTAGCCTGTTTCCATAATGCATCAAACTCCTCAAATGAATAATCATTCAAAGGTTTTACCGCAAGTTCTTCCATCTTTCTGAAACGTTTTTCAAATTTTTTATTTGCCTTTAGCAAAGCTTGCTCAGCATCAATTTTATTCCAACGAGCCAAATTTACAACAGCAAAGAAAATATCGCCCATTTCCTCTTCCATATGAGCTTTATCTCCCTCCTGCTTAGCCTCTTTAAATTCTTCAAATTCAGATTTTATGCAGTCATACAACGATTCTTCATTTGGCCATTCAAAACCTGTTTTGACAGCTCTTTTAGAAATCTTTTGTGCAGCTATCAAAGCTGCTTGTGCGCGAGATAATCCATCCATTGCTGAAATTCGCTCAGTTTTTTCTTCAGCTTTTAGTTCATCCCATGCTTTTTTAACATCCTCTGCTGTTTTTATTGAATCATTGTGCCCAAAGACATGCGGATGACGGTGAATTAATTTATCCTTCAACTCTTTTGCAACATCTTCAATATCAAAAGCACCTTCTTCTTTTGCAATTTGGGAATGTAAAAGCACTTGCAATAAGACATCTCCCAATTCTTCACGAAGATGTGGCATACTATTCTCATCTATTGCATCCACAGCTTCATAAGCCTCTTCCACCATATTCGGACGCAAAGATGAATGTGTTTGAGCTCTATCCCATGGACATCCATCAGGCGCTCTTAGTTTTCTAATAACTTCTATCAGTTCTTCTAAATTTTTATATTCCATATTCATATCTTAACACAAATCATTCAAAAGGTGGATTTATAAAATACCTATGATTGATAGACTATGTATGTTAATAGACAGAAAGAGGTTTAATATATGTCAGCAATTGAAAGAATTAATCAGTTAAGCCACCGTATTTTTAATACGAGCGTAACAGAAAAAACAGTGGCTAGAAGTTCAAACCCTTTTGCAGCATCTAATTTTCAAAAAAATGTGCTAAACGCAGATAGTTTTGTTTCAAGCACTGCAAAAGAAAAATTAAACATGAGCGACAAAATTTCAGCAAGTTCAAAAAGAATTTACTCAACTTTTGTGGGCTCTATCAGTGATTTTGGTAACAAATTCTACGAAGGTATTGAATCAATCGTAGCTTTCGGTAACAGAATGAAAGATAGCGTAATCAATACTTGGCACAAAATCCAAGAAATAGGAAACAAAGAAGTTTCATTTAATGGCGCTAAAGAAGTATTAACAAGAGATATTTCATCTTTCTTCGTAAACAGCCGTGAAAAAGAAATTTCTAAGATGGCTAAAATGAATCCTCATTTAGAGGTTAAGCCAATGTTGACAGAAGCATTATCAGCTCTTGAAGCAGATATGGTAAAGGCTGCGTAGGAGGGGATTAAAGAATGGATAACAATATGAAAAACAACAAAAACTTCAATAGAGTAAGTGATATTATTGAGTCATTAACTATCAATCCAAACCCTGAATCTGTAGCAGTATTGGAAGAAATCGGTACAAACTCATCTATTGATGAAGTTAGAGAATTAACATCACGCGCATTAGTAAAAAGAAATGAGCCTGATTCTTTATCAGTAGTAATCTCCAACAGAGGAAAAGGCATTAACGATATGTCTACTGTTGTAGCTATGAGTACAATCAACGAATTACTTTCTTTGGAAGATAAAGAACATGCAATGAAAGTTTTAGAAGATGCCATTTCTTCTGAAAGTTTTGATGAAGAAGTTAAAGAAAATGCCCGCTCAGTAAAAGCTTTGATGGCATTAAGCTAATCGACAAATATTAAACAAATTATATAAAAGAGGTTACTTAGATAAGTAACCTCTTTCCGATTAATTATTGATTTTATTAATGACATGACTTTTGGGTATTGTCATTGTAAAAGGATTAAAAAAACGTACCAATTCAAATGACAATTATTTATTTTTGGCGCTAAGCGCAATTAATACTTCTTTCCAACTACAGACTCATGGGCAGAGTATTCCAAGGTATCATCCAACTTAGACAATTCTATTTTTTCACCATAACGCTTTTCCAGAGCTAAACTAATCAAATAATCTGCAAATTGAGGATTTTTCGGAAGGAGAGAACCATGCAAGTATGTTCCAAAAACATTTTTAAATCTTCCACCTTCAAATCCGTCTTTTCCGTTATTTCCATTACCTACAGAAACAATACCTAAAGGCACTGTTTCTCCTTGCAAATAAGTAAGACCACTATGATTTTCAAATCCTACAAGGGTATTTGGAGTAAGAAAATCCGTTTTCACAGTGACATTACCGATAAATCTTTTTTTCCCTGCGACAGTATAAGCATCTATCAAAGATAAACCAACAAGCTTATCCTTGTCGTGCGGTTGATAATAATGCCCAAACAATTGATATCCGCCACAAATACCTAAAAATACTGCGCCATCATCTCGCTGTGCAGTTAATTCAGCCTTGTGAGAATATAATTCCTGTGCAACTTCTTCTTGTTGCTTATCTTGCCCACCACCTATAAAATATAAATCATGGTCTTTTATCGAATCGCCAATATCTACATTTTCAAATTCGACAGTAATTCCGCGCCACTGACAGCGTTTAACCAAAGTTATGACATTCCCCATATCTCCATACAAATTCAATAATTTGGGATACAAATGAGCTATTGAAACTTTTAAATTTTTCTCTTCCATAGTTTGATTATAACATAATAAACTAATTTCAAACAAAAAGCGACCTTGAAATTTCAAAGTCGCCTTTTAATATTTAATTATAAACTAATCTCTTTTTTTCAATGTTGGGAATGCGATTACGTCACGGATTGATGGTGAGTTTGTCAACAACATAATCAATCTGTCAATACCTAAACCTAAACCACCCATTGGCGGAACACCATGCTCAAGAGCACAAATATAATCTTCATCAATTGGCATAGCCTCTTCATCTCCGGCAGCTTTTGCAGCCATTTGAGCCTCAAATCTTGCTCTTTGGTCAATTGGGTCAGTCAACTCTGAAAATGCATTTGAAATTTCCCAACCGTTTACACGAGTTTCAAAACGTTCTGTCAATCTAGGATTGTCTCTGTGAACTTTTGCAAGAGGTGAAATATCTCTTGGGTAATCGTAAATATGAATTGGTTGAATCAATGATGGTTCAATTTTTTCTTCGAATACCCTTTCAACAACTTGTCCCCATTTGTCACAATCATCAGCATCAACGTGAACAGATTTTGCTTTTTCTTTTGCTTCTTCCACAGTTTCAATTTTATTAAAATCAATACCTGTAGCCTCTTCAACAGCACCTAGCATAGTCTTTCTATCCCAAGGCGGAGTCAAATCTATTTCATTTTCACCATAAGTAATTTTGGTTGTACCAAGAACTTCTTTAGCGACATAAGCAACAAGATTTTCTGTTAATTCCATCATATCGTTATAATCTACATAAGCTTGATACAATTCCATCATAGTAAATTCAGGGTTGTGACGAGTGTCAATACCTTCGTTTCTAAAACTTCTGTTAATTTCAAATATCTTTTCACTCACACCGCCAACCATCAAACGTTTCAAATAAAGTTCAGGTGCGATTCTCAAATACATATCCATATCTAATGTATTGTGATGAGTAATAAATGGTCTTGCGTTAGCTCCGCCTGCTTGTGGGTGCAACATTGGAGTTTCAACTTCCATAAAACCTTTATTAATAAGATATTCTCGAACTTTTTGGATGATTAAACTTCTTTGTTGGAATGTCTTTTTAACATCATCATTCACAATCATATCGACATATCTTTGACGATATTTTGTTTCAACATCAGTCAAACCATGAAATTTCTCAGGCAAAGGAAGAAGTGATTTTGACAAGATTTTCAAAGATTGAGCTTTGATTGTCAATTCTCCGCGAGGAGTTCTTCTAACTGAACCGTAAAAACCAACGATATCACCGATATCAACAGTTTTTAGAGTTTTCAAATCTTCTGGTGACAAGTTTTCTTTGTGAGAAAAAATTTGAATTTTACCTGAAGCATCAACCAAGTCAATAAACATACCTGTATTACGATTTGCCATTACACGACCGGCTACATGATAGCAATCTTCGGTTTCTTCACCTGCAGGAAGGTCTTTATATTTGTCTTGCAAATCTGCAGCCATAATATCTTTGTCATAACCATACGGATACGGATTTAATCCGCGTTCTCTCAAATTTTCCATCTTTTGGATTCTAACCTGACGGATTTGGTTTTGAGAAGAATTTGTTTCTTGATTTTTTTGATTTTGTTGAGTCATATTTGTTTAATCCTTCTTATTAAATACTTAATTTGCATTTCGATTGTAACATAAAAATATTTAAAATATTACAGTTAAATTTCAATTGACAGCTTGAATTTATGTGCTAAACTAAAATCATCAAATGGGCTTGTAGCTCAGTCGGTAGAGCAGTTGACTCTTAATCAATTGGTCGTGGGTTCGAGTCCCACCGGGCCCATTTTTATTTTAAGGATTGGTGTTTTAGTTTAAGTAAGAAGGGGTAACAATGGTTTGTACACTAGACAAAAATAAAGTTAGCGTTATTAGAAAAGCACTTAAAGCATTAGGTAAAAAGAACTTTGTATTTATTATGCACAATGGGAGTTTCCCTTCTGTTGAAGGTGAGAACACCGGTTTTGGTACAATAAATTCACAAGCTGGTAAGAATTTCATTGATTATGCATCTGGATTATTTGACGCTATTCAAATGGGTCCTGCCGGTAAGACAAAATCTTCAGATTCATCACCTTATACTGGTACAATTTTTTCAAACAATCCGCTATTTATTGATTTGAAAGAATTAACAACAGATAAATGGCACAAAATTTTATCAGAAAAGACTTTTAAAGATATCGTAGATAACAATCCGAACAAAGATAAAAACAAAACAAGTTATTCCTACATTACAAAACGCCAAGATGAAGCCTTGACAGAAGCTTACGAAAACTTTTTAAAACTAAATGACAAAAAATTGAATGCAGAATTTGATACATACAAGATTGAAAATGATTCTTGGCTGGATAAAGATAGCTTGTATGAGGCTTTTGCTTTGGAAAACGGGACTGACTACTGGCCAAATTGGAAAAACAAAGCAGATAAAAATGTATTCAACCCAAAATCAATTGAAGAAAAAATCGAATACGGAAAACGTATTGATGAAATGTCTAAAAAATATGCCAAAGAAATTGACAAATACAAATTTATTCAATTTGTATTAAATAAACAAAATGTTGAAACTAAAAAATATGCAGATTCTAAAAATATTAAAATGATTGCAGATAGACAAGTAGCATTTTCTGATAGAGATTGTTGGGCTTATCAGTCACTATTTTTAGAAGGTTGGTGCTTGGGTTGTCCTCCTGATTACTTCTCAAAAGATGGACAAGCATGGGGATTTCCTGTAATTGACCCTGAAAAGTTATACAACAGCGATGGGTCGCTTGGAGAAGCTGGCATCTTGATGAAAAACCTATTCAAAAAAATGTTCAAAGAAAATCCTGGTGGTGTGAGAATCGACCACATTGTTGGTTTAATCGACCCTTGGGTTTATAAGGCAGGTAAAAAGCCTATGCCGGAACAAGGCGCAGGCAGACTATATTCATCTCCGGAACATCCTGAACTTAGCAAGTATGCAATTGCAAAACTTGAAGACCTTGATACCACATTGACTCCAGACAAAGAAAAAAGAGTAAAATCTCTAACTGAGGAGCAAATCAGATTATATGGCAGACTTATTGAAAAAATCGTTATTGCCGCTGCTAAAGAAGAAGGTCTGACAAAAGATTCTATTGTATGCGAAGACCTTGGGACTTTAACCAATCCGGTAGCTGCAGTTATGAAAGAATACGAACTTCTTGGGATGAAGTTGACTCAATTCACCGTACCTACAGAAGATGATGACCCATATAGATGCAAAAATATTACCAAAAAATGCTGGGCAATGATTGGAACTCACGATAACCAACCTGTTTCTTTGTGGGCAAAATCTTTGGTTCACACACACGAAGGTTATTTGCATGTAAAAAATCTTGTAGAAGATTTATTCAAAGAAGCTCCAAATAAAGACGAAATCATTGTAAAAATGACCAATGATGAAAACTTTTTGAAAGAAACCAAATTGGTTGAATTGTTCGCATGTCAAGCAGAAAACATCCAAATATTTTTCACTGATTTCTTTGGAATGAATCAAACCTATAACACTCCTGGAACTTCAGGTGACAAAAACTGGAGTTTAAGACTTCCAAATAATTTTGCTCAAATGGAAACAATTAACTTGCCTTTACTTTTGAAAAAAGCTATAATTGCAAGAGGCAGTGAATTTGCCAAGGCTAACAAAAATATCATTGAGGAATTGGATGAAATACAATAATGTTTTAAAATCAGTTTTAGCAATTGCAATTGTTGTCGGCACAATGACTTCTACTTTTGCCTCAACAATTGCAACAGATGCTAAACTTCAATATAACAAAGGTGTTGATTATTACAAGCTCGGTCAATTTGAAGAAGCTGCAAATTGTTTTAAAAGTGCTGTAGAATTAGACCCAAATTATATTGATGCATATTATAATCTTGGAACAATTTTGGAATACTTAAAACAGGACGAAGCTGCCCTTGCAGTTTTTAAACAAATAATTTTGAGAAGACCTGATGATTACGAATCTGTATATAAAGCTGCTGAGTTAAGTAAAAAAGTTGGGGAATATGAAAAAGCAAAAATGTACCTGACATTAATCCCAACTGATTCTTTAATAGGCTCAAGAGCTAAGCAACTAGCAGCATCAATGAATACGGACTTACCAACAGTAAAAGCTGAACAAACTCAACCAAAATCTTATATTGATGCAAATCCTAAAAATGATTCCGATGGTATGTATAATGATATTTCAAGTCCGACAGGTATTGTAACTGATAATAGTGGAAACTTATATGTAGCAGGATTTTCAGACAATACTATTTACAAAATAGGACCTGATAACAAAAAACTCGTTTATATAAAAAGTGAAAAAATAGACGGACCTATTGGTATGGCAATTGACGATAATGGAAATATCTATATTGCAAATTATAACAAAAATAATATTTTAAAAGTTGATAAAAACGGTGCAATAACTGAAATTTTAGAAAATATACAAAGCCCTTATTGTATGTATATTACAGGTGATTTGTTGTTTATTTCATCTCAAGGTAGCAATTCAGTATTAAGATATAAATTGCATAAATAATTAAGCAAAGTGGCATTGTCATTCTGAAAGCTTAGAAAATTTGTGCGAAGAATGAGCAAATAATTTTCTTGCTATTCAGAATGACATTTTTTTGTTTAACGTAGTGTTTGAAAAACGAACGGTCCCCGACAAAAGAAACTATTGCAATTATAACAACAAAAAGATTACCCACCTGACTTAATAGTATGCTTATACTAATCTGACAATTTATTCCTTAATATCATTATTAAGGAGAAATTTAATGTCTGAAAATAAACTAGCATACAAAAAAATGCCCACAGAAGAACTTGTTGTGCTATCCCAACAAGAAGACTTCAAAGCTCTTGAGGCACTTATCAAAAAAATTCAATCTGACGTATATGCGACATTAAGTTATCTGATAAAAAATCCTGAACATATTCCTGATTTGACACAAGATATTTTATTAAAAGTTGCCAAAAATATTCAAAATTTAAAAAATCCAAAATGCTTTAAAGGTTGGCTAAATAATATAATCACAAATACTTACTACGATTTTGTCAGAAAGCATAAAAGAACCCCTGAAACTATTTCTATTGACTATACCTGTGAGCCATTAGATATACAATTCAAAATTGAGCTCCCTGATAAAAAAGTCAAACCTATAGAAAAATGTATTTCATCTGAATGTGAAAAATTTATCAAGGAGGCAATAAAAAATTTGCCTGAGTCATTTAGAATTGCGATTATACTCAGAGAATTTCAAGGACTTAGCTATGAAGAAATTGCCCAAACAACTAACTCAAGTATTGGAACTGTAAAATCAAGAATTTCTCGAGCAAGAATAAAACTGCAAGAAGCACTAAAAAATTACATTTAATAGGAGTATATAATGAAAAAAGAATTAACTTGCAATCAAGTATCTGCATTGATAAATTTTTATTTAGAAAATAAATTGAATCCAAAATTGAAAGAATACGTTGATAAACATCTTGAAAAATGTCCAAATTGTAAAAAGAAGATTACTGAATTAAAAAATATTTTGTCAAAATACAAAGTCAAAACAACTCAAACTGATATATGTACAGAAATTGAGCAGCAATTACCACAGAATTTTGTGTATAGTTTATCTGCGTATATTGATAATGAATTAAATTCAAATGAAAATATAAAAATCAAGAAAATGACAATTTCAAATCCGACGGCAAGAAAAGAATTAGAAACTATGTACAGGTTCAAAAAACTTTTGCACAGCGCTTACGAAAGGACAAAAAGCGACTCAAAATATGATTATTCAAAAAATATCGTAAATAAGATTCAAGATAATTACGAATACTCAACGACATATTTTTATAAACTTGCCGCAATTTTTATAATCTTGATTAGCGCAATTATCGGTGGTTTTATTTATTTATATTTTTAAATTTCCAGAAGTCGGTCTTGCCATATATGCAGTTTGAAACGCCTGCATAGTAGGTTTTGGTAAATATGAAGGGCTTTCCGGATTATTTCTGATATTTGAAATATGAGTTTCTGGAGCTTTTTTATCCATTTTTGCAATACATTTTTTCTGTTTGTTTGCAGCAATTTCATTACGAATGATTGGAGTAACAATATTGCAAGATAAAATTGAACCTAATGTCGTACCGATGACATCAACACCTTTGTAAAATTTATTATAAACGGTTGACATTTTAGAGTCTAAATGTCCATTCTTTACAACATCAAAACCGACAGTCCCAACTTTATCAGCTACAGAGCTATTTTTTAAAAATGTACGAATTGTTTCAGGAAGAAGTTTACCTGTTGATACTAATTTATTTGCTACTGATTTAAAAGTTCTGCTTATTGCATAATAAGAAACGATATTAACAGCAGCGTCCGCCAACTCTTGAGGAACCATATACATTTTTTGTTCCTTAGAAAGTTTATCGTTTATAACAATTGCAGTAACTTGAGCAGCAGAAGATAAAATCCAACCGATAACACCTGTATGTACAAGCATTTTTCCGATATCATCACTGTATTTGCTTGCAATTGCATCACACATTTTTTGAATCCAAACAGGTTTAACCATGTTTTACCTCCTTGGATTTTTGTGAATCTTGTTGTGCAACTTGCGCTTTATTATGAATTTTATCAACAAACCTATTCGTCAAAAATTTTGTTAATGGAGCATCAATCAAGAAGTTTGTAAACATCATAACAACAGTTGCTATGATTGTACCCATTGCATTTTTGTATTCGGCCAAGTTTTTACAAACTTTTTCACTTGGAGTCAATAAGGTGCGTAATGTTTTAAACTTCATGTCTGGACGAATTTCACGAGGAAGTTTTGTAAAAGCATTAACGGCATGAATACATCCTGAGCGGATAAGTACACCTGTAGCCGTACCTGCAATAATTTTTGCAACTGTTCTTGCTGCAGACACTTTTCTTGTATCTTCATCTACTTTTTTGTTACTCAAATCAATAAACGGTTGGCTCATTAATGCGGTAGCACCCAAAATGAACCTGTTTTCAGGGGATGAAATATTTTTACCAATCCATTTAATAGCTTTGTTAGCGCGTTCGCCTTTGACTGTCATCTGCGGTATGCGACTGACAAAAGTTGAAACTATTCTGCTTGGACTTATACTATTCATATTTACAATCATTCCTACCCAAATCAATAAAGATAATCAAGGTCATTAATTGCCTTATTTTGCGGTCACATTCACAAAAATTTACACAAAAATGAGGTACAAAATGAATTATACCTCAAAATTATTATTTTGAAAAAATATTTTACAAATTCTTTATAAAATAGCACCCTTAGGTACAACAGTAACTCCACCGTCAGATATATGAAAACCACGTTTTAGGTCTTCTTCTCTATCTATACCTATTTTTGTATGTGGTGGAATTATTACATTTTTATCAATAATAGCTTTTCTTATTTGCGAATATCTTCCGACCTCTACATTTTCCATCAATATACTGTCTGTAACACTTGAATAACTGTTTATTCTAACTTTTGGAGACAATACACAATGAGAAAGTCCGCCTCCTGAAATAATACAACCTTCTGATACCATTGAATTGGTAGCCATGCCGACTCTATCCCCCTCTTCCCAAACAAATTTTGCAGGTGGATAGTTATAGTTAAATGTCCTTAACGGCCATTCTTTTGAATACAAATTCAATTCAGGAGTATAGTCAAGCAAATCCATATTTGCTTGCCAATAAGCATCTATACTTCCGACATCCCTCCAGTATCCGCGTTCACTATCGGTCATTCCAGGGAAAGAATTGCTCGCAAAGTTATAAACATAAATATTTTTACCTTCGTTTAGCATCATTGGAATAACGTTTTTCCCAAAGTCATGATTTGACTCTTGGATTTTGTTATCTTTTTCCAATGCGCTTAACAACTCATCTTTTCCAAAAATATAATTGCCCATAGAAGCTAAGCACATGCCAGGATTCCCCGGAATTGGACGAGGTGGAGTTTGAGGTTTTTCTACAAAATTAACAAGTTTCCAATTTTCATCAACTTCCATAATCCCAAATTCATGAGCCTCTTCTATTGGAATTGGAATTGCTGAAATTGTTAAATCAGCATTTTTCTCCTTGTGAAAATCCAACATTTGAGAAACTTGCATTTTATAAATATGGTCACCACCGAAAATGCAAACATATCTAGGATCTTCATCTGTTATATGAAAAATATTTTGATAAATAGCATCGGCAGTTCCACGATACCAATCATTTCCGACTCTCATTTGTGCCGGACAAAGATCAACATACTGATTTAAGAACGGAGACAATACCCAACCACGAGTGATGTGTTTGTTTAATGAATCTGATTTGTATTGAGTCAAAACTTTGATTTTGTAAAACCCTGAATTAATAAAATTGTTAATTACAAAATCAATAATTCTGTATCTTCCGCCAAACGGAACAGCAGGTTTTGCTCTATCCTTTGTCAATGGATAAAGTCTTTTGCCTTCTCCCCCTGCCAAAATCATAACTAATGCATCATCAATTGACATATAAAAACCTCTTCTACTGTATATATAAACATTATATAACTAAAATTAATGAAAATCATTAATTCTAAATAACTAAATTTTCATCAATCTAAAGATGATATCTTATTTTAATATTTGTTTCAATTCGTTGATAACCACATCCAACGCACCTTGTTGGTCTTGGAATACAGTTTCGCAATCCTTGCATGCCTGCTCATAAAACTCACTATCAGACAACAAAATTTCAACATAATCTGAAAACTCTTTCGGATTTTTTACAATTTTCCCAGCCTTTGAACGAGACAACAACCAATAAATATCACGGAAATTATGAATAGATGGCCCAGTGATTGTAGGTTTTGAATAAACTGTAGCCTCTAGCGGATTATGTCCACCTGTTTTGTTAAAACTTCCACCGATAAAAGCGAAAGAACAAATTGAATACATTTTAGATAACTCACCCATCGTATCAAGTATGATAACATCTTTTGTTTTAAATGTATCTTCTTTTGAACGGAAACCGTAATTAAGACCTAAAGACTCTATTATCGGCAAAATCTGCGGTAATCTTGTTAAATGTCTTGGAACTAAAAGTAATTTTATATCAGAATATTTTTTTAATTTTTCACTAAACATTTCAAGAACAATTTCATCTTCTCCTTTGTGTGTACTACCCGCAATAATTACACGAAAACCCTCTTGTCCGATATCTATTTTTTCATCTGATTTTTTTACATCAAATTTCAAATTTTTCATAACAAAAGTTCTATCTTCTGGAGCTCCGATTGAAACCAATTTATTTCTGTCGATATCACTTTGAGTAAGAATTTTGGTATATTTTGACAATACAGTTTTGAAAAAGAATTTAAAAAATTTATAAACAGAGTATGTAGAATCAGACATTCTGCCATTGATTGTATAGAGAGAAATTTTTCTCGCTTTACAAAAGAAGGAAAATACTGGCCACAATTCTGTTTCTGCAATCAAAACAACTGTAGGCTTAATTTTTCTCAAAAATGTATCTACACAAAAAGGAATATCAAAAGGGAAATATGTTACAAAATCTGCAACTTGGGCGTATTTTTTCTTCGCAATTTCCTGTCCTGTTTTTGTTCCAGTAGTAACTACTATTTTATATTCAGGAAAAGTCTCTTTTGTTTTTTTTATCAAGTTCTCTAATGCAATAATCTCACCAACAGATACTCCGTGGTACATTATAACTTTGTCTCCTAATTTTGGAGATTCAAAAAATCCTAATTTTTCTCTCCAACCATATAAAAATTTGCCATTAAAAACTCTAACGATATAATAAAACGGCATCAAAATTATAAATAATAAAGTTGAAATCAATCCATACAAAAATAATTCGCTAAACATTGATATAATAATCAATAATAATAAAACTAAAATAATAGAATAAGTAATCATAATACCGAAATTATACAACAAAGTTGACAACATGTTGACATAATACACAAAAATTTATAAAATCATTGTATGGCAATCGTATATTTAAGTTTAGGTTCAAATAAAGGAGATAGAATTGGCTACGTACAACAGGCAGCGAGTCTGCTCGGTGCTGACGAAGGAATTTCTATTGTCAGAACATCCGCATTTTATGAATCAGAACCTTGGAATATGAACACAAAAAATTGGTTTGTTAATGCTGTTGTTGAGGCTAAAACTAAATATTCTCCGCAAGAACTTTTGGAAGTTTGCCAAAGAATTGAAAAACAGTTAGGTCGAACCTCCGAAGAAAAAAATCAGTACCAAGATAGAACAATAGATATTGATATACTTTTTTATAATAAAGATATAATAAACGAAGAAAATTTAATTATTCCGCACAAATATGTACATCTTAGAGCATTTACGCTCGTTCCAATGATGGAATTAAATTCGGACTTTGTCCATCCGGTTTTACATAAAAATATTGTTGAAATGCACAATGATTTAGAAAATCCTGAAATGGTGTTTTTATATGGCACAAGAGTTGATTTCTAACAAAACAATTGCAATTGTCGGAGCAGGACCTGCAGGATGCTTTTGTGCAAAATTATTACTTGATTATGGGTGTGAAGTCACTTTATTTGATAAAGGGTCTCCGCTTAGAACGATTTTACCTACGGGTGGTGGCAGATGCAACCTTGCACATTCTGAATTTGATTTTAAAGAACTTGCCAAAAATTATCCGCGCGGAGAAAAATTTTTATACTCTGTTTTTTCAAAATTTTCAACAGAAAATACGTTAAACTTCTTCGATTCAATTGGAATAAAAACTTATACACAAGAAGATAACAGGATTTTCCCAACATCAAATTCTTCAAAAGAAGTTCAAGAAAAAATACTATCTTCTATCAAAGATGCAAATATTATAAAAGAGGATGTTCAACAGATTTCAAAACTTGATAATTGTTACAAAATAAAGACGAACAAGAGCTCTTATGCCTTTGATATTGTTGTAGTCTCTATCGGGGGACATTCCAAACTGGATATTTTATCTCCGCTAGATTTAAGAATTGAACCGCAAACACAGGCTCTTGTAGCGCTTAAAACTCAAGAGAATTTCGCGGATATTTCAGGAGTTTCAATAAAAAATGTCAAGGTTTTAGGCAAGGATTTTAAACAGTTAAAAAAAGATGATATTATCTTTACCCACAAAGGAATTTCAGGACCTTTAATATATAAAATTTCTTCAATATATGCAAGAAAAGAAATGCCATATAAATTGACTTTACAACTAATTGAGCCATTTAACCTGCAAGAAGAACTAGACAAAAATCCACATAAAGAGATCAAAAATTTAGTAGGTAATTTTGTTCCAAAATCTTTTGCCAATTGTGTATTAAAGTCACTCGAAATTCCACTTGAAACATCTTGTTGTAAAATAAACGGAAAAATTCGTGACAAAATTTTGAATAAACTTACTAATTTTGAAATAAACATAGTCGGGAAAGTTCCTGATAGTGAAGTTGTCACATGCGGAGGAATTTCACTAAAAGAAATCGACTCAAAAACGATGGGAGCTAAACGCTATCCAAATCTTTATTTCTGTGGAGAAGTTTTGGATGTTGATGGTTTTTGTGGAGGTTTTAATTTGCAAAATTGCTGGTCTACTGCCTACATCGCAGCACAAGGGGTAAGGCAATGTTACCGTTCAGCATGACTAAAATAACTGTCATTCCGAACTTGTTTCGGAATTCTTTCAAATTAATAATTTTGCAAATATAACCATTGATAAATCTGATACCTTGTAGTTCTAAATGGCTTGTAAAATTTCAGGTGGGCTAGTGAGCCCACCCTACTTAAACAAAATGTTTTGTTACTCTGCTTATGGTTTTATTATACGTTAGTGTCTGGCACGACTGTGTACAATCTTCTTACTTTCCTTTTGTAATCCAAGTTTTAAAATAACATTCTCCTTGAGGACACCAGCGGTCTTTGTTAATATAATCGTCCCATAGTAAAACAGCATTGATATCGCTTGGGTAATTATCCCTCGGGGCTAAACTATTACCAAACTTTAAAACAAACCTGTCTCGTCCAAGCTGATTTGGTTTTCTATTTCTACTTCCCTCTACAGCTTGTAATTATTTCCGCGCGTAATATAATTTATATTGTACAAAAGTTAGAGGGATCCACCTCAGGGGTTTGCTTTATGTATAAGGGTTTTTATATATAAATTAAGCTCTCCCTAAAAAGGATAGAAAGAAGAAAAATGGAAAAGAACAACGAAACATTGTCTATTCTAAGACACTCAACATCACACATTATGGCACAAGCCGTTCAAAGCCTGTTCCCTTCTGCAAAGTTAGCAATCGGACCTGCTACAGCTGACGGTTTTTACTATGACTTTGATTTGACAGATGGTCATGCCTTCACTCAAGAAGATTTGGCTAAAATTGAAGAAAAAATGAAAGAAATCATCAAACAAAATCTTACATTTGAAAAATACGTCATTCCTGATGTTGACAAACAAATTGAAGAATTTAAAAAAGAAGGCGAAATCTACAAAGCTGAGTTATTGGAAGAACACAGAAACGATAATCCGACTTTATACATCACAAAAGATAAAGACGGAAACGCTTTGTTCAATGACCTTTGTGCTGGTCCTCACCTTCCTAACACATCATATATCAAAGCTAACGCTTTCAAATTGTTGAAGGTTGCAGGTGCATACTGGAGAGGTAACGAAAAGAACAAAATGTTACAAAGAATCTATGCTACTGCTTACTGGAACAAAGAAGATTTGCAAGCTTATTTAACATTCTTGGAAGAAGCAGAAAAACGTGACCACAGAAAACTTGGTACAAAACTTGATTTATTCTCAACAAGAGAAGAATTAGGTGGGGGACTTGTTTTGTGGCATCCAAACCTTGCTATCGTAAGAGAAGAAATCGAAAACTATTGGAGAACTGAACATAGAAAACGTGGTTACGTAATTGTAAACACTCCACAAATCGCAAAATCTAAATTGTGGGAAATTTCAGGTCACGCTGACCACTACAGAGAAAATATGTTTTTCATCCAAAAAGATAATGATTCAGATGATCAATTTATCTTGAAACCAATGAACTGCCCATTCCATATCTTGATTTATCAAGCAAACAGATACTCTTACCGTTCATTACCATTAAGAATGGCTGAGTTAGGTACTGTTTATCGTAAAGAAAAATCAGGAGCATTATCAGGCTTGACCCGTGTTCAAGGTTTCACTCAAGATGATGCTCACATTTTCTGTACTCCTGAACAGCTTGTTGATGAAATCAACAGAATCATTGATTTTGTAGCTGATACATTAGCTATTTTCAAAATGAAATTCGAAGTTGAATTATCTACAAGACCAGAAAGCTATATTGGAGAAATAGAAAACTGGGACAGAGCAGAAGCTGGTTTAAAAGAAGCTATGGACAAACGAGGAATGAAGTATGATATCAACGAAGGTGATGGCGCATTCTATGGTCCAAAAATCGACTTCAAAATCAAGGATGCAATTGGTAGAACATGGCAATGTGCTACAATTCAATTAGACTTCAACTTGCCTGAAAGATTTGATATCAAATATCAAGACAAAGACGGTCAATTGAAAACTCCATTGATGTTACATAGAGTAATCTTTGGTTCTATGGAAAGATTCCACGGTATCTTGATTGAACATTATGCAGGTGCATTCCCAACTTGGCTTGCTCCAACTCAAGTAAACATTGTTCCTATTTCAAACGAAAAACATATTGATTTTGCGGAAGAAGTTTATAAGAAAATGCGTGATGCTGGCATCAGAGTAAATCTTGATGACCGTTCAGAAAGTATGAATTACAAAATCAGAGAATCTCTTCAAGACAAGAAAATTCCTTACGTTTGTGTAATCGGCGACAAGGAAATTGAAGCTAATTCTGTTGCAGTTCGTGCTAGAGGTATCGGTCAAGTAGGTACATTCAAAATTGATGAATTCATTGATATTATCAAAGATGAAATCAAAAATAGAGAAAATGACTCTTTTGCAAAGGGATTACAAGCAAATAAATAAATTTTGTTTGCTAAGAATATTGATAATAGACGGCGGAGAAACTAAGTTTCTCCGCCGTTGGTTTTTAAGTGTCGGCATGGCAATGCCGACCTACATTAAAATAGTGCGTTCATACTTCACGCAAATTTTCTAAGCTTTCAGAACGAGAATAATAAGAAGAAGAAATCCTATTATGTCATTCCGAACTCGTTTCGAAATCTCAAATTGAACAAATTAGTCTTATTTTGAATTTGTAATATAAGAACCCCTGAAACCAGTTCAGAGTGACTATAATCTATATATTGGAAACAAGTTCTATCCCACCTTGTGGGTGAGATTAGTGATAGATTCTAAATCACAAATTCTCTTACACTTCAGGCTTTTCGTTATAATTGTCAATTGTAGCTTTCAATTTGCCATGTATATCTTCAAGCGCATCAAAATCTGATTTGTAATCTTTTGTCAATTGACGTTTTTCCGTAGGAGTTGCTGTTTTTCTAGCATCTTTATACAAGTTTGTAACTCTTAATTTCAAGCCGTTAAAGTAACCTTCAAACAATTGTTCATCTTCTTTAGAGAATGTAATTGGGATTCTATCATCAATTTCTGCATAATCTTTGTTTTTAGCATTTAAGAACAATTTTTGAGAAATCTTTCCTCTGAACATTTGTTTTAACAAATCCATATAACGTTCAGCCTTTTGAGCGTTTGAACCAACGGTTTTGTTATTCAACATATTCATACTGAAATGTAATTCGTCCATTTCTCTCAAGTGGTTATATACATCAGATGATTCACAATGTTTTGCATGAGCATAATTTGGTCCGAATAATACAAGTAATTCGTGTTGAACCGGATTTGATTTTTTATCAAAATCTCTGATAAATCTCATTTGAATATCTTCATAACCTGATTTTTGAGGCTTGCCAACACAGAATCTGTATCTTGCCGGAACTTTTGCAAGTTCTTCCGGTGGAAGGTCTAATCTGATATCCAAATCAGGAACCATTTTTGTCATTTTAGGATTAGCAGCTTCTTCCGCAGTTGGAATATAACCGCGTTTCATCAAGTTTTCAACGGTTTCCTCAATTTCAGGAATTACGTAACCACGTTTTTCCATTTCAGGTAACAAGTATTTAAACAAATTATCTAAATCATAAGGATTGTTGCAATATAACGTAGTACGAATTGTATCCGGAACTTTGAAACTCCCTGAACGAACTACTTTACTAGCATAAGACTTTGGAGACTTTACAGGGTTCAATTCGCAATAAGCCCTATCGAAAGAAAAACCTTTATCTTTCAAATTTATTGCAACTGATTCAACAATATCCAAATATGTTGTCGCAATACGTAACAATCTCTCTGCACTAGCGGCAACTTGAGCCTCCAAATGATCTGCAATAGTTGCACCACCTTTTGAAATACTGTTACCAAAGGATACAGTATCACAAGTCAATGCATTATTATATCTTGGCATTGTCATTGCACTATTCTTAAATTTGTTTTGATTTTGTACATAACTTGTTTTCGTTTGAAAATTTGGGGTGATTTGTATATTCATGCTAAACCTCTACTTTGCGTCGACATATTTAACGTTTCTGAATATAAAATTTTTACAGATAAAAGGCAATATTTTACCAAATCTTAATAATTTTTTACAAAACAATATCTTTGTCAATATTATATGTTTGTATTATCATTAATAGGTACAGTTGTAATTAAAATAGCTTACGGAAATAAGGAGGGTAAATTAAATGCCGGGAAAAACAATTACAGTTGATGGCAACTATGCTGCCGCTCATGTTGCGTATGCAATGAGTGAAGTTTCAGCAATCTACCCAATCACACCTTCATCTACAATGGGTGAATGGATTGATGAATGGGCATCACAACACAAGAAAAACATTTGGGGAGAAGAAGTAAGAGTTGCAGAAATGCAATCTGAAGCTGGTGCAGCAGGTGCTGTACACGGTTCTCTTGCTGCAGGTTCTTTGACTTCTACCTATACAGCATCACAAGGTTTGTTATTGATGATTCCTGTAATGCACAAAGTAGCAGGTGAAATGCTTCCACACGTAATTCACGTTGCAGCTCGTGCTCTAGCAGCTCAATCTTTGGCAATCTTTGGTGACCATACTGACGTTATGGGCTGCCGTAACACAGGCTACGCTATGTTAGCAGCTAACTCTGTTCAAGAAGAAATGGATTTGGCTTTGGTTGCACACTTAGCAACTTACAAATCAAAAGTTCCTTTCTTGCAATTCTTCGATGGTTTTAGAACTTCTCACGAAATTCACAAAATCGAAGAAATTTCTTATGAAGATATTAAGAGCTTGGTAGAACCTAAATATATTGAAGAATTCAGAAAAAGAGCATTGAGACCGGAAGCTCCTGTTTCTAAAGTTGGTGCTCAAAACTCTGACGTATATTTCCAAGGTCGTGAAACAGTAAACAAATACTACAATGCTGTTCCTGACATTGTTCAAGAATATATGGACAAAGTTGCAAAATTGACAGGAAGACAATACCACCCATTCGATTACGTTGGTGCACCTGATGCTACAGACGTTATCGTTGCTATTGGTTCAGGTTGTGAAACTATCGAAGAAACTATCGAATACTTGAACGCTAACCGCGGTACTAAATATGGTTTGGTTAAAGTTAGATTATACAGACCATTCGATGTTAAACGTTTCAACGAAGCTCTTCCAAAATCAGTTAAACGTATCACTGTTTTAGACAGAACAAAAGAACCTGGTTCAATTGGCGAACCTTTATACTTGGATGTTGTTGCAGCATTAGACAACAAAGACATCAGAGTAATCGGTGGTCGTTATGGTTTGTCTTCAAAAGAATTCACTCCATCAATGGTTCTTGCAGTATACAAACACGCAGAAAACAATGGCTTCCACGGATTTACTGTTGGTATTGAAGATGATGTAACTAACAAATCAATTAAAGTTGAAGAACACATCGTTACAGAACCTGAAGGTACTACAAACTGTATGTTCTGGGGCTTGGGTTCAGATGGTACAGTTGGTGCTAACAAAAACTCAATCAAAATCATTGGTCAATATACAGATAAAGATGCTCAAGCATATTTCGCTTATGACTCTAAGAAATCATTTGGTGTTACAGTATCTCACTTGAGATTTGGTGATAAACCAATCAAATCAACTTACTTAATCACAGCACCTGATTTCGTTTCATGTTCAGCTCACTCTTATATCGGAAGATATGACCTATTAAAAGGTATTAAAGAAGGCGGAACATTCTTGTTAAATAGCCCATACTCTAAAGATGAAGCTTTTGCTCATTTAACTAGAGATATGCAAAAAACTATCATTGATAAGAAAATCAAATTCTACAACGTAGATGCTGAATCTCTTATCAAACAACAACCTGGCTTGAGAGGTAAAGGTGCAAACACAGTTATGATGGTTGCATACTTCAAAGTTTCAGGCATCATTCCATTTGAACAAGCTTACGAAGGAATGAGAGCTATGACAACTAAAACATTCAAGAAAAAAGGTGACGATGTTGTTAATATGAACTTGGCATTGATTGATGCAGCTATCGATGCAACTGAAGAAGTTACAATTCCTGCATCACTAGATGGCGTTGGATGTGTTGATGATGTTAAATTCATTCCTGAACACGCTAGTGAATTTGCTAAGAAAATCATTGAACCTTCAATGAAATTAAAAGGTGATGACATTCCTGTTTCTGCTATGTCAATTGATGGTGTTATCCCTACAGGTACAGCTTGCTTAGAAAAACGTGGTATTGCTCCTCGCGTTCCTCACTGGAACTCTGAATACTGTATCCAATGTGGTATTTGTGCATCTGCATGTCCACACGCTGCAATCAGAACAAAATTGGCAGAAAAAGACAGCTTGAAAGATGCTCCAGCATCATTCAACACTGTTGATGCTAAACCAAACTTAAACGGTGAACAATTCAAAGTTCAAGTTTATTGTGAAGATTGTACAGGTTGCGGTGTATGTTTAGACCAATGCCCTATGAGTAAAGTTGAAGGTAAAAAAGCTTTAACTTGGTCAACAATTGAAAAAGAAGTTGAAGCTTGCGAATTGGAAAACGAAAAATTCTTCGATGAATTACCTGATAACGTTATGGGTAAAAACACAACTAAAACAATTAAAGGTGCAATGTTGAGAAAACCATTATTTGAATTCTCTGGTGCTTGTGCTGGTTGTGGTGAAACTCCTTATGTTAAATTGGTTTCTCAATTATTCGGTGAAAACGCAATCGTTGCAAACGCAACAGGATGTTCTTCAATTTACTCAGGTACATTCCCTACAATTCCTTACACAACTAATAAGGATGGTAGAGGTCCAGCTTGGGCTAACTCATTGTTTGAAGACAACGCTGAATTTGGTTTTGGTATGAGATTGGCAGTAGATCAAAACAGAACTACTTTGAAATCTTATGCTGAAAAAGTAATGGCTAGCGAACAAGCTCCTGCTGATTTGAAAGCTGCTTTAGAAAAAGCATTATCTCACTGGGATGATTCAAAAACTGAAGAGGCTATCAAAGACCAAGCTGAAGCTAAAGCTATTATTGACAAATACGCAGCTGAATGCGATTGTCCAGATTTAGCGAAAGTTAAAGAACTTGAAGATTACTTCACTGATAAATCTGTATGGATTATCGGTGGTGACGGATGGGCTAACGATATCGGTTACGGCGGTATTGACCACGTTCTTGCTCAAAACAAAAACGTAAACATCCTTGTTCTTGATACAGAAGTTTACTCTAACACTGGTGGTCAAGCTTCTAAATCAACACCTACAGGTGCTGTTGCTAAGTTTGCTACAGGTGGTAAACAAACATACAAGAAAAACATGGGCTTGATGAGTATGTCTTATGGTTATGTATACGTTGCATCAGTAGCTTTGGGTGCAGATAGAGCTCAAACTCTAAAAGCATTCCAAGAAGCTGAAAGCTACAACGGTCCATCAATCATCTTTGCATACGCTCCATGTATCGCACACGGTATTGATATGAGCAAAACTCAAACTGAACAAAAACGTGCAGTTGAAGCAGGTTACTTCCCACTTTACAGATATAACCCTGCTAACCCTGAACAACCGTTCACTTGGGATGCTAAAGACCCTAAAGGCAGCTACCAAGACTTCATCCGTTCAGAAGGTCGTTATAAATCACTTATGAAGACTAACCCTGAACACGCTGAAGCATTGTATCAACAAGCTGAAAGCGATGCTGCAAAACGTATGAACGTTTATAAAGCAGTTGGCGAATTGATGAAGTAATTTCAAGTTTGCTTGAAAGATTACCAAAGGCGGTGCTCTACGAGCACCGCCTTTGGTTTTATATATAATACTGGGTCACTAATATTACAAATTTAGCATAAGACTAATATGCTAAATTTGAAATGCTGAAACAAGTTCAGCATGACAAAATAGTCTTTGTAGGGCGGCATTGCAATGTCGAGATTATTTTTCAAGAATTGAAAAATCCTCAAATATCTATTATAATAAAATAATGAAAAAGATTTTATATTTTACGATAACTTACACTTGTATTGCATTGTTCCTATTTTTAGTCCCAAGTTTAAATATTAACTTTTGGTTATGGTTGGCTATTGGAATTCCACTTTTATTATTACCAATTATTGCAACAAAACTATTAAAATCTGGTTATAACATTTCAAAAGAATCAATCATTGCAATTGTTTCAGTTATACTCATGTTGATATTTTTAGTGATTTTTAAAATTATTGAACCACCAAATGAAATTTTAATTGCCGCAACAAATAATCCGCAAAAAGCATCACAAATTCAAGAACTTTTAACAACACAAAAAAGAGAAACCATACGAGGATATGTATATGGCGAAAATAGTGAATCTGCTGGAATTGGAATTTTTATCAAAGAAACTTCAAAAAGAGCTTTTGTAGATGCTACAATGGAAGTTTTAACAAGTTCAATTATGGATGAGGATGTAAAACTAACAATTGAAGCAAAATATACACCTAACAGAAAGCAAATCATTAATAATGCTGAAAAAGCACTTGGAAATTTCATCAAAAATATAGATAGTGTAACAGATGCCAAAGTAGCAATGAAAATCGGTAATTACGACTCAAGTCCAATTGAGATTAAAGAAGTTATAGTTGAACTTGAAACAATTGATAATGCAGATAGTGAAAAGATTGAAAATTTGATAAATTTATATATAACTCATACTCTACCAAATGTTAAACCAAAACAGATTAAGTTATATGTAAATATGTTTTAATTCTAAGATTTTAAGGTGGGCTAGTGAGCCCACCCTACTTTATTAACTAGACAAAAAGGACAATGTCACCCAGAACAGCAGGAGTAGAGTGCGAAACGAAGTGGAGTCACGTTTTATTCGACTGCGCAGTCATGGTCTATCCATTTGATTTTAGTCATTCTGACAGTGACCCTTTTCGCCTTTACACTTCATCCAATTTGGATTTGCGAGAGGCTAAATTTTGATATTGAGAGCGCAATTGCGCCATTCTATCTTGCAGATGCTCCAATTTGTTGCGGTCGGATTCTAAATTTTGTTCCGATGTTTCTAACTTTTCTTCCTGTGTAATTTTGTCTTGTTCTAACTTTTCAAGCTTTGCAGAATCCTCGTTTATTTTACTCTTTTCTGAATCTATATTTGAATCCTGATAATCAATATCTGATTTTATATTTGAGATTTTAGATTCAACAGCATCTTGAGAATACATATTATTATCCAATGAATCTTGAATTTTCTCTCGCTCATATTTTATCTTATTTATATCAGAATCTTCTGACCCAAAAGCCGTTTTTGACTGGACATTCGCCATTTTAAACATTTTTGGTTGGAGATAAAAATTTGAATAATATGAAGAAATTCGCATACTAAAAATCCTGTCTAATCACTTTGCAATAATAAAACCTCAAAAAAAGATTTTTTGCTATCGCTAAACAAATACATCAACTTGACTCATATTACATAAAGTGAGATAATCGGTTTATGTTCAAGTATTATGGGAAAACCGCACCATATTTGTTTTTATTACCGGCTGGAATTGTCTTGCTGATATTTTTCTTTATTCCATTTTTTCAAACAATTGGTTTAAGTTTTCTAAATTACTCAAACAATATATATAACCCTAGTTTTGCAGGATTAGAAAATTACGTCCAAATTTTGCACAACCCTATTTTTTATAAGGTTATGTGGAATACCTTGCTATATTTGGTTGTTGCGGTGCCGATACTTGCAATAATACCGTTATTTTTGGCAATTTTAATTAACCAAAAAATTAAGGGGATAACTTTATACAAAATTTTAATTTATTTGCCTGTAATTGTTTCAATAGTTGTTGCAGCAATTGCGTTTAAGTGGTTATACGCTCAACAAGGAATTTTAAATTATATACTAAATGTTATGCATATAAATTCGATTGGATGGCTTACTGACCCAAAATATGCGATATATTCAGTAATTATCGTAACTATTTGGAAGGGCATCGGATATTATATGATGATATACCTTGCAGCATTGATGAGCGTCCCAAAAGAACTTTACGAAGCTTGCGATATTGATGGAGCAAATTTTTTGACAAAACATTTAACTGTAACAGTTCCGCATATTATGCCAACAATTGCACTCGTTACAACGATAAGCTCAATTTCAGCAATGAAAATTTTTGCAGAAATTTATGTAATGACCAAAGGCGGCCCACTAAATTCAACAAAAACCATCGTTTATTATATTTATGAAAAAGCTTTTGAAAACCTTGATTTAGGATACGCATCAGCGATGGCTGTAATTCTTTTGATTATAGTAATGGCATTTTCACTTGTGAATATTTTCTGTTTTGAAAGGAATAAATATCAAATATGATAAGCAAAATTTCAGACATATTGAATAAATTAAAATCAAGAAATTTGCAAATTTCGACAAAAAATTTGTGGATTCATGCTGTTTTGATTTTTGTTTCAATTTTGTCAATATTTCCGTTTATTTGGTTACTTTCAACATCACTAAAAGGCGCAAATGAAAACATATTTGCATATCCTCCGACAATAATCCCCAAAGACTTCACTTGGGCAAATTATGTAGGAGTTTGGCACAAGGTTGATTTAATGAGATATTTTATCAACAGTATGATTGTCGCAGGTGGGACGGTTTTGTTGAACCTTATTTTATCATCTTTAGCAGGTTATCCACTTGCAAGAATGGAATTTAAGGGTAAAAAGATTGCATTTTTCTCTATTTTAGCAACAATTATGGTACCGTTTCAAGCTATTATGTTGCCGGTATACTTGATAACATTGAAACTTCACCTTGTAGATAGCGTAAATGACACAATGGGATTTATCGGATTGATTATGCCATTTGCCGTAAGTGCATTTGGAATATTCTTGATGAGACAAGCATTTTTGGCTATTCCACGAGAAATGGAAGAGGCGGCAATCGTTGATGGCTGCAATGTTTTCCAAGTGTTTTGGAAAGTTTTGTTACCAATGGTAAAACCATCACTAGCGGTTCTTGCGATATTCACATTTATTGGTTCTTGGGGAGAATTTTTGTGGCCAAGTATTGTACTAACAAAAGAAACCATGTACACATTGCCTGTCGGTGTTAATAATTTACAAGGAATGTTCTCTTCAAATTGGCGCTATATCGCAGCAGGTTCAATAATTTCAACCATTCCGATAATCATATTTTTCCTAGCAATGCAAAGATATTTCATCTCCGGTGAAAACGAAGGCGCAGTAAAAGGTTAGGTTTCGCTTAAAATACTTTTGGCTAATTGGTTGGCATTTTTCAATTTAGGAAAAGCCTCTTTTAATAAATTAGAAAGCGCAGTTTCAGTAATTTCAAATTTGCACTCAACTTTATTTTTTGATTTCGCAATTTGAGTTGCTACAGTAAACATATTTAATAATTCTAAAGCATCTTTACTTGTCATTAGTTTCTTCTCTCGCTATATTTAAGATTTGTTTAAATTTATCAAACATTTCATTATTAATTGTTTCATAAGTATCTTTCATCCCAAAAGACACAATTATTGGCGCATAATCGTATCCATTATAAAACAATGTCCACTCATCTGACATAAATCTATATTTATCCCAAAACTTGGTAATGCTTTTATAATAGCGTCTCACGATATCTGCTTCAGGTACATCATGTCCCCCATTTTTTACTCTATTTTTCACTCTTGCAATACAAGTTGCGCAATTTTGTAAAAAAGAATGAACTAGGACAATTCTATAATTTTTCTGCATGGCTTTTTCAATAATTTTTATTATATTATTACCTGATAATGTTGATTCAACAGCAAAAGATTTATTACTATTTAAAATTTCTTGTAATCGCTGGAAATAAATTTTACCTGCTGAAATAGGAACTTTATTTATTGCATCCGGGCTTATTTCTTTGGCAATTTCATCTGCATTAAGAAATTTTAATTGTTTTTCACGGAATGTTTTTAGATTATCTTTAGGGTCATGCGCATATTATTATCACCATCATTATTATTACCCGCGCGCAGAGCGAGTTTTGACGATTTTAAAAATAAAAATTTCGCATTTACAAAACTTCACAAAATCATATCTGTTCGTGCATTTTTGACAAATTTAGTTTTATGCGATGATTTGATTCTTTATAAATCGTACCTGCAAAATCTGAAATATATCGAGGGTTAATATTATTGCGCGCAAAAACGCCCTGATGATAGAGTTCTATTAACTTATCGACATACCATTGGCAATACATTGGAGTCAGAGGACGAAGTTGCATTTGTTCAGTGAACGGAACACTTTTTCTTGTTGAATTTTCACGCGTTGTAGCACCTGCAAAGTTTGCCAATTCATCAGGTCCACCACAAGAGCGCGGATGAATATGTTCGACAGATGCAATTGATGGCCAAATTAAACGATATCCGATTTTGTCATTTGAGTCCGATGCAGCTTTCATAATATAAGCTGACATACTTTCTTTTGATGTCGGAAGTTTTTGTGCAATTTGGAACATCTTGTCATGTAAATTTTTATCAGACAAATCTTCTATTATTCTTGCTAAGTCATACAAAAAAGCTTTTCTTGAAAACGGTACAACGATTTTATCGTCATTCAATCTTGAATAAGATGTGTCTAGCAAATCACGAAGTTGTGCATTATTTTTCAAAACGGATTTGCGCAAAATTATATCTAAAAATGTCAAAACTTTTTTCTGATTTTCTATAGTATTTGCATTAGTTGAATTTGAAAAACGTTTAGCTTCTTTTATCAATTTATTCATAACTTTTTTAGACTTAACATCAGAGCCGTTATGAATATCATCTTTTATTTTTGATAATTTATACTTAAATTCGTAAGATGAAAACGGTACAACTATCGGTTTTTCATTCAACTTTTTAGAAGTTTCGTCCATCAATTGTCTAAATTTGTATTGATATTTGTCAGGTAATTTGTGAGATTCTTCAATTAATTCTCTAAAAATCGGAATTTGTTTTTTGCGCAAGCGTCTGAAATATACCGGTTTAACTTCGTTTAAAATTTGTTTCATGGTCATTTCAGGATGAACTTTTGCTCTAGCATCCAATAATTCTAAAACTTTTGCTTCAATTCCGCGAAAACTATCTCTATGTGGAGCTAGTACATTCAAAACCTCTGATGCAGGACGAGAGAATAATCCGTTTTTTATCCATCTGCTTAACTGTTTAGGGTCAATCATCGGAATTCCTGAATAAATACACGGTAATTTATAAGCAAATAGTATTCTCAATTTCCCTGAATTTTGGATACTTGAAAATGAAACCGGATAATAGCAAGGCATGACACTCAAATTATTTGTGCCATTCGAATCTTGGGCATGCCCGCTTTTTGCAGAACTCGAAACCGACATAGCCTTATGGATATTCAAGTTTGATGCAGTTATTGCCTGAACTCTCATTGTCTCAGCCTTCCTATTAATATTTTAACTTACTTGTGTCCAATATTAAAGGGTCATTTTTTGGAGAAAGTTTTTCAAGTTTCTTCGCAAGACTTATTATATATGACGGATCTAATCCGATTTTCTTGAATGTTTTATTATTTGCCAATTCAATAAGCCTATTAATCTGTCTTTGACAATAAATTCGCACATCAGGATTTTTATCAAGCAAAACAGCCAAACTTTGATGTGCTTTTTGTGAGTTTTTATACGCACTTGCTAAACCGTAATTTGCCAAACTGCTAGCACCTTTATTGTGCGCAGCTAACAAATGATCAACTGTCCCACAAGCACCGCCAAGCAAATCAAAAACAATTTGCTCTGCTGACCTGCCTGCTGCCTTCATTATAAAAGCAGAAATATCGTCTTTTGAAGTTGGCAAACTCACCGCAAGTTGTTCCATTCTACGTGCAAGTCTTCTATCCTCAAGTCTATCTGTTATTTTCTTTAAATCATAAATGAATGTTTTTCTATTAAATTGAATATTCATCGGAACTTTGAAGATTTGCCCTTTAGAAATTTCAACTAGCTCTTTCAAATCTTTATCATCTTTTAATCTTGAATAGTTAAAATAATCTGCAAATTTCAAAATCATTTGTCGTTGTTTGCGCTCATATCTTTTTAAAGAAAAATCATTACCAAAGCGCTTTTCTTTTGGCACATAAGTAATAGACTTAGCGATATTACACAATTTGTTAATATCCTGTTTCTTATAGCCATCATTTGAACTGTTTATTCTTTTCCTGATTTTATCTAACTTATACTTAAATCCACGAATACTAAATGGTACAAAAACAGGTTCATTATAAAGTTTTTTATTTGTAATATGTGCCAAATAATTATATTCAGCCAACAAATCCGCCGGCATATTTGTCGCTACTTGATTTAATTCTTCAAAAATAGGTCTTTGGAGTTTGCGCAACCTTTTGCTATGCTCAGGAACTAATTTGTGAATAAACTCATTCAGTCTCATTTTTGGATGAACTCGTGCTTCGGTTTTTAACATTCTAAAAACTGTTCTCTCAACAGGAAACATTGAATCCACGTAAGGATTTAGTTTTTTGACAAGTTTATTTAAAGACAAAGAGGATAAGTGCGTTTTCATGATAGCATTCAAATTTTCAGGATTCATCAATATAATATTTGAATACAAATCAGGAATACCGTAAGCCAAAAGCCTCCTTAAAGGTTCTGCATTAGGCGCACTGCCTTGAAATGAAAGAGTAACAGTGTCAGCTTTTAGCGGTGCTAAATTTTGCGCACAAAAAACATTACTTGTTCGATTTTCGTTTTGAAATCTTACAGACGGCTTATAAAAACTGTTAAAACTAATCGGTAAAATATTCATACGATATTAATACAAATTTTACAAAAATTTTGCTACTTTATTAACATTTTTTACAAATTTTTTTTAATATTACTAATTACTATTTGTTTCAAAGTAAGACATTGAAGGACAAGCTCCGAAATTCTCCAAAATAGCTTGGTCTAATTCTTCAGTTGCTACAATTTTACCATTCACAAAATTTATTCCAGGAGAAGTTAAAGTTTCACCAAACACCTCATCTTTGGATTTCTTTTTGTCTTTATTTTTACCTTTTTGCTTATTGTCTTTTATTTTTGTTTTTATTTCTTTCTCATCTTTTACCATATGCTGAGGAGTTTTTTGTTTCTCTTCTTCCAAAATTGATGCTAAATATCTCTTGTATTCATCGTTTTGATAAACATTTCTAGTAATATCGTTCATAACAATTGCGACATATTGTTGAAGTGAAGAATTTTCATCTAATGCGGTAATCAAAGTTGTAGCTTTGTCTATTTCGTCATAAGCCTCTTTATAATGTCCCATTTTTTTGAGCAAAACCGCTAAATTATAGTGCGCCTCATATTGCATTGGAGAAAGACTGATTGCTTTGCAATAACATCTGCCTGCACCATCATAATCACCTGCAACATGATATGCCAACCCTAAATTGAACTGCGCATCATAACTGTTTGGATTAATTTTGATTGACTTTTTGTAAGCATCAATTGCTTTTGCTAAATATTTTCGTTGTAACTCCCAATCTGCACCTGTATACAAAGATTTTAGTTTGTAAGTAACACCAATATTGTAATACGCTATGGCCTTATTTTCAGTATAACTTATTTTATTATTAAAAACGTAAGGAATTGAGAGTAAACGACGTTTTGTTTTAATAATTTCGTTATATTGTTTTAAAGCTGCATCAAAATCGCCCATTTTTTCAGATGCAATAATACCATAATTCATACGTGCAATCATCATTTTTGGATTATATTTGAAAGCTTGAGAATACGCATATAGTGCTGAGTTATAATCTTCGTAAGCCACATAAATATTACCTAAATTATACCAAGCACCATAGTGAGCTGGGTAGAGTTTTACCCCTTGATTATACAGACGTATAGCCTGTACCATATCCATTTCTTTGTAAGCCTTATCTCCCTTATACACATAATAAACGCCTTTAACCTTATTTACTTGTTTTAAAACAAATTGTTGGTTAAAGTATGCTGCAATAACAACTGCCGCAAGAACAAAAAGTGTAAATAACAGTGATAATAATTTCTTTAACACAAAAGGTATCCTAAGCTTACTCTCGTTATTATAATAAAGCTTAATCGTAATATCTACATCAACTAAATTGATGAAATATTCCTGTGTTATTCTGAACATTACTGGTGGGCTAGTGAGCCCACCCTACATGATTAACTAAGCAAGTAGGTCTATGTCATTCCGAACTAGTTTCGGAATCTCCAACTGAGCACGTAAGGCTAACTGTCACCCTCTCCTATGGACGCTAGCCGAACCAATGAGCAACGCGAGTTGTGTGAGACTGCGTGCCGTATGGCTGAGGACAGGGCGATGGTTCTTCCCAAATGCCTCTTGTTACATTATGTAACATTATCATTAAAATAAGCAATTAACACAAACTAAAAAACTTTATATAAGTAAGGTAGGTTAAAAGGTTAATATTTTTTGGAGGTTAGAATGTCAGATGAACTAAACGGCATCTATGGAGTGCCTATTAGCGGAAACAATTTCCAGTATAATCCGAATCCATACGGATACGAAGATGAAGGTATTGATTATAGCACATATCCAATGGGTATGATGGGAATGGGTGGAAGTATATTTGGTGCATCACCTATGATGATGGGCGGAATGTACGGAACAGACCCTCAATCTTGCTTTGACACAATGAGACAATATCAAAAACTTAGTACAGATTATAATATCGAGCAACAAAAATTAAACAGAAACGCTGATATGAGAATCAATGCTTCAATGGAGGCCATTAAAAACTCAGCTTCTGTGCTACAAGATAAAATTCAAAGCAATGAACAAGGACAAATCGAAGAAGCTTATTACAACTATTTGAATGCAGTTGGTGCAGCTTATGGAGAAGGTACACCTGCAGAAATTGCAGCAAGAGCAAAAACTCTATATACACAAATGACAGGTAGTTCTATTACTCAAGATATCAGACAACATGGTCACGGCTCTGCTACTCAAGGTTTCATTCAATCATTGACATTTGGTCTATACAACAGCAAATCTGCAGAAGATAATGTTTCAATGATTACAGGAGCTCCTGTTGGTACAGGCGAAAAGACTAAACATAATTTTGGACGTCTTGCAGGTGCCGCAACTGTTGGTGCAATCGCTGGCGGTATTGCTCACGCTTGTAAAAGTGGAAAAGCTAAAATTATCGGACTGGTAGCAGGTGGTGTTGCAGCTGCAATGTCATTTATCACAGGTAAAATTACAACATAATACCTAAAATTCCTTCAAAAATATAACTTAACCCTATATACAACGAAAAGAAAATTTTTCTTCCCACATCAATCATTGGTGTGGGATTTTTATATAAAAAAAATCCTGCTAAAAGGAGTAATAGCAGGATTCAAGTTTAGTAAAAGAGACATCAATTAATAATATTATTATCACGTTTTTTTAATCGTCAAATTTATTCAATGGAAATTTTTAAAATTTTATCTTATAATTTTGATATGAAAAAACATATTTTAACTTTAATAATTTTAGGAATGGCATTTAATTCAACTTCAGCTCTTGGAGCAAATTTTAATATGCCTTGGAAAAAAGAAACTCAAGCTGAAACTCAAGTTGTTGATGCATCTTCTCAACAAGCAAAAGTTTTGTATGCACAAAATGACATAGACGAAGCTTTAAAAGTTTTAAAAAGTAAAGGTGAAGAGACTCGAACAGCAGAAGATTGGTTAATTCTTGGAAATATTTTACAAGATAAAGATAAAATAGATGAAGCAACTTATATGTTTAAAAAATCTATTGAAAAAGACCCTAAATACTACAAAGCTCATTACAATCTCGGATATATTTACTTAATCCAAGAGAAACCTAATATGGCACTGGCAGAATTTAAACAATCCGTAAAATACAAAGACAATTTTGCATACGGTTACTACAATATGGGCTGTGCTTATCTAAAATTAAAACAATATAGAAATGCAAGATATAATTTCTTCAAAGCAATGGACATCAAAAATGATGAACCAATGATTTATTATAATCTTGCTTATACATTCAAAATGCTTAATAATGAAAAACAAGCAAAAACATATCTAGACTTATACAACAAATTAATGGAAAGACAATAAAATGACATACAAAGGAATAATTTTTGATTTTAATGGTACATTGTTTTGGGATTCAGCTAAACATAAAGAGGCTTGGATTGAATATTCAAGACAACTTAGAGGTACTCCGTTTTCTGATGAAGAAATGCTGAAATATATGTTTGGCAGAACAAATGAAGAAATTATTCAATATGCAATAGGTAAAAAACCTACTCCACAGATGGTTCAAGAATTAGCCTCAGAAAAAGAAGCTGTTTATCGCCAAATGTGCATAGACGACCCTGCCCATTTTCATCTTGCAGATGGAGTTATAGAATTTCTTGATTTTTTAAAAGAAAATGACATTCCGCGTACTATTGCAACTATGTCAGAAAAGGACAACGTTGATTTTTATATAGAAAAATTTGACCTGCCAAAATGGTTTGATGTTGATAAAATTGTATATTCCGATGGAAAAATAAAAGGCAAACCTGCTCCTGATATATATGAAATTGCAGCCGCAAAGTTAGGTTTACAACCACAAGATTGTATTGTTGTAGAAGATGCTATTTCTGGTATTGAATCTGCAAGAGATGCAAAAATCGGCAGAATTATCGCAATATGTTCAGAAGAGCCAAAGGAATACTATGAGGCAATTCCTGCGGTTGATGAAATAATAACAAGTTTTAGAGAATTTAACAAAAACCTGTTTGCAACAGGTGTAAAACAAGGTAAGTAGGCTGAAAAACCCTTAAAATCCGTTATAATGAATATTATTTTCATTCCACTTGTCTTTTGGTTTGTCTGTGCCATCAGGATAACCAAGTGAAATTATGTTAAACGGAATGATGTTATCAGGGAGATTTAGCTCGTCTTTTGCTATTTGAATGCGATCTTCTTTTGGATAAACTCCAATCCAAACACTGCCAAGCCCCATAGATTCAGCCATAAGCATAATATTTTGAGTAGCCGCTGCAGCATCTTGTTGCCAAAAATCTTTATGTTCACCCATTTTGTCAGTGTTTCCTGCAACAATTATTGCGTGAGATGCTGAGAATAACATTTTGCCATAAGTGTTACGCTCAGCAAGTTTATCCAAAATCTCTCTATCATCAACTATAATAAACTCCCAAGGCTGAATATTTCTCGCTGATGGTGCAGCCATTCCAGCTTTTAATAATGTTTGTATTTGGGCATCAGGGATTTTTTTACCCTCAAGGTAATGTCTTACCGATTTTCTATTTAAAATATTTTCTAATACAATGTTTGTTTTTTCTTCTTGTGTAAATTTTGACATAATTACTCCTTTTTTATTTTTACCTTCCTATTAATATACCATTTTTATTAAACATGTTTGAAATTTTTAACAAATAGTTGTATAATGAGCAAGTCACACGAGTTATAATAAGATTAAGAGGGCGGATATATGAAATTACACATGCAGATTCTAATTGCCTTGGGACTTGGTATCAAGCGAAATTGGCATATTTTCTTTGGTATTATAGCAGGTATTTTAGTTGGTATATTTCTTTATTCGCATCCAAATGCACTTGTTGCAAATATTTTAACCTTTATCGGGCAAATCTTTATAAGATTAATCCAAATGGTTGTAATTCCTCTTGTTGTATCGGCAATTATCATTGGTATAACAAGTGTTGGAGATAACAAACAACTTGGCAAATTTGGCTCAAAAATGATTTTGTATTATGGAATTTTAACAACAGTTGCAGTAACTATAGGTTCAACATTAGCATTATTGGTAAAACCTGGAACCGGTGCGGCTCATTACATAGCCTCAAATATAGCCTCTGATGTTCAGACATCTGTAGCAACTGCGATGCAGGAACAACAAGGTAATATTTTAAATTTGTTTTTGAGTTTTATTCCAAACAATCCGTTTGAGGCTGTAGCATCAGGTAATATGGTTCCTATTATTTTATTTGTCTTGATGTTTGCACTAGCGTTGGCTAAAGTTGGCGACGTTAATAGACCGATTGTTTCGTTCTTTGAATCAGTTTTTGCTGCAACTATGAAAATCACTGATTGGATTATGTTGTTTGCAGCTCCCGGTGTATTTGCACTCACTGCAAGTGCTGTTTCAAGTTTTGGTGGCGGTATTTTCTCTGCAATTTCAAAATATTTGATGGTAATCCTTGTTGGTTTTGCTATCCAAATGTTTATAATTTATCCTGTATTTTTAAAATGTTTTTCAAAAGTTTCAGCAGCAATGCTATTTTCTGCAATTGCAGAGGCTATGATGGTTGCTTTTGGTACAGCAAGTTCATCTGCGACTTTGCCTTTGACTATCGCATGTTGTGAAAAACGAGGAATCTCTCATAAAATTTCAAGCTTTGTACTTCCGCTTGGCGCAACTTTAAACTTTGATGGAACAGCTTTATTACAAACAGTTGCGGTTATTTTCTTGGCACAAGCATATCAAGTTCACTTGACTCCGTTTTTGGTTGTTCAAATCGCAGTTTTGGCAATCATTGCATCTAGTACATGTGCCGGAATCCCTGGAGGAGGATTAATTACAATTGCACTAATTCTAAACGGTATGGGATTGAGCCCTGAACAATTGGTTGCAGGTTTTGCATTCTTGTTCACAATCGAAAGATTGACAGATATGTTCAGAACAACATTGAATATTACATCTGATGCGGTTGTGGCTGCAACTATTGCAGATAATGAAAACGAAATAAATTATGATTTGTTGAATAATCCTGCAGCGTATGAAGAAATTGCGTAAGTGTAAGTTAAAAGTATAAATTAAAGTGGCGAACTGTATGACAGTTCGCCTTTTTGCTAGTTAAAAAGTATAAATTTAATAATTTTAAAAATTTGGGTGTATTGCATTTTTATTACTCTTTTTTTATAGTAAAATTCTTGTTATAGGGTATTTTTTAAGGAGAAATAAAATGTTGAGAGGACCTTTTTTAGATAGAACTTGGATGGCGCAAAACCCTGATTATTCTACATCAGATATTGTTATGTTAGGTTTGCCGTTTGATGGTACGGTGTCTTATCGTCCAGGTTCAAGATTTGCACCTGAGCAAATTCGTCTTGCGAGTTGGGGCTTAGAAGAATATTCTCCAACATTTGATAAAGAACTGGCTGATGTAAATTTCCACGACGCAGGAGATTTGGAGTTTCCTTTAGGAAATACGTATAAAACTTTAGAACAAATTGAACAAAATGTCCTTGATATATATAATGATGGCAAAAAAGTCTTTGGTATCGGTGGAGAACATTTGGTGACTTTACCTGAAGTTAGAGCTGTATCTAAGTTTTATGATGATTTAGCAGTTGTACATTTTGATGCTCATACTGATTTGAGAGAAGAATATATGGGTGAAGAAATGTCTCATAGTGCTGTTATTCGCCATATTTCAAAATTTGTAAAACCTGAAAATATTAAACAAATCGGTATCCGCTCAGGAATGAAGGAAGAATGGGAATTTATGGCTAAACATAATACCCTTTGTCACAAATATTCTGATTTAGATTCATTAAAAAATAAAAATATCTTTGTTACAGTAGATTTAGATTGTCTTGACACTTCAATTATGCCTGGAACAGGGACTCCGGAAGTTGGAGGAATGTCATTTAATGAACTTTTGGGCTGGTTTAAGTATTTAAAGGATTTCAATATTGTAGGTGCAGATGTTGTTGAACTTGCGCCTGATTATGACTCTTCAGGTGCATCAACTGCTGTAGCTACAAAGGTTATCAGAGAATTACTTATGGCAATGGGAAAATAGGTTTTTATTATGCAAAAAAATGATATGCAATTGAGCTTAAACTATAATGTCGAAACTTCTGAAAACTCAGATAAACCAACCGATAACGATAAAAAACGTATTCAATTTTTGAAAGATGAAATCAATAAAAGTAATTACAAATACTACGTTGAAGAAAATCCATATTTGAGCGATTTTGAGTATGATAAAATGTTTGCGGAATTAAAAACATTAGAAGAAAAATTCCCTTCTCTAAAAACTTTAGATAGTCCGACACAAAGAGTAGGGTCAGTTAGTGAAAAGTTTTTTTCTCACACTCATAAATACCGTTTGTATAGTTTAGATAACACATATAATGCGCAAGAGCTTACCGATTGGTATGAAAAGATTTGTGCAAAGTATAACAGAAAATTGCAACTTGTTTGCGAACTCAAAATTGATGGTTTAGCGATTGCATTGACTTATGATAAGGGGATTTTTTCACTTGGAGTAACTCGTGGAGATGGTGTCACAGGTGAAAACATCACAACAAATTTAAAAACAATTAAAGCAATTCCTTTAAAATTATTTTCACCAAAAACTTTAGAGGTGCGTGGTGAAATTTATATGCCAAAAACTTCTTTTGAAAAATTAAATGAAGAAGCTTTGCAAAAGGGAGAAAAAGTTTTTGCAAATCCTCGTAATGCCGCAAGCGGTTCTTTGCGCCAATTGGATAGTACAATTACCGCAAAACGCGATTTATCAATGTTCACTTACACTGGTATATTTGAAGATACGGAGGACAAAAATATCAAAACCCATTATGATGGTATGATGTACTTGAAGAAACTTGGCTTTAAGGTAAACCCAAATATCAGGTTGGTTGATGATATTCAAGGGGCGATTGATTATTGCAAAGAGTGGGAAACCAAGCGTTTTGATTTGAATTATGCAACTGATGGGGTTGTTATAAAAATCAATGATTTTGATATCCAAAAAGATTTAGGATTCACCGCTCGAGCACCAAAATGGGCAACAGCGTTTAAATTTCCACCGGAAGAAGTTGCAACAAAACTTCTTGATATCGAACTCAACACCGGAAAAACCGGTGTAGTAACTCCTGTTGCTGTGCTTACACCTGTTCAACTTGCAGGTAGTACGGTTGCAAGGGCAAGTCTTCATAATTTTGATGAAATTGCAAGACTTGATATAAGAATTGGAGATACTGTTTTAATAAAAAAAGCCGCAGAAATCATTCCAAAAGTTGTAAAAGTGATGGATACCAAAGAACATAACAGTTTACCTGTTTATCAAACCCCAAAGACCTGTCCGGCATGTGGAGGTCCACTGACCGAACGCGAAGGGGAAGTTGGTTTGTATTGTGAAAATCCAAATTGCGCTCAATTGATGTGCGCCAAAATTGAATACTGGGTAAGCAAAGAGGCTATGGACATTGATTATGTCGGACCTGCATTAATTCAACAGTTGTATGATAAAAAATATATTTCAGCTCCGGTTGATTTATACAGATTGACAATGGAAGATTTGTTGCAACTTGAATCTATAAAAGATAAATCTGCTCAAAACATTTATAATTCTATCCAAAATAGTAAGCAAAGACCACTAAACAGACTACTTACCGCGATGGGAATACGTCATGTTGGTAAAGAAACCGCAGATATTTTGGCTGGAGAATTTCCTTCAATTGATATATTGAAAAATACTTCACTTGAGGAACTTTCAAATGTTGAAGGTATTGGTGATATTATTGCCAAATCAATTTATAATTATTTCCATAATGAAAATAATATTAAATTGATTGAGGAGTTAAAGGAACTAGGTATAAATCCGCAAGGAATCGCAAAAGTTAAATCTAATAAATTTGAAGGTAAAACTTTTGTTTTAACAGGAACATTGCCAACAATGACAAGGGATGAAGCTAGTGAAATAATTAAATCTCATGGCGGTAAAACTTCATCCTCAGTTTCTAAAAAAACATCTTACGTTTTGGCTGGCGAAAATGCAGGTTCAAAATTAGACAAAGCTGTAAATTTAGGTGTTATAATATTGACAGAAGAGGATTTTCTTGGAATGATAAAGGAATAAAAAGGATTGTATAATATGAAGATTGTTCAAATTGATGGTGTAAAAGGTGTAATAACAGCTGTATTTATGGGTGCCTGCCTTTTTTCAGGGTTTGTATTGTGTCCAGGATATGTTGCAATGTCATTGTGGAACAAATATTTGGTAAATCTTTATATGTTCCCAACGCTAAACTTGTTTCAAGGGGTCTTGTTGTGGGGAATTGCGGTGATAACATACTGTATTTTGTCCAAAAAAGGCTTTGCTATTTCTTTCAAGAATACTCCGGAACTAAGTGATGCTGAGTTAAATTCAATTATCCAAAGAGCAAAAATTGATTCAAGAATGAGAATGATGAATACAATGATTTCAAAGACTGATAAATTTGAAGTTCGCAAAGAAAACGTAGTGAAATCAACTTCAGTTGAGAAGGAGTCTTTAGTATCTTCTCCGATTTCAATTTCTTCAAAAAAAGAATCAGCAGAAAAATCCGGAAATGAAGATATTTCAAAAATAAAATAGTAACTAGTTAATATTTTGGAGGTATTATGAAAAAAATAATTATGTCTACATTACTTGCAGCAATGGTTGTTACAACTCCGTCTTTTGTTTTATCTGCAGGTGCAATCAATGGTGCTGAACCTGAACGCGGATATGTTTCAGTTTCTTATACAGCAGAAAAAGAAGTCTCTCCTGATACTGTAGAAGTTTCAATTGCTATCAGAACTGATGATAGAAAGACAATGCAAGAGGCTGTCAGAAAAAATAAAGAACTTTCAGATAAAGTTTATGCCTATTTGAAAGGGCAAATCACTCCAACAAATGGAGATTACCTAAAGACAGCAAATTATTCAGCATCTCCAAGTTATGTTTATAACAACAATAAAAGAATTTTAGATAAATATGAAGTTTCTAATAATATAATTGTTCATACAAAATCACTAGATAAAATTTCAACAATTATTGATAAATCATTAGAACTTGGTGCTACAACCGTTGATAGTTTGAATTTTAGTTTGTCTGAAAAAGATGCACAATGTGCAGAATTGTTATCAAATGCAACAAAACAAGCTAGAAAAAGAGCTGATATTGTAGCAGCTGCTGCAGGTTCAACTGTGATTGGAATACGCAATATTGATACATCTTGTTCGTTCAATTCATCAAGACCTAGATACTATGCAAATTCTTTGATGATGAAAGCTGCGCCAATGGCAGACTCTGCTGATGCCGGTTCAGGTTCAAATATTGAATCAGGAACGATTAAAGTTTATTCAAATGTAAATGCAAATTTTTATTTAAAATAAATAGTTTGGATATAGATTTAGAAGTTAGCGCGCATAGTGAGCAGAAAGTTCACAATGCGCGCTTGCTTTTTATCTGACAATCGTTCAACCATAGAAACCTAAACTGACCCTAATGAGTAACCTTTATTCACGTTCAAATAGAAATAATTTTGATGCTTGTATATTTAAGGCATCTGCAATTTTATTTACCGTTTTTAATGTCACATTACATTTTCCGTTTTCAATTTGGCTTATTCTATGTTCTGAAATATCAATCATTTCCCCAAGAGTTGCTTGGGTTAGCTTTGCTCTCATTCTATATAATTTTAAGCGAAAACCAAATTCTTTAAGAAAATCTTCATCTAACATATTGGTATTTTATCAACCAAATATTGATAAAAACATAATCATAAGATATAATAAATATTATAATATATTATAATGGCATGGAGAAAAAATATGTTCAGAAAGTGGCTCAAAATTAAACGAATCAAGACTGGATTTACATTAGCTGAGGTTTTAATCACATTAGGAATAATCGGTGTTGTTGCAGCAATTACTATCCCCAACTTGATTGCTAATTATAAAGCGCAACGCCTACGTTCAAAATTTTTAAAATCTTATTCAACTGTTCAACAAGTATTCAAACAAATGGAAGCAGATGATGTATCATTAAACCCTGATGATTATGGTGCATCTACTTTTTATAGAACTTTTGCAGGTTATCTTGCAGGGGCGACTTTATGTACTAATAATACTGCAAAGCCAAATCCGTTATGTTATATTAGGAATTTGCAAGGGGCAAGTTTTTATAAAGGTATAAATAATTACTATCTTGATGATGGCAGTATTTTATTACCCGATGGAACTCTTTTGATATTTGAAAATACCGTGAAAACTGCAAATCCTTATGTTTTTGTTACTGTTGATTTGAATGGAATTAAAAATCCTCCTAATATGGCAGGTTTTGATACTTTTACTTTTGAATTTAAAGAAGGTGTATTAAGGACAATGGGAGATATAAATACACAATTTCAAGGTGACAGGTATTGTGATCTTGATAAGGTTAAAACAACTTCCCCTTCCTCTAATTATGGTATTGCGTGTGCCCAAAAGGCAAAACAAGATTCTGAGTATTTCAAAACTCTTGTTAAAAAATATAAGTAAATAATAATAATATTTTCCAAAAGCAAAGACCGGAAAATTTCCGGTCTTTTGAATTTATATATCTCCAAATCCTGAATTATTCAGCATCTTTATTGATATCTTTTACACTCAACGCGATTCTATGTTCTTGTGGAGTAAATTTTTTGATAAGAACTTCAACGCTATCACCAACTTTGTATTTGTTGAATGGATTAACGTTTTCTTCAGCCATTTCAGAAACAGGCAATAAAGCTTCTACTCCAGGGAATATATTGATGAAAGCACCAAAACCTGTAACTTTGTTTACTGTACCTGTAATAACTTGACCTTCTGAGAATTGACCTTCGATTTGTTGCCATGGATCTTCACCCATTCTTTTCAATGACAATGAAATTCTTTTCAATTCTGTATCAATTTTGATGATTTTAACTTCTAAAGTTTCACCCAAAGAAATTACATCTGAAGGGTGTTTAATTCTTTGCCAAGAAATTTCAGAAATTGGAAGTAAACCATCGATACCGTTAATATCAACGAAAGCACCGAAATCAGCGATTCTAACAACTTCACCTTTAACAACTTGACCTTCTTCAAGTTCTGATAAAATGTTATCAACAACTTGGTCTCTTTGTTCAGCAACAGCTTGTCTTTGAGACAAGATAAGTTTGTTTTTCTTAGGGTCTGCTTCAAGAACTTTAACTTCAATTTTTTGGTCTAACAAACCATCAAATGGAGTTCCTGTTCTAAGTTGAGAAGAAGGGATGAAACCTTTCAAATCTGCAACGTCAACCAAAACGCCACCTTTAACAACTGAAACAACTTTTGCAAGGATTGTATCACCTTGAACTTTTGCATCATTAAGTTGAGCCCAAGCTTGAGCAAATGCAAGTCTTTTCAAAGATAATAACATACCTTCTTCGTCGTGTTCTTCTTTCAATACGTAAAATTCTTTTTCGTCACCAATTTCAAGTGGTGTAGCTTCTTCTGCAGCAGAGATTTCTTTGTTAGGTAAGAAAGCTTCTGTTTTAGCACCGCGAACGCTGATTAGATAACCATCTTGGTCTTTTTTCAAAACAGTACCTTCAACGATATCAGCTACTGAATGTCCTTTTGAAAAGCTTTCTTCTAACAACTTTTCAAATTCGTCTAATGTTGCTTGTGTCATTTTTATTTTCTCCTTTTTCTTTTTTGACTTTTCAGTCGTTTTGTTATTTTATTATCATTTTACGTTACTTTTGAACAGATAACCTTTCCATAACCTTTGTTATCACGCTATCAGGGGTTGATGCTCCTGCAGTTACGGAAATTTTTTCAGATTTGGCTATCAAATCCTTGTAATTGTCCAATTCGGCATCGGTTTCAATATGGATTGTTTTGGTTATTCCTTTTAAAATCTCTGCCAAATGGGATGTATTTGCACTTTTTTTTGAACCAACAACAATCATCAAATCGCTTTCTTTTGCCATTTCCTTGGCTTCTGATTGTCGCATTGAAGTGCTTCGGCATATTGTGTTTGCAATATGCAATTCCTTTGAAAGCGGAGTCAGGTATTGGATAATTTCATTCAATGTTGAAATCATTTGAGTTGTTTGTACTACTACTCCAATATTTTTATGTTCTTTCAATTCTTTTTCATAAGGTCTTAGTTGTTCAATTGAATCTGCTACAATAACCTTATCACTATATTGAACAGCATTTGCTCTAATTGCAATAACCTCAGGATGTTGAGATTTTCCAACAATTACCAAATAGTAGCCATCTTTTGCAAGTTCTATTGCTTTTTGTTGAACCTTTTTTACATCAGGACAAGTCAAGTCATAAACTTCAAATCCAACTTTTTCAATTTGTTTGAATACTTGCGGACTTTCTCCATGACTTCTCACAACACAAATTCCCTCGCCCTTTTGAGGTAATTCTGACAACGAGTTGATACCAAGAGAAGCTAATTCTTCAATCACTTGTGAATTGTGAATTAATTCTCCTAATACACATATATTTCTTTGCGGATTTTCGGCTTTTAATTTTTTAACGGTTTCAACGGCTCTTTTTACTCCGTAACAAAAACCTGCAAATTTCGCTAGTTTAATTTCTTTCGGCAATTTGTAATTGTCTTCTTTCTATAGAACTCGCAAGAATCTCCTGCTGTAAGAGTATTACAACACAAAAAACATCACAAATCAAGTGGATTGAAACTACGCGTTAAAACGGAAACCTTTTGGTGGAAATTTTTTATTGATTCGTTTTCCCATTCCAACCTTTGCAGGTCCGAATGTTCCGCCAAAATCTTCTTCTTCATCTTCCAATGCCGCCATAGTAAATGCAGTATGTAGAGGTGCTTGTTGTTTATTATATTTTAATTGCCATTCTGTTGAACCAGGAGTTAGAACTTCGTCATTCATACCGATTGGGTCACCTTTTTGTCGAGCTAGTTCTTGCGGTGAAACAATTCGATATGAGTCATCTTCAACATTACTAATTGCGCCAAATGCTGTACCTTGACGAGTAATTATCGTACCATCTGCCAAAGTTTTAGTTGTTTCGTTCGCTTCAAATTTTGGTTGAGGTTGCGGTTGTTGAACTTTAGATTTTTGTTCAGGTTGCGGAGTATTCTCTTTTAATGATGGTTCATCATATTGAATTGCCGGCTGAGATAACTGTGGTTGAGCATCTCTTTGAAGCCTGCTTTGAGAAACTTGATTGTCTATACCTTTAACCTCATTTCTCAATTTTGTTAATTTTTCTCTCTCATCAAGCGGTAAATATTTTAAAAATCTTGCAAATTTAGCATTATTAACTGAGCTAATATTTTGAGTCAAATAATTTTTAAAAATTTTGTAGTCGATAGATGAAAGGTTATCATCAGAAATTTTGTTATTCTCTAATAGAGAGTAAATTGTGTCGCCTAACTTCGTTAACACAATTCGTTTTGCAGCATCTGTAGCTGAAGAATTGTACAATTTTAGAAGAGTTGAATTATCATTGATATGTTCAATGAAAGAATTCAAGTATTTAGATTTTGTGATTCTGTCAAAGAATACACTTTGAGCGTTTTCGCCAAGTGAAGATATGATATCAAAAACATCTTTAATGTTAGATGCATTTTTTAATTTGTTTCTGAGTTCTGCGATTTGTTTGTCTTCTACGGTTGCTTTAAACTCTTCGTCTGCAGCGATTTCTTCCACAGATTGTTTCAATGCCGTTTCAATAAGTTTTTCTTTTTCGTGTTCGGCTATTGATTCTTTTATATTGTTTGATGTATCAAGAGCTTCTTGAGCAACTTCATCTCTTTTTGCCTCAAGTTTAGCTGTTTCATCAACTTGTTTTGAAGAAGCTGTAGATGTCGTATTTAAGTTAGCTCTAGAAACTGAACCTGTTGTAGCTGAAACAGAATCTATATTTTGACGAGATATTGAAGATCTTGAATTTGTTGTAGAATTATTTGCAACAGCACCTGTTGAACCTGCTGAAATGTGAGCAGATTTAGAATTTGTACCTGTTGAAACTGTTGCACTTCCTGTTTGAATGCCAGATGTTCTACCACCACTTGTTGGTGATGTGTTTTTTAGATTTGAGCTTGTTGGAACATTTTGCGCAGCACCTTGAGCTTTTGAACCTTGTTTTTGCGATGCTTGTTGATTATTGTTTACTTGATTTTGAGTTTGATTATTATCTTTTGCTTGAGCTGAAGATGGTGTTGTTTTCGTCAAGGTTTCTTGAGAAATTTCACCGGTTCTCATAGCGTTTGATATTTTAGCTTGTTCTGCAGGCGGATAATTTTTTGCAGCAGATTCAACATAGCTATTGTATTGAGAGCGAACACTTTTATCTACGCTTTTTGATGCAGCAGCTAGACCTTCAGTAACCGCAGGATCATTGATTTGTGACATTGATTTTGCAAAATTTAATTGTTCTTGCGAACCGTTTACTTTTGCATTTGTAACTAAATCTTGAGCAAATATAGCTTTATTTGCAGAAGATATGCTTGCAGATGTTAGCACCGCCTGTGAACATGCTTGAGCCGCTTGATAAGATATAATTTTTCTATCGTTCAACCCTTGTGTTAATGGGTCGATTAATTCTTTATACGTTGCAGAATCGGCTACTACCTTATTAAGAGCATCACCTTTGAAGTCCGCAGGCAAATCTCTGCTTGATACTTTTGAAACTTCAACATTACCATGTAACATATTTAAACCGTTTGCAATATTGTAACCTTCAGCATTTCCTGTTACCCTTTCATGAGCCATGTACTCAGAGAACAAGTGCGGAGGAACAGCTTTTTTAATTATTGCATCCGTAAAGCCTTTTTCTTTAGCCTGAGCTACGATATATTCAGCTTCTTCCGGAGATACACAACCTTTAAGTAGGTTGTTTAATAGTTTTGCAGCTTCTTTGCTATTACAATCTTCAATCTTTCCTAATGTTGCTGCAATATATTGTTCTTTATTCTCAAATCCAAGCCTGCGAGCTTGATCGGAATTGTAAACACGAATTTCTTCAAATGTATTTCTCGCTTTTTGGTCTATTTTAAAAAGTCTTTCATACTCTGCTTTTAATATTCTTTCTCCTTCTGATAAAGTTTCAGGGTTCTTATTTTTAAGCATTTTGTAAATATCTAGTTTTGTAGCTTGGCGACCATTTGCTTTTGAAAATTCCTTTGATAATGATGATTTAGCAAGTTGCTCAGGAGGTAGAGAGTCACCTTTTTCTTTATAGTATTTTTCCATTACTTCAACCTGTTTTTCAGGACTCAAGTCAAAATACTGTTCAATAGTGTATTTACCAGAATCTATTGCATCAAAATAAGTTGCGGCCTTAGAATAAAGCGCATCTTTTTGTTCTTCTGAAAGTTTTGCATAGGCTTCTTTGCCAATAAATTTTTCAGCAAAACCTTGAATTGTTTTACTTACAATTTCAGCTTTTTGTTTAGGATCTTTTATTTCAGAAAAACCCTTAATTGTTTTAGCGCAATAGCCTTCAACATATTCTGTTAATCTCTGTTCTGGAGTTGCATTTCTCCATTCTTCAGATTGTCTGCGCTCTAGTGGAACTAATTCATTTTGGAATGATTTGTACCCTTGAGTTTTAAATTCTTTAAACTCAAGATTTTTACTATTTAAAGTTTCTGCAAGAGTTGCAATATTTTTGATTTCAGCAGAAGAGTATACAGCATTGCTAATATTGATATATTCATTGAATTCTTTTATTTGTGCTTTAATTTGCTTTTCTTGCTCTTTTTTGCTTTTTGATGCAAATTTATCATCAAATTTTTCTAAATATGCCTTTACATATTCATTTATTTTTTCTTTTTGGGATTTTGATTTCCATTCAGCACTATTTAAGACTTCATCAGAAATAAGTTTTTTAGGTTTATCTAATTCTGCAAGAAGTTGTTCTTCTGACTTAGTAAGAGTACCTTCCTTCTGTTTAGAAATCAAACTGGCTCTTACATCATCAATATTTGCTAAATTATTCTTTTGAGAATACTCTTCAAGCTTTTTATCAAGTTCTGATTGTTCTTTAGGTTTGTTTGAAGTAGTCAAAGTTTCTGCAGTTGAAACTTGTTCATCAGAACTTTTTGAAGTTAAGGTTGTCTCAACTTTTTCTGTTGAGGTTTCTTGCGCTTTCTCGTTTTCTTTTATTGAAGTTGTATCTGTTTGAGGTTCTTCTTTTTGCGTTTTTTCAACAGCAAGCCCCATTGTATTAGGTTTGCTTTTTGTTTCTTCAGAAGTAAAATCAATCGGATTTTTGGAAGACGAAACTGTCCCTGCGTCCGTTTGCTGGGGTGACAGGGGTGTTTGAGGGTTTAGTCTTTCTTTTTTCTCAATATTTAGTGACATCGTTTTATCTCAAATATTACTTCTTAAATCATGAAAAAATATTTTTATGTTGTGATTTCAGGGAAGTTGCAAATTTTTACAATTCTTAACTTCCCTGAGATTGTATCTTTTATTCAGGATCTATAACTGTTGTACTTTTCATTACAGAAGTTTTCGTTTCTATAAATTCTATACTTGTATTATTTTTGAACTTAGTATCGCCTGCAAGTAAATCAATAATGGCATTAGCCGCATCATCGGTGATTCTTACGTCTCTATCCATATAATATTGTTTTCCGTCTTTGTCATACAATCTTTGTCTTGTTCTTACACTACAAAAATCGTCGCCACTGCCGTTACCGCCCAAATTGTGATATACCAATTGGCGAACAGTAGGTGCATCATCATGGTCAAAGTATTGACTTACCCTTTTTGCCGTATTAGTTAAATCTTTTGGTACAAGCGATACGAAATTGACAGTATTCTTTGAATCTTTTGCAAAAGATTCAAATGTAAGAGTTGCGGCTTTATTTCCATTAATTGTTGTCGGTACTGAGTGCAAAATATTTGCATCTTTCATGTAAGAATCATACGGTGTAAGTGAGCTTTGTTCTAAACCCATTACGTAGGTAGAAACTTCTGCTGAATTTTTAGATGCAGATGTAGCCTCCATAAGTTCTGTTACAGCTTGATTATCAAGTGGAATTGCTTTTATTGGTTCTGTTCCGTTTACCATAGATGGTGTCATTGCGATTAAGACTGCAACTGGTACTGATGCAAATTTATTTGACCTTGGTCGTTGAAATTCTTGACCTTCCATATCATTGTCTAGGTCTTTGTTATTTCGACCGACAAATGATGTGTTTTTGTGAATCCTGCTAACACTAACGTTGCTAATAGGTGATATTGCCATACTAACACTCCTTCATATATTCAATTTTAAGTTTTTCAAGGCTAACCCCTTAACCTTGATGTTTCATTAACACTATTTCTAACTACGATTATAGCAGTTGTTTGAGGTTTTGTAAAGATATATTGAAAAATCTACCTTTACTCAAATATCATTTCATTTAAAAACAGGCATGTGAAAAATTTTGTTAGTTTTAGAATTTGTTTGTTACAAATATTAATCAACATGAGACTGAATGCCAAGTGTCTTGCCATTATCAATATCAATAATATGTTTAATCAAAGTGTGTGCCATAAGTAATAAATATGGGTTAATTTCATTTGTTTGGGACATGTTTATATTTGCGCTTTGTTTTTCCTGTTGATTACTGTTTGACTCTTTTGTATTAAAAGATACGTTAGAATCCATTGAATAGAATTTTTGTTCTTTATCTATTCTCAGTTGTAGTTCAGCCTTTGGAAACTTTTCGCAACATTCTATTCCTACTTGAACAGAATTTGAAGACTCTAAATACAATGTTGCCTTAACGGTTCCATAATTTATTGTGGTTACGGTTATGACAAGTATACTATCGCTTACATCCTCACTCTCAGATTTTTGTTGAAGTTCTAAATCAAATCCTACTCCATCTTCCAACGGCAACCATGGAAGGTATAGCATCAATAGCAATTTTAAAGTTTTTTGCGGATTATTTTCAGCTGCAACTGAAATACTGGCATTTATCAATTTTGCCATTTCTTTCATTTGAGAAAGATCAGTTATTCCGACTTTTGACGCCTCAGTCATAGACATAATAAGCTTGGTTATAGCCTCTTTGCCGTTTTGTTGTAATAGTACAGAAATTTGATTAAGATTAATCATTCCACCGGTTAAAATGTCTAAATTCTTTAATGAACTTTGCATTTGTGTTGCAAGCTGGACATTTATCATTTCTTTTGTTGTAGTAGTTGTCAACCCTTGTAATTGCGCCAAAATTTGAGCTTGTAATTGAGAAAGAGTATTGCGTTGTGCTGCAAGTTGATTTGCATACATTTGATTAAATTGAGAATAACTCATTCCTCTTTGTAACATATATATAAATTCATTTGCGTTGCGAGGAAATCCCATCACTTCTTTTGCATAAACCGCCCTATCCATACTTTTTAATGTATTTAACTGTATATTTTGTGTCGGTTCTGGTATTGATTTTGGAACAACATTTTGAGGTTGTGGTGTAGATGGTGATTGAGCTTGTACTTGAGGTGAAGGTGATTGTGTCACTATTGGTTGAGGTCTCACTGCACCTTGTGCAACAAAAGCCTGCCCACGATAGTTTTGGGCAAAATTGTTCAGAAATCTTTTTATGTCTATTCCTGCCATACACTTAATTTAACTGATTTTTAAGAAAAAGTCTAGTTTTCGATTGGCATATAAGATTGCGGATAACTGTAATCTTCAATAAACCCTAAGTTTTTGTAAAGTCTCAATGCTTGAAGGTTATTTGTTTCAGTCGTTGTGTTGATTTCTGTAATCGGTGTATGGTATTTATCAACTGCATTCATTACGTAATCCATTGAATGCTTTAACATAATAGTTGATAATCCTTTGCCTTGGTGTTCTTCTTTAATACCAACAAGAGGAATGTTTACGATTGTTCCACCTGTAAGATTCATAAATGCAAAACCTATAGGCTTATTTTGGTAAAGCAATACGCTTGTTGAATTTGGCATAAATTCAGCATATACATCTTTTACAATTTTAGTTATGATATCAGATGTTCCTTCAGGAGTTTTAAATCTTGGATCAAACAACGCGTCAGAACTTTCTTTAAATGATTCATTTATAACTTCAACCGCATCATCAAAATATTTGTCATTCCAAGATACTACTTCATAGTCTTCTGGGAGTTTAACCATTCTGGCATGGTTGAAGATTTCCCTTGACGCTTGAGTTTCAAATTTGAATCTCAAAACTTCAATCCCAACAAATTTGAACCCAAGTTTTGCAATAACGCTGATTAGAGATTTTTGCTCCCCTAACATAGGGTAGCAAACGATTTTTTCTTTTCTTAAGGTTTGAGTAACTTCTATAAATTTTTCAAGTAAAGTCTTTGCTTTGTTTGAAAAATCTTCCTTACCCTTGCTATGAATAATATTTAGTTCAATTGCTTCTGAAATGGCGGTTGTATAAACTAAGAATGCTACAGGAGTTTCATTTTCGTATAATACAATACATTTTATTAAGTCTTTATCAATTGCATCTAAGAATCCGTCATAATCTAACGGTTCTAATTCAAAATTATAATCAGATGCTGCTTTTGTGCGAAAATCTTCATAAATATCTTCAAATTTGCTAAATTCATTTGCTGTTAAAATTTTTGTATTATACATTAATCTTTTTCCTTATTATAAATAGTGGTGCATTTTTTCTTTTTTAGTATCGATATATCTTTTATTGTATGGCGTAATTTCAGAGGACACTTTTATAATATCTTTTACGTTTAAACCATAACCTTCCAGTCCTACAATCTTTTTCGGATTATTTGTAATTAAATTAAATGTAGTATAACCCAAATCTACAAGAATTTGAGCACCTGTGCCGTAATCTCGTAAATCTGACTTAAAGCCAAGCGAAATGTTAGCCTCGATAGTGTCTTGTCCTTCTTCTTGCAATTTGTATGCTTTAATTTTGTTGCAAAGTCCAATTCCTCTGCCTTCATGGTCTGTTAAGTATACAACAGCACCTTTACCATAATCATTTACGTATTTTAACGCATTATGCAATTGAGAATTACAATCACATTTCAAACTATGAAAAACATCCCCCGTCAAACACATACTGTGTACTCGAACAGCAGGAATTTTGTCAGAACCATCATCTTTTACAAGTGCAACATGCTCAGAACCATTTACATGATTTTTGTAAGCATAAAGCGTAAATGTTCCATAAGGTGTAGGTAGAGTTGTTTCAGCCTCTCTTGTTACTAGCTTTTCTGATCTTAGACGATATGCAATAAGCTCTGCCACAGATATAAATTTCATATTGTGCTCATCAGCGAATTTTCTCAAATAATCTCTTCTCGCCATGTGACCATCTGGTGCAATTAGTTCACACATAACACCCGCAGGCCTATGACCACACAATTTAGCCAAATCAACAACAGCTTCTGTATGCCCAGTTCTTTCCAAAACTCCACCACGACGAGCAACACAAGGGAACAAATGCCCCGGACGTCTCAAATCTGTCGGTTGTGCATCATAAGCAGTAGCTACTTCAACCGTTTTAGCTCTATCAAAAGCTGAAATACCGGTTGTTACACCATATTTTTCTGCTGCATCAATACTTATGGTAAACGCAGTTTTCATACCTTCGGTGTTTTGATCAACCATTTGTGGCAAATCCAGTTGTTGAGCAATTTCGTGAGAAATAGCCAGACAAACCAAACCTTTAACTTCGGTTACCAAAAAATTAATAAGTTCAGGGGTAACTTTTTCTGCTGAAATTATTACGTCACCTTCGTTTTCTCTATCTTCATCATCTGCAACAATAATTGGTTTTCCTGCTTTGAAATCCTCAATTGCAGATTCTATACTATCGAATCTAAAAGTTTTATCTTCCATTATACATACCCATTTTCTTGTAAAAATTTCATACTGATACCTTCACTATTATCTTTCGCAGATAAAAATTTTTCAACATATTTGCCTAAGATATCAGTTTCAATATTCACACAGTCCCCAATTTTGAGGTCTTTTAAATTTGTATTTTCAAATGTGTGCGGAATAATTGCAACTCTGAATGTATCACCTTTTGTCTCTGCAACAGTAAGGCTTATACCGTTGATTGTTATTGAACCTTTTTTGACAATATATTTTTCTTGCCCTTTTGGAACCGAAAATTCCAAGTCATAAAAATCAGTTAGTTGGACTTTTGATAAAAATTTACCGACACAATCTATATGACCTGTTACAATATGTCCTCCTAGTCTTGAACTTAATGTTAAAGCTCGCTCAAGGTTTACCGTGTCATCTTTTTTAAAACTTTTAAAAGCTGTTACTGCTAAGGTTTCATCACTAACTCTTGCATAAAAACAAGTCGAAGAAAGTTTTGTAACAGTTTGGCAACATCCGTTTATTGCAATACTGTCTCCCAGTTTTGTGTCTTGTAAAACTTTTTGACACTCAACCTCAATTGATGCGCCATTACTATCTGTTGAAAAGCTCTTTATTTTTCCTATTTCTTCAATGATTCCAGTAAACATAACCTAAGTTTATCATATTACAATGGTGGTTGTCTAGTGAGACATTCCGTGCTTGATTGTAAAGGTAATAAAATTTGTGGGGACACTTCGTTTTTCCCACACTACATTTTGAACAAAAAATCTTGTCATTCTGAAAGGATTAAATATCAAGGAGCGTAGTGACGTAGATTTTATCCTATTCAGAATGACATATTTTTATTTTGTGAATTGTGTAATTACGCAATAAAAAAGAACCTTATAAAAGGTTCTTTTTAGATTTGGGCGTGAAGAGACTCGAACTCCCATGCTTTCGCACTAGTTCCTAAGACTAGCGTGTCTACCATTCCACCACACGCCCATCAATATTTAATTATCAAACAGTTTAAACTGCGTTCAAACCGTATAACTAATTTATAATAAGTTCTTTTGATTGTCAAGTAAAAGTTTTTCAAAAAGTAATTATAAATTTGAAAAGAAGAAGTTTTTGTGAGATATTTATAATATCGTAGAAAAATTAAACTAAGAATGAGGGATATATGGAGTATAAATTAAAAGACACAATGTCTAAAGATGCCTTTAGATACGGATATTTGGTTAAAAAAATTGCGCCTTTTTTAAAACCGCACTTACCAAGAATCATATTAAATATGATTCTTGCTGTACCATTAGGACTTTTAGATGGTGTTGTAGCGTTTGCCCTAAAACCTTATATGGATTGTGTAATTAATGGCAAGGCATGGCACATTGCAGGATTTTCAATTGAACAAAATGTTCTAGCTACAGCTATTCCTTTTGGGATAGTTTTATTTGCAGTAATCCAAGGACTTTTGAAATATACAAACAATTACCTGACAGATTGGACTGGTAACAAGATTTCAAATTCATTAAAAATAGAATTATTCAGAAAACTAACTTCACTTGACCCTAAATTCTATGACATTAATTCTTCAGGTCTTGTTCTAACAAGATTTCTAACTGACCCTGAAACTGCAAGCAAAAATATTATAAATACAATTAAAACTTTTGTTATGACAAGTTTTGGAATTGTCGGCTTGGTAAGTGTTTTGCTTTACAATTCCTGGAAACTTGCCATAATCGGTGTTGGAATTATGGCAATTGCGATAACTCCTGTGACTTTAATCAGAAAAAGAATTAAAAAAGTCTCTAACGCCACAATGGTTGTTGGTGGCGATATGACAACTAACTTTAATGAAACTTTTGCAGGTAACAAAATTATGACGGCTTACAACTTGCAAAAACTTCAAAATAATAAGTTTGAACACCAAATAAAAGAACAATTCGACCTCACCATGTCGCTGACAAAGCGTGTTGGTTGGATGTCTCCGATTATGTATTTTATTTGTTCAATCGGTATCGCACTTGTAATGTTTTACGGTAACCATTTGATTATCAGCGGACAAATGAGTGCAGGTAGTTTTGCTTCGTTTGTAACGTCCTTATTATTACTATATAAACCGGTAAAAGATTTGGGCAGAACCCTAACCGATTTACAAACAACTTTTGTTGCATTAGGCAGAGTATTTGAATTGTTTGACCTTGTTCCTCATATCAAAAATAAAGAAAATGCAAAAAAACTGAAAGGTTTAAATAATGCTATTGATTTTGAGCATGTTTATTTTGAATATGAAGAAAATGTACCTGTATTAAAAGATTTTTCTCTACATGTTGCTAAAGGTGAAACTATAGCCCTTGTTGGAAATTCAGGAGGCGGTAAAAGTACAATAGTAAATCTATTACCAAGATTTTATGATATCAAAAGCGGCTCTATCAAATATGATGGTGTAGATATCAAAGATATAGAAATAGAAAGCCTTAGAGATAATATCTCATTTGTATTCCAAGATAACTTCTTGTTCTCAGGTACAATCAAAGAAAATATTCTTATGGGCAGGGAAGATGCAACAGATGAAGAAATAACTACGGTTATCAAAATGGCTCACCTAGATGAATTTTTATCAACATTGGAAGATGGTATAAATACTTATGTTGGAGAGCGTGGAGCTTCTCTGTCTGGGGGACAAAGGCAACGTGTTGCAATTGCAAGAGCTATGATTAAAAATGCACCTGTCGTAATTCTTGATGAAGCAACATCTGCACTTGATAATGAATCTGAGGCAATTGTACAAAAAGCATTGGACAACTTAATGCAAAATAAAACCGTGTTTGTTATTGCGCACAGATTATCTACAATCAACAATGCTGATAGAATTGCTGTTATAAATGAAGGTGAACTGGTTGAACTAGGGACACATGATGAATTGATGGCTATTCCTGAAGGTAATTACAAACACCTTTTCGATATGCAATTTAAACACCAAGAAGATAAAATTTTGTAACAAAAAAGCAATTTCCTCGTTCCAAAATACTTTATATATTAGTAAGGGAAAATAGAACGGGGAAATATGAACTTAGGAGATATTTTTACACCGATAACATATAATAATCCTGCAGTAAATCCGATTGTTGTAGGATACAATATGAGTCAACCGACAATACTGCCGTTTATTAATTTTGGTGGTTCTTCACCATTACCAAATATTGGAAATTCTACAACCTTTGGAACATCTTTCTCCGGAGGTGACATTAATTTTGGAGGAAGTATTTGGAATGGAACAATTGGAGCTGATCCTTTTGGGAATACTCCAATGCCAAGTGTATTTCTGCCACAAAATAATAGTTATTCAAGGGCTGCTGATATAACATTCAGTGGAACATCTGCAACATCCCAAACAACATCTTCAAAAAAAGTTGATACTAAAACTTCAACTAATCCGACTAAACATACTAGTCATGCTTTGCGAAATGCTTTTGTTAAAAATGCAAAAAAATATATCGGTTATAAAGAATCTGACGGTTCATATAAAAGATTTTCAAACAGTCCTGAATGGTGTGCAGATTTTGTTTCTTATGTAATTAAAGAAGCTTATGAACAACAAGGATTACGTGCGCCTAAATGGTTTGGGAACCACAGGGTTGAAAATCTGCGAAAACAAGCAATTGAACATGACAAATATCTGTGTATAACAGAATCAAAAGACCGAACAAAAACAGTAAAAGCAAGAGTCCATGCCGGCGATATTGTGATTATGCGTGAAAAAGACGGTAATACTCAAGCCTCTCATACCGGAATAGTTACGAAAGTATATCCAAATGGTACTTTTGATACAATTGAAGGAAATGTAACTTCAGACGGCGATGATAGAGTTGTTACAATGCATTATTCACCTTATCACAAAGATATTAGCGGATTTGTTCAATTACCTTGATTATATTGCTGTGTAAATCATCCATAGTTGAATTATTATAAATAATATAATCGACTTTTTTTGCTTTTATATCTTGTGATAGTTGAGATTTCATGCGAATTTGAGCATATTCTTTTGTGTATTTGTTTCGAGCAATTAGTCGTTGCTCTCGAATTTTATCATCACAATAAACTAAAATTGTACGGTCAAACAAATTTTCCATGCCAGCCTCAAACAGTTGGGGAATACCAACAAATACAAGTTTACTATCTGAATTAACTGCAAAAAAAGCTTGTATTTCGGCAATCAAATCAGGGTATAACAGATTTTCCAACATTTTTTTTAATTTTGGGTCAGAAAAAACAAGTTGCCCCAACTTTTCGCGACTCAATATCCCATCATGAAAAACATCATATTCCGAAAATGCTTCTGCTATTTCAACACTGTTTTCCAATAATTCATGACAAACAATATCTGTATCAAGAACAGGATAACTTTTTTCTTCTAAAAACAATTGAACGGAAGATTTACCGCTTGCGATATTTCCGGTCAACGCAATTTTAAGCATTTTTACCTGCAATTCTATTTAAAAAATTTCTCAAATCCTTAATTTGACGAGGTTTTATTGGCTTAAATTCGCCACGTTTCAAGCCGTCAAGATTAAATATTGCATGTTGAATACGTTTTAAAGATACAACTTCAAAACCAAGATATTCAAACATCCTACGAATTTGTCTGTTTAAACCTTGATACAAAAGGATTTCCATAACAGTATGAGTGTTATCAATTTCTAAAACGTCAACTTGAGCATAAGCCATCTTATTTGGCTCAATTTCAATACCCTTATACATTTTATCAATATCGTTTTGCGTAATTTTGCCATTAATTGCTACTCGATATAATTTAGGAACTTTAACAGACGGATGAGTCAAATCATTAATTAAATCTCCATCATTAGTCAAAATGATAAGCCCTGTTGATTCTCTATCCAGACGTCCGACAGGCTTTAAGTGATGCAAATTTTCCGGCAACAAATCATAAATTGTTTTTCTACCTTTTTCATCATCTGATGTTGTAATATACCCAGCAGGCTTATAAAACCTGTAGTATTCGTGTTTTACAGGATGTATGATTTTTCCGTTGACAAAAACTTTATCTTTATTTTGCACAGAATAACCAAGCTCAGTAACTTTTTTACCATTGACCTGAACTACTCCTGATTCTATAAGTTCATCAGCTTTTCTGCGAGAGCACAAGCCTGATGATGCGATATATTTATTTAAACGAGTTCCGGGCATTTCATAGCCTCTTCAAATGATTTTGCCAAAACCTCAGGCATTTTACGATACAATTTGCCACTGTTTGAAATTGCAACAACCACAACTTCTGCCTCAATAAAAGTCTTACCTGTTTCTTTTGATTTTATAAACTGCTTAAATGTTAGAGAAAAACCGTTAAATTTAGAAATTTCGGTTTCAATTACCAATACATCTTCTAATCTCGCAGATGCTTTATATTTAACATTAACGGTTGCAACAGGAAGTGCAATATCTTGTTTAACTAAATCATTAAGGTTGTGTCCCATCATTTCACACAACTCAACTCGACCCATTTCTAGCCAACGCAAATAAGCGCCGTGCCAAACAACACCGTATGAATCAGTGTCAGAATAATAAACTTTTTGTTCAAAAATATGTTTCATCATAGCCAAATTATAACATAAAACTTATATTTACTCAATTTTTATGTATAATTAAGTTATGGACAAAAAGATTTCAGAAAAAGTTATAAACCGATTAACTTTGTATCATTGCATTTTGCAAGATTTTATAACTAAAGGCGAAGAATATATTTCAAGTAAACAAATTGCAACACTTTTAAATATTGATGATTCACAGGTTCGTAAAGATATCAATATTTTAAATAATTCAGGAAAATCAAGAGTAGGATATATTGTAAAAGAATTAAAAACCTCTATTGAAAAAACTCTTGGATTTTCAAAGACAAAAAAGGCTTTCATCATCGGAGCAGGTAATTTGGGAATGGCATTGGCTAAATATGATAACTTTACAAGTTATGGCTTAAATATCCTTGCATTATTTGATAATGATGAGACCAAAATCGGAAAAGAAATTAATTCTAAAAAAATTCTAAACATAGAAGAATTACCAAAATTTGCAACAGAGCACAGTGTTGAAATTGCGATTTTAACAGTGCCGGGGAAATATGCACAAAAGACAGCCGAATTTATCACAAAATCAAATATAAAATATATTTGGAATTTTACTCCAACTGTACTCGAAGTTCCATCAGGTATTCAGGTTTGGAATGAAAATTTGATGGGTAATTTTTTACAATTTACATACAACATTTAACCCTTGTGCAATAAAACTCAAGGTGATATAATCCTTATATAACATTAGCAATGTAAGGAGAGTTTTTATAATGAACAAATTTGAATTTAATTTGTCTATGGACGAACTAAAAAAGCGTACAAACAAGGATTATTTAATTACCAAGAAATTTCTAAAAGCAGATGCGCCTGAATACACTGAACTTGCTACAGGTGATAAAATTGCACTGAGGTATTTGGTGAAAGCTGCTGACATTCTAGAAAAAATCAATATGCAACTAGATTGTAAACACAATTTGGCAGTTAAAGCCTTTTTAGAAGAAGAAGCTAAAAAAGGCAACAAACAAGCTCAACTTACCAAGAAATTATTTGATGCTCAAAAAGGTGTAAATGCCATTGATACAATGTCAAATCCAATCAGATTGATTAAAGGAATTGATGAAAAATTAGGCAAAGGTGTTTATCCGGAAGACCTTTCCAAAGAAGAATTTCATACTGTATTAATTAGAATGATTAAAGACGGTAAAATTGACGAAGTAAAAAATATTTTAACTCAACGTTCTGTTGTAGTAAGGGCTGCTGAAGATTTGGCAGGAATTGATTATATTGATTATTTTAGTGAAGATTTTGCCAAAATGGCAGATGAACTGGAAAAAGCCGCAAAAGTTTCTACCAATGCTGATTTTAACGAATATTTGCTATTGCAAGCAAAAGCACTAAGGAACGCAGACCCTATGTTAGATGCTTATGCTGATAAAAAATGGGCAACTCTTCAAGATACACCTCTTGAATTTACAATTACAAGAGAAAATTACGAAGATGAAATGACTGGAACAATTGTAGAAAACGAAGAGTTATCTACATTATTAAAAGAACACAATATCAACCCTATTCCAAAAGACTTTTTAGGAGGCAGAGTTGGAATTGTTAATAAAAAAGGTACAGAAGCACTTATGGCAATAAAAAAATACCTTCCGACACTTGCAGATAATATGCCATACAAAGATGAATACACTCAAACAATCTCAGCAGAAGGCGATGCAAAACAGACAATGGTCGATGTTGATATGGTAATGGCATCAGGTGATGTCGGTGAATACAGAGGAGGAATCACGCTTGCTGAAAACCTTCCAAATTCAGATAAATTATCTTTAACTATCGGTGGTGGCAGACGTAATGTTTACCACAGACAAATAAGATTTATCAGTGACAGAAAAAAACTCCAAGAAAGGCTAGATGAAATTCTTGATAAAGAGCAACACAAATACTATCTTGATGAGGCAGACCACTGGTTTACTATCGGACATGAAAACGCTCATTCTCTTGGACCAAAAGAAGGTAGTGAAAAATTAGGCAAATATAGAAATATCATAGAAGAAAACAAAGCCGATATGGGTTCTTTAGCATTTGTTGACTTGTTGACTGAACTTGGTATGTATACTCCGGAACAAAGATTACAAATCATTGTAACTACAGTTGCAGATAATTTCTTGAAATCAAAACCGACAATGTCACAAGCTCACAGAGTTAGAACCGTAATGCAAAATAAATACTTTGCAGATCGAGGCGGATACACATTAACAAAAGATGGTAAAATTCATGTAAATATTGATAAGGCCGTACCGATTGCAAAAGAAATGTTGGCAGAAATTGTAAGAATCCAAATTGATGGTGATTTTAATAAAGCTGAAAAATATGTTCAGGATAACTTTGTCTGGACTGACAATATGGAAATTATCGCAAAGAAATTGCAAAAGGTTTCTAAAGCTTTAAATGGAACACTGGAAACAGAGTTAGCTGATAAGCTTTTGCATAAAGAGGACTAAAACAACAATAAGAAAGAGGCGCAGCCTTTGGCTGCGCCTCTTTCTTTAATTCAATTTGTCTTAATATATTTATGTTATTATCAAAATATGAACACTCAAAATATCACAGATTCAACCGCATCAAAATATTTGGGCAAAAAGGTAGAAGGGGCAGCATCTTATGATTCTTCACTTCTTGTTGCAGTGCCAAGATTTGAAAATCGAAACCGTTATGACATAAAACAAGAAAACTTACCGTTTTTCGGTTGGGATGTTTGGCACGCTTATGAATTTTCTGCAATGACCCAAAACGGAATTCCTGTTACAAGAGTATTAAAACTTCGCTACAATTGTGATAATGAGTATATTATTGAATCTAAATCATTCAAACTTTATCTAAATTCATTCAATATGACAAGGATTGGTTCAAATATTGAAAATTGTCTTGAACTTTGTAAAAAGACAATAGAAAAAGACATGAGCGAAAAATTAAAAACAAAAGTTGAAGTAAACTTTTTAGATAATCATGCACAAAAAATTGAAATTTTTGATAAATTTAAAAATATTATGAATTTTGTTGATGAATCAAATTTAAACGTAACTCAATTCAAAGAATCTCCTGAAGTTTTAAAAACAGCACAAACTGCTGAAAAACAAGAATACTATTTGACTTTTGACTCCTTGCGCTCAAATTGTAGAGTCACCCACCAACCTGATTTTGGGGATGCTTTTATCTACTACAAATCAACAAAACATATCAATGAATCATCTCTTGTTAAATATCTGGTATCATTTCGTTCAGAATACCATTTTCATGAAGAATGTTGCGAAATGATTTTTAAACGACTTTCTGATATATTGGACAAAAATGATAAATTATTTGTAGGCGCACTTTACACAAGACGCGGTGGAATAGATATTTCCCCTTCTCGTTGGAGTAAAAATTTTACACCTGATGATGTTGAGGATTTAATCAATTTGACTAAATTTGCAAGATGCGGAATTAAGCAATAAGTATGAATAACAGAGAATTTGGGAATAAAGGTGAAGATTTGGCTTGTGAATATCTGTTAAAAAACGGATATGAAATTGTTGCTCGCAATGTACATTTTTCAAAACTTTGCGAAATTGATATTATTGCAAAACAAAAAGGAAAGTATATTTTTATTGAGGTTAAAACCCGAAAAACAAATGCTTTTGGCACACCGATGGAAGCAATTACCGCGAAGAAATACCAAAATATCAAAACAGGAGTTTTGTCATACGTAACAGAACATAAGATTAAAAATTTTCAAATTGATGCAATCGGCATTACAATTCAACCAAAACTTACTATTGAACATTTAAGGAATATATAGATATATTATAAATTTCGCCATTTCTACTAGAATCCTTTAATAAAAACTCTGGAGATTATACTAAAGGGGCTAATTTAAACTCCACAAAAATTCAAAGGTTTTATCTGTATTCTTTACGCAAAAAATTTTTCATGATAGCATAGGAATTGCAAAATAGTAAAATATGAAAAATTAAGAGGTAAAAATATGCAAGCCCGTAGAGCAGCCAGAGAATTAGCTTTCATCCTATTCTCACAATTTGATAAAAAGATTACAAACTATTCTAAAGAAAATTTAGATGACATTATTTTAAAATCAGTAAGAATCTTGTCTGACAGTGCAAAAGATGATTTAAAAACATCATTAGGTGCACTGATTGATATGAAAAATAAAATCGATGACTATGAAGCTGAACACGAAATCAATTTGAATAGACCGATTGAAGCTGCAAACATTCCTGTTCCACTACCTATGACTTCCGATATGACAGGTAGAATTGACGAAATGATTGAAGTTGCAGAAAAAGCACTTTTAGCTGTTGAAATTGCTGAGTTTACAACACTTGAATCACAAAGCGAAGTAAAACGCTACGCAATCCAAATTGCGGAAGCTTTTCAACAACACCACCAAGAAATTGATGATATGATTAAAGAATACTCAAACGGTTGGGACTTTGACAGATTAGTTAAAATGGACAAAGACATTTTGAGAATAGCAATTTCTGAACTTCTATATGTAAAAGAAGCACCAATGAAAGTTATTGTAGATGAAGCTCTTGAACTTGCTAAGAAATATTCAACAGAAGACAGCGCAACATTTATTAATGGCATTTTAGCTAAAATAATTGTTGATAAAGGTATCAAGTATTAATTCTAAATTTTAAGTTATAAAGTAAATCGGCGAGCACAAAGTGCTCGCCGATTTACTATTTATTCATCTATTCTTCACTTACCGAAAACCCCTTAGGTAATTCCTTTTCATTTGAGATTCCGAAACGAGTTCAGCATGACTAAAAAATACCTCATAATGACATACGATATTATTTATGCTAACATAATAGTATGTTTGGATTCATAAAAGAAAAATTTGACAACCTGAAAAATGCCGTTTCTAACACCGCACAAAATCTTGTCGATAACGTACTATCTAACGTTGATACGACAGATGAACAGTATTCCGAATTTGCATTGGATGATATTGAAGATACATTGATTAGTGCAGATTTAGGTGTTAATTATGCAGCAGAATTAGTTGATAATCTTCGCGCAAAAAAAACTGCAAAACCATCGGAACTAAAAGATTATTTAAAAGAAGAGTTTAAAAAAACATTATCTAATGCAGGTTCTACAGAATTAAATTACAAAGATGGCGAACTCAACATTTACTTTATTGCTGGCGTGAATGGTGCAGGTAAAACGACTCTAATTGCAAAAATGGCATATCGCTTTAAACAAGAGGGGAAAAAAGTTCTAATTGCAGCAGGAGATACATTCAGAGCAGCTGCAGAAGAACAATTGAATATTTGGTCAGAACGAGCAGGTGCTGATATCGTAAGACGAGACAAAGCTGACCCTGCATCTGTTGTCTACGAAGCTATTCAAAAAGCAAAAGTTGAAAACTATGATGTCATTTTGGTTGACACAGCAGGCAGATTACAGAATAAATTCAACTTAATGGAAGAATTGAAAAAAATTAAAACAGTAATAGATAAGCAAGCTCCGAATGCGCTTAGAGAAAGCATTTTGGTAATCGACGCAAATACGGGCCAAAACGGTTTACAACAAGCCAAAATTTTCGCGCAAGCTGTAAATTTGACATCTGTTGCACTAACCAAGCTTGATGGCAGCGCAAAAGGTGCGATTATTATTGCAATCGCAAAAGAAATGAATTTACCGGTAAAACTTGTTGGTGTTGGTGAAAAAATGGAAGATTTGAAAGCTTTCGTTCCTGAAGATTTTATCAATGCATTATTTGAATAAAATTTCCGAAAATTTCATGCCCATATTCAGATAGTATTGCCTCTGGATGGAATTGAACCCCATATATAGGAAGAGTTTCATGCTCAATTGCCATTGGAATATTTTTGTATTTTGCGATTTCAACAAGTGGAGATTTTATCGTAGATTCATCAACTTTTAATGAGTGATATCGAGTTACTAAAAATTTTTCAGGCAAACCTTCAAACATTTTTGAAGGTTTAATACAAGTAATTTCAGACACTTTGCCATGACAAGGCGCACTGTCTTTCATAACCTTTGCACCAAAAAATTGTGCAATACACTGAAACCCCAAACAAACTCCAAGTATTTTTTTTGTTTTGTAAAAACTTTTAATCACATCCATACAGATTCCTGCGGTATCAGGATTTCCTGCTCCTGGAGAGATTATTATTGAATCAAACTTTAATTTTGCCAGTTCTTCGACCGTTATTTCATCATTTTTGAATACGCAAGGAGTGACTCCAAGTTCTTCAAGATATTGAACAATGTTATAAGTAAATGAGTCATAATTATCAATCAAAATCATAAAAAGACCTCTCTCGCACCACGCACAGAATTTACGCAATAAATTTTACTGGCATTATATAAATCAGCCTTTGTCAAAACTTTTTCTATGCAATTTCCGCTATCAAGCAAAAACTGTCTGTAAATGCCATTTAACAAACCGCAAGATAATGATGGGGTATACAATTGTCCATCAAGTTCCAGCACGACATTTGACCTTGAACCTTCTGTTAATTCACCTTTTTCATTGAAAAAGATTTCATCATAAATATTACCTTGTTTAATTTTTTCTAATGAAGATTGATAATATGGACGGTAATTTGTTTTATGCTTCAAAAACACATCTGTTGAATTTACAATTTGTTCTGAAATTATCACTTTATCAATTTTTGATTCTTTATATTCTCTAAAAACCACTTGGATTTCACCAGCTTTTGATAATTCAATCCTATAAATACCATCTTTATCAAATTTTAGGTTAAGAATTTTTGGATTAAACTCAAAACCCAAATCATTTGCGGAATTACGCATCCTTGAAATATGTTCTTCAAAAAATTCAGGCTCTCCATTTTTCACATTTAATGTTTCAAGAAGTTTCCAAGCTTTTGTATTTTGCCAAAGAAAAGATGTTTTTACAAAAGCCTCATTCCATTCATCCTTGACATCTGAATCCCAAACTATAGCGCCCCCTGCACGATATTTGTATACCTTTGAATCTTTTGTCTTTTGTAAAATCCGAATAGGGACTGAAAACTCACAAAAATCACCATGTATCAAACCTATCGCCCCACAATAAACATTACGATTTCCAAGTTCAACATTTTCAATAATTTTCATAGTGCTGATTTTGGGAGCTCCAGTAATTGAACCACAAGGGAAAATCGCCTCAAAAAGCTGGTACAAGGAAATATTTTCACGCAACTCAGATTCGACCTCAGAAGTCATTTGATGAAGGGTTTTATGAGTTTCAATTTCAAACAGTTTTGACACATTAACCGAACCGACTTTTGAAATCCTGCCTAAATCATTTCTTAACAAATCAACAATCATCACATTTTCAGCTCGATTTTTCTCATCATTTTGCAAAAATTCAATATTATTCTTATCCTCTATTTCTGTTTTACCGCGTGAAATTGTTCCTTTCATTGGCTTAGTCAAAACATGCCTGCCATTTTTTCTAAAAAACAATTCCGGAGAAAAGGACAAAATCGTTTCATAATCATTAGACAAAAAAGCGTTATATGGTGTTTTTTGGATTTGCAAAAAATATTTATAAATTTCATCTGCCCTATATTCAGTGTCAATACTAAAATCAAATGTATAGTTCACCTCATAAGTGTTTCCACTAGCGATTTCGTCTTTTATTGCGTCAAAGCCTTTTTTATATTCCTCAAAAGTTATATCAGGTTTTGGAAATAAGAATACATCTTTTGAATTCTGTTTTGGTTCAAATTTTTCAAAATTTTCAAAGACTTCAAAATATAATAGTGGCATTTTAGAGGTAATATACTTGCCTAGAAAAATGTCTTTTGCCTCATATCTGACGTATCCAACAAGGTAATACTTAGTTTTTAGGGCTTCAATTTCTTTAAACGCCTGAACAAAACTATCGCTATCAAAAGCTTTGATAACTTTTATCGGATTTTTAAAAACTTTATCAGAATAGATTTGCATACTTTTGATTATTCCACAAAAGATAAAATATATTAATCTTTATCACTATGCTAAAATACAGTTATGAATATTTTAAAATCAACAATAACCAAACTCGGTAACAAAATAGAACTAATCGGTACTCCAAGCGATAATAATATACTAATTATTGGTGTATTTCATGGAGATGAACCTCAAGGAAAATATTTGATTGAGGAGTATTTGAGTAGAGAAAGCC
>QHME01000018.1 GCA_003258735.1 Candidatus Melainabacteria bacterium
TAATTGAAACAACAGCTACAACACTGTTAAGAGCCCACCAAACTTGCGGAAGACAGCCTGTAGTATTGTGCTCCCCAAGAATCAGATTACCGCTATATCAATTGCTGGAGCGCCACATTCCAACAGTTGTAGTTATTTCTTATTCTGAACTAATCACTGATATCAAAGTAGAGGCAATTGATACAATTGGTGAAGCTTATATTACAGACTAGATAAGCTTTAGTAAAAAAGGAAAATGAAAAATTTATTTTTAACACTAATAAAAATCTATCAATATTTTTCAAAATTCACACCATCAGTTTGCAGATTCTACCCAACCTGTTCGGAATACACAAAACAAGCCATCATAAAATACGGTGTGCTAAAGGGTGGATGGCTTGGTATTAAAAGGATTTGTCGCTGTCATCCTGGCAATCCCGGAGGCTACGACCCTGTACCATAAAAACAAATATTCCCAAGAATATCTTGCAGAATTAATCGACCGCACAAGAGAGCACGTCAATAGACTCGAAAAAGGTCGAGAAACTATCGGATTCTCAACTTTTATAAAACTTGCGCAAATTTTTAATGTCTCACTTGATGAACTTGCAGGCTACAAAACAAAATAAATTCTATACGTCCCAAACTAAATTAACAACTTCTTCAAGTGAATAAATATTTTGTTGAACGTAAAAATTCTTTTTAGATTGTTCTTTTACGTACGTTAGATTTTTACCATCCAAAAAGTCTTCCGTATAAGGACGCAACATTACAGAAGGAATAACTACAACATCACATTCTACATCTTTAACCGTTCTAATCAAATCTTCAGTTGTAATCAAACCGGCAACAGTGATGTCTTGTCCCCAATAGTTTGACTTTACAGGACATACCTGAACTGTAAGATTTTTTATTTTGTTTAAATTTGCAGCAACTTCTTCTAACATATTTTTCGCAGCATAAGAACACGCAAACACCATTTTATAAGGTTTAGAAACAGATTTCGGTAATTTACGCTTATTAAAATCATCTAATGTCATTCTCAATGCACCAACCCCATCATCAAGCTGACAAAAACTGCCATAATATTTTGCAGGCGGAATAGGTTTATCTGCAAGTAAAAAGAACTCATCAGAACAGCAAACACGCTTGTATTTTGAAGCTATTTCTACAGTCTCAATAGCACATTTTTTATCAACACGTTTTAGTTCCCCATCCGCTCTAAATTGAGTAATTCCAACTGGAACAATCGCAGTTGATAAAACAGTATTTTTTAATTCAGCTAAATCAGATAAGGTCCTCTCCAGTTCCGCCCCATCATTCAACCCCGGACACAAAACAATTTGAGCGTGAAACGGAATTTTGTTCTTCCTAAACCATTTTAAATTTTCTAAAGCCTTACCTGCATTTGGATTTCTGAGCATTTTTACACGCAATTCAGGGTTTGTTGTCTGAACTGATACGTAAAACGGTCCTAAATGCATACGCTTAATTCGGTCTTTGTCTTTTTCTGTCAAATTCGTAAGCGTGATATATGTACCTTGCAAATATGAAAGTCTATAATCATCATCTTTTATGTATAAAGTATCACGCAATCCTTTTGGCTGTTGGTCAACAAAACAAAAAACACAATGATTTAAACAAGGTTTTATGCGATCAAAAACCGCACTTTCAAAAACTATACCCAAATCTTCATCATAATCTTTTTCTAACTCAATTTCTTCAATTTCGCCATCTGATTTTTTTATTTCTACAGTAATCAATTCCGATTTCATGTAGAAATTGTAATCAATCATATCCTGCAGATTGTTTCCATCAATAGAAAGAAGTTCATCTCCTTTTTGAATTTCTAATTCTTCGGCTATTGAACCTGATATTACACTATTTACTATTGCCGGCATTGTCTTTTTCCAAACCTTCTATCATTGAAATAAAATTTTTGTATTCACAAATCGAATTATCTAGAACAATCCTTTGGTAAAAAGTCAAAGGCGTATATTCATCAGATAAAATATTTTCAGCATTAACCAAGTGTAACAAGGCATTTGATTTCAAATCAAACAAAACTTCCGCACAATCTTCTGAATCTAAAAAAGATAAACAAGAAATTTTAACTCTTGCATCTGACATAAATTGCAAAGGATTTTGCGATAACGGTTTTAGCAAAAGTTTTTTCAATTCTTTTAACCCATCTTTTGTTATAGTATAAAAAATTGATAATTTACCACCGCCAGACATAACTTTTGCTGAGGTGATGCTATTTTGTTTTTCAAGTCGCACTAATGCAGGCTTTATCGCACCAAAACTTGGATTTGTATATGCCAAAAAGTTTTCTTTTATCCTTTTATGAATAGCATACATTGTCAAATCGTGATTAAGCAAAACATATAATATCATTAGTTCTATCATAAAATTATGTTAGCATTAATTTATTTTTTTCTCAATTCTAGCAAAAAATTTAATGTCCAAACTTATTAAAAACATGCTAAACAAACTATCTCCACATGTAAAACTGCAATATTCTCAAATCCGAGGGAACTTTGCCCAAAGGCAAAATAAGGCTATAAAATTGACTGAAAAACTCTATGAAGACATTTTGCCAAAATTCAAAAAAGGAACAGCAACAATCCAAGATGTCCAAGATTCCGTAGATAAAGTTGTTGGCAAAAAAGTCAAAATATTAGTAAGAAAAAACGATGACAGCGATTTTGACGGCGGAAGTGATATATTTTATTCTAAATTTACAGGCGCGATAACCAAAACAACACTTGACATTAATAGTATTAAGAATAAAATTAGAGTGGAAGAATTACCTACAATTATGCATGAATTTTTGCATGTGGCAGACCAATTACTCCACCCCAAATACCTCGCAAGAAATCAAAAAATGGCAAATTTTGGGCTATATACAAATAAATATAACAGATTTTATGACAGTTTCTTATACAATATAGAAATGCCGGAGGGGAAAAAGGATAAAGCATACATACTAAGACAAGTGCGAAATAGGACTCACAACTTTTTGCGCAGAATGTCGACAGAAGATAAAATTGACTATTTGCAAGATGCAAGATATTGTCTATTATCAGAACATTATGCATATCAAATGCAAGCAAAAATAGCAAAACGCTTAAACAAAAAACACATTCCAATAGATAAAAGGGATTTGATTAAAGAAAATAAAAATTTTATGTTCCAAGAAAAAATTGACCTTTTAAAACAAATGGCTTTTGACATAATCAAAAAAGAAAGACAAAAATGGGCAAAGAGTCAATAATTAAGAAAAGTTAAGCAAAATCAAAAAATTAGGCAATAAAAAATATTTACAGTTATTAATACAAAGGGAAGAACCCCAAAGAAAGGAAGTAGAAAATGGTAGACTCAATTAAAGCGGCAGCACCTCAACAATTGCCACAATTCACAACAGTAAAATACACAACAAAAGATGGCGAAAACATTTCAGCTACAAAAAAAGATGGAATCGTTACTCTAAACGGAGATAAAAACGGAGTTCGTCAAATGCCTGTTGATGAATTTATGAAAAACGAATTACCTAACAATGTTAAAAACATTAAATTAGAAAAAAATCCGGAAAAAGATACAGTAGAAATCAGCAAACCGACAACTGAAGCTCCAAAGGCAGATAAAAAAGATGATGTAAAAGCTCCTATAGCTCCAGAACAAGCACCTGTAGCTAAAGAAGCGGCTCCAGCTAATGCAAAAATTGATGAACCGGCGAAACAATCTGAAGTTGGTAAAAAATTAGACGTTGCAGCATAATAAAATTTTCCAAAAATGAAAAAGGCTCTTGAAATATATCAAGAGTCTTTTTTTTATTTTATTTTACAAAACTAAAACCGACATAATTTTTGGGCAACAACACTCACTGCTGTACCCTGAACAATCGGCTGGAATTTGGCTAAACTATTATAATCACCATTAATAAATTGATTTTCATAACCGTAAGAATCAATAACACCAATTTTATAAGAATATTTTGAACAATCAATTGTATACTGCGCAATAGTATACCAAATATCTTTACCATACATCGGTTCATATTGTCCTTTATTAAAAGATTTTAATAGAAAAGAAAAGCCATAAATATCTTCTGTACCGACGATTCCATCAGGGTCAATATATATATTTTCCGCAACATGTTTCCATTGTTGTACTACCTCATCATTTTCTTTGGCAAAACAGCCCAACGAAAAAGTCATACTAATAAAAATTATGATAGATAATACACAAAAATTTAATTTAGACATAACAATACCTTTTAAATAATATACTTATCGTTTTTGATAAAGCAAATATGTATAATTACCGACTGTTTCTGAACCTAAATAATTAAATTGAGAATCTAAATACGCTCTTACATCAATTAAATATTTTTCAAGCATTATACTCAAAGTATTATTTTTTATATCTTCAATACTTGTTACCGATTTTCTCAAATCTTGCAACTGAACAAGTTGAGACGCATCATCTCCATAAAGAGCCAATAATACATATCTGCCTTTTGGGACTTTATTATTGACATTTTGCATAAAGTATTCAAAATGCGCATCTGAAAAGCCTTTATCTGCAAAAATAGAATCATAAATCACACCATAACGAGATGAATTAGCCATCATATCTCTTTGATATTCGTCATAATAATTTTTATTATAAGGGTTTCGAACCTCCTTATGAAAATCAAAATTATAAACTTGAGGTCCGCGCTCAGCCTTAAAATAATAAGGAGCATCAGAGCCAAACGGCATAATTACAATATCATAAGATTCTAAGTTAAATTTGCTTGCCTCTAAACTTACAGCCTTAAACGCGTTTGTTTTTAAGATTTTTTCAACAGACGCATGAGTAAAATCAAATCGACAACTGCACAAAATAAACAAAGCTACAAAAATTTTCAAATGTATCGGTGAAATTTTCTTACTTAAACCAATAGTTGAAAGAATCAACATTGGCGGTAGCAAGTATAAAATATATCTCACAGTAAATATATTAACCTTGAAATATGCAAAAACAATAGCCAAAACTAATGCTGATAAAATCGTATAAGTTAAAACCTTTTCAAACTTCTCCGATTTCTTTAAGCATTGAATATAGCCATAAACAAAATAACAACAAGGAACAACAACAAGCATCGTAAAAGAAAAAGTAAATAAATAAGGACTTGTTGCTGGCCAATAAATATTATCTGTAATTGTTGAGCCGAAGAAATTTCTCACCATATCAACAAGTGTTACAAAATTCAAAGGTCCTTCATGAGAAACAACAAAAACACTCCTCATTTTGGCATAATAAGCAATTAATACAAAATACGGAATCAATAAAACAAATTCACCAATTGCAAATTTAATATATTTATTGAATTTTTCACGATTATTCAACCCCAAATACACTCCGTAAGAGAATAACAATGCTATATTGTAAAAAATTCCACCAACAAAAGTATAAGGAATTAAAACATTAGCTGTTGTCAATTTTAGCAATGATTTAATATCGTTTTTTTGCTCAAAATCAACAAGATAATTTAACGATAGCATCACTAAAAACACTACCATCGGATACATTCTGACTTCTGTTGAGAAAAACACTAAAAGTGGACTCACTGTCGCTAGACCGGTTGAAATTATCGCAATTTGTTTTGTTGAGATTTTTTTTGCAAAAAAGTAAACAAGAGGAACAGTTCCAACTCCAAAAATCAATGAAAACACCCTCAACATAACTTCTGTATCCCCAAACATTTTCATCCAAAAATGTAGAGCAAAGAAATATAGCGGAGTATGTTGTAAATCAAGTGTCAAAAGGTTATCAATAATTCCAAATGGAAATTTTTGAATAGCAGTGAACCAAGAACAAGCTTCATCATACCAAAGCGGAATATCAATATAAACAAATCGCAAAACAACAGCCATCGCAATCACAATAAACAAAAATACCCATTCATGAGAAAACTTCTTCTTATCCATATCCTCTCCTTTGTCTGTGGTAATTTTACCATAATTATAAAAAATATTCAAAAATCTCTCCTCATAAATGTTTTGTTAATTATTATTAAAAACACCAAATAGACTTAGAAAAATTTTCTTTTATGAGTTTTAAAACAAATGCAAAAATCATGATTTCAATATCTTCAATAAAATTAAATAGTTTCAATTTGTACAATCCCCAATGCCTAAAAGGCATTCCACACACTCCACCAAAAGAACAAAAGCAGACAAATTCACTTGGGCAAACTTATCCTGCAATATATTTTACAGGAGAGTTACAACGCCCACATAAAGTTTCTCTAAAACATCCATCAAGAGAGATTCCTCAAATAGACAAAACTCGTCCTGTTACGACACAAAAGATGCAGGCTCATTTAGATTCAATTTATAATAATTACCAAAAATCTCTAAATGAAATTTCAAAAGAAGATATAAAAAAAGCAGTTAATAACATTGAAAAATCAACAAATTATTCTCGAAAAGAAATACTATATGCAATGCAACAGGCAACCCAATTTGGAAATATAAAAAGTATAAACACCATTATTAAAGCATTAAACGATAATAACATTTTGCTCTCCGAATGCGATTTTTCAAACAATGAGCAAACCTTTTATGACCCAAATTTTGGACTAAATAGAGCTTTAAAATACTTAATGAACAAAAAGAGAATGAGAGATTTTCAGGATTTAGAATTTAAAAGAATAAAATTCGGAGTATTTTTAGATTCAAAAACACTTGAAAAATTAGAACAAGGTAAAAAGCTCCACCCAAAAGAAACATCAAAAATTTTAAAAAATAAAAATATAAAATTCTTTGTATTATCAGGGTTTGATAATGGAATAAATTTCTTTGACCGGAGTAAAGATTTAGAAACAGTAACAAAAGAACTATTGCAATCAAAAGAAATTGATAATCAAATAATAAACAAAGCAAAAGGTCTTGGCATAAAACCTATTATTATAAAAAATGAAAATTCACCAACAATTGATAATATATATAAACAACTTCAACCGGAAAAAATGTCAAAAGAAGAACTAAATGCAACAGTTGATGCAGCACTTTTAGTTGGATTGCCTTATGATAAAAATAGCAGAAACGAAGTAAAAAATGACGTCTTGCAATATATTGACAATGCAATGGTAGTAATGACACCTGAAACAATCAGCAAAAATTTAAAAAATATGCATAAACAAATTGTGAAATACAATGCAAAACTTGGCAGAAATCAAGATGACATACTCTATTGCATTCCGGAAAAAGAAAAAAGCTATGACTTGATAAACTATCAAATGCAATTAATCGGAAACATCCCATCTAATCAATTTGTAGATTTTGATGAACTGCTCCAAGATATAGATAAGCCGTATTTTAACAATAAGACAATTGTTTTTTTAGACGATTGTGCAATTTCTGGAGTTTCATTGTTTGAACTTTATTGGGTTTTAGATGACATAGGTTTTGAATCAAAAATTCCAGAAAGCAATATTATTTTTGCACCTGTTTATGCAACTAAAAAAGGATGCCAAAATATACAAAATGTAATAGACAACCAACATAGAAGAAATAAAGATAAAATTATTTATGGAACAAAAGAAACCAAAAATTGGAATGACAACATTAAAAACAGTCGATTTTTGACTCATGTCATAGGTAATAGCCAATATTCAAAACCTAAAGATTTTACTAAACCATGTGTAATTTATCCATATATGTCACCGGATAACAATTGCGAATTTGCAGCAAACATCGCGGTTCTTCATGATATAACACATGGTGACAACAAAATTTTTGACAGAGAAAGAGGCGTCAAAAGAATCAAATCCTACTCAAATTTGTGCAAAATCATCCAAATAACAACTCAAAAATTGTTAAATAATGAAGAACTTCCAAATGATTAGTTATAGCGCTATGCAAAAAGTAGTACAAGAGATTTTACAGCCACTCTTGCTAAACCTTTCATACCTTCAAATTTTGTAGCCTTAATTCTTTTAATTTTAGCAAAATCTATATCTTCACCAAAATTATACTTTTCAAGCATCTCACCAAAGCCCTTAACTGATTGCAATTCCTTGGATATTGAGTAATATTTTCTCAAAGAATTTTTCTTTTCAGGCTTAAATTCAGGGGATGAGGCAATATTATCACATAACATACTGCGCAAATTTGGTTTCTTTCCGCTTTCTACGTGGTGTACAGAATGTTCTCTATGAAATTTTGAAACAAATGATTTCGGAAATCCTAAAAGATACAAAATCATCTTATCTGCATCATGAGTGTAACTATCAATGGATCTTTTGCCATAAAGTTCTTTTTCTATCAAAGCAAAAACGACTTTATGCTCATACGTATGTTGAATATTTTTCTTATATGATTTGCCATAGTTTATTACACTGTTTGTAACTTTCAAAAACTTCTGCCTGATACTAGAAAGACCGGACGCACTCGCAGTCGCATCCGGTCTTTTCACGTAAATATCTTGAGTTAAATTTTCCGTACTCACATCAGGTTTCTTCAGTGGGCTATAAGAGCCTTTGAATACACACTGATGAGGGGTAACATTCTTTCTTAAATAATTATTGTTTAAATTACACTTAATTTCCATAACTAATTATGGCATATAAAAAATATTTTGCAACAAGTAATCTGAAAATTATAATTATTTTTTATCTTTTTTGCTTTGAAATTTATCCACTAACATACGCATTTCGTAGTGAAAACTACGATTTATCAAGCCTTTTGTCGGAGTATTTTCAATTTTGTTATCCTCAGTTTGCGAATTTAGAGTTAATATAACAATTTCAGGAGGATTACATAATCTAAAACCACTAAGAGTTCCGACACCTGATGTTACATATAAATGTTTACCATTTTCAACGACATAACCTTTTGCATATTTTTGCCCATATTTAGACGGAACAGTTAATGAACCTATTACAGGAAAAATAACTTCTCCTCCGTGCGTATGCCCGCTGAGTGTAAGTGACACATAATCAGGAACTTTTGGCAACACATCAGGATTATGTGATAGCAAAATCGTTGGAACTCCATCATTATAAAAGACATCAGTGTTAAGATAATAGTGCCAAATATCTTGAATTCCAGTCAATTTCAATGTTCCATTTATCAAGTAAATACTTTTATCTGAAAGTAATTTAATATTAGACTTTTTCAATAATTCATAAACAACATTTTTCGGTTCGTAATCATGGTTACCTTTAATTGCAAAAACACCAAGCGGAGCTTTTAACTCTGATAAAATGTCGCTAATATCATCCAAACTCACACCTGATGCAGAAATTGCCTCAGCATCAAAATCTCCGGGGAGAACAATTATATCAGGAGATTGGTCGTTTACTTTGTCCACAATCGTTTTTAGCTTATTTAAGTTCATAACGCCATAGCCAAAATGAATATCTGATACAACACCAACGCGCAAACCGTCTAAAGATTTGCTCCAATGTGGAAGGTTTAAGGTCTCATTTTTTACAACCAAACTATTTGGCTCAAGATATTTAGCATCATAGAAAACAAGCGCCACAAGAATCAGTAAAATTATCACAAATATTTTTTTCATAACAAATATAATAGCATAATTTCGCAAAATTATACAATTTACTCTATTATTGCAATGCTTATTTCCATCCTGTGGCTGGAAATGTTAATGATGGTATGCCTTTTACTAAACATGCGGAAATAGACAAAGATTACTTTAAGAAAATCAATTTATAGCTTAAATTTAAAATCTCACGCAATAATTTTCACTAATATGTTTTATTAATATATAGGGGAATTTACATTTATGAATACTAAATTTGAGATTATTAAAAGTACGGTTTCTAAAATAGCCACAAAAGCAATTAATACTATTAACCACAATCAAACAGCACAAATATTAAAACAAACTAAACAAATAGAAAGCAAACCTCTTTTTTGCCACGAATATTGGAAAGCCTGCAAAGAGCAAGGTGTAATTAGACAAACCAATAAAGACTCTGTATCTCTTCATGGCTATCTGAATGGGATAAATCATCATTTTATAAATCCTTGGAATCCCAAAAGCATGAATCTCAAGACAAACTTCACAAATCCAAACATGACTCCTCGAGAGATTATTAGTCTGACAGATATGGAATTCAAAGAATTGAAACCAACCGAAAAAACTCTTCATGTAATTCGTTGCATTGGCGAAAAACCAGACTTTTTTTCAGAATACAAACTCTATCAAAAAAGACTTGGGATTAAAAAAGGTGATGTTATTGACATGAAAGAATATTCTTACGCGACATCAAACAAATCTTACGCTACCGGATATCTAACAAACAACCGTGGGATTATGTATGAAATTGAAGTACCTAAAAATTCTAGAGTGTCAAGAACCGGAAACGAAACGTGCGATGAAATAGTATTTCCACGTAGTTCCCAATTTGAATGTATCGGAACAGAACGAATCAAAGACGCAGATAAAGACTATTTGCACGTCAAACTTCGCTACATTCAACCAAAAGAACCTTGGCGAACATCTTAGGATATCAAATTCGGAAATAGAATATTTTTATTTAAATTTTTGCTTATTCAATCAAATATTCATAATTTAAAAAAAAGAGACTTACTATGAGCCTCTTTTAAAAATGGGGCGGAAGATGGGATTCGAACCCACGCATATCGGAACCACAATCCGAGGTCTTAACCGCTTGACGACTTCCGCCATTTCGTATGTAATCATCATATCAAAAACAGAGAGAAAATCAAGTACGAATTTCTAATTATTTACCAATCCAAACTTCTGGCTCACATTTATAGTCTATCAATTCATTTAGGGAAGAGTCATCTGCATTTAAACACATATCTAGTGCTGATTTCAATTCTTTTGCCATTTTGTTTGCATAAGTTGCAGTTTCGGTATCATAAATATCTCGTTCTGTATTATCCTTCATGACAAGCACTATATGACTAACTTTACCAACTTGCTTAACTTTTACATCAGCAATATCAGTAAACACAATATCATTTTTAGTAGATGATTTTATCCGAGGCAAAGTACAACCCTCTGAGCGAATACGACTATGATGTTTTGAGAACATTCTATCAAACAAATCATACCAACAAAAAGAATGTTCATAAGAATAAGTATTTACCACACAATTATTTGTACCAATTGAACAGCTAACCTGAACAGGATGAAGATTCCATTGAGAAACACTTGAATACACAAACCAACAAATATGAAAAGAAACATACAACACCACCAAACTGGAAAGTATCGGATGTTGTGCAAATGTATTTTCGTAAGCATCAAGTAAAAATTTATACATAAAAACTCCAACTGAAAAAGCCCCCTATATTTAGAGGGCTTTTAAAAACTAGTTAATTCTTTGGAACATATAACCAATTCCACGAGCTGTCAAAATCAATTCAGGATTTGCAGGATCTGTTTCCAATTTTGAACGTAATCTTGAAATATGAACGTCAACAACCCTTGTATCAATGCGATGGTCTGGCGGATAAGCCCAAACATGTTGCAAGATTTCATTTCTTGAGAATGCTTGACCGGAATTATTAACCAACAATTCAAGTAAACTAAATTCCATACCAGTCAATCTGATTCTTTCATTCTTTCTGTAAACTTGACGACGAGCTGTGTCAATCTTGATATTACCTGTTGTTATAACATTTTTAGTAACTTTTCCAGAAGGAGTAACCATTTCGCGGTTATTTGTTCTTCTTAATACAGCTTTTACCCTTGCTTCAAGCTCTTTAGGGCTGAATGGTTTGATAACATAGTCATCAGCACCTAATTCCAAACCTGTAATTCTTTCAGAAACATCACCCAATGCTGTCAATATAATAATTGGAACATCAGAAGAACGTCTGATTTCACGAGTTACACCATAACCATCCATTTTTGGCATCATTACATCTAATACTACTAAATCAGGATTATATTTGTTAAAAGCTGCAACTGCTTCTTCACCATCTTGTGCAGTGTAAACATCATAACCTGCCATTTTAAGACGAGTTTCTAAGATACGTCTGATACTAGCTTCATCATCAGCTAGAAGGATACGTTGACGGTCTTCTGTCTCACTTGGCATTTCCATATTTTCTGTCATAGTCTTTTCCTTACTTACTTTACAAAATTATACAATAGTTCACAAACACTGAAAAATATTACGATTTATTTATTTTTCTATAGTTTTATAACATTATGTTACACTAATTTACACAAAATTGCAAGCACATGTTTGAGAAATTCTATAATTTAGACTCTAAAATTTGTTTAAATTTTTCTAAATCCTCTCTAGTATCAATTCCTACAGGTACAAAGTCTACAACAGAAGTTTTTATCTTCATTCCGTTTTCCAAAGCTCTAAGCTGTTCAAGGCTTTCTGTACGCTCTAGCGGTGTTTGAGCCAAAGTCGTCATAGCCTCTAACGCTTTTCTTTTGTATCCATAAATTCCCAAATGTCCATAGAATGTGGCAATGCCTGAATTCCTTTCATAAGGAATTTTTGAACGAGAAAAGTATAATGCAAAACCATTTCTATCCGTTACACACTTGACAAGATTAGGATTATTAATTTCTTCTTCATTTGTCAAGACTCTGATTAAAGTTGAAATATCTGCATTATCATCTTCTTTAACATTACGAATAACATCATCAATACTTTCTGGCTTGATTAAAGGTTCATCACCTTGTAAATTGCAAATATAAGAAATTTCAGGATGACGAGAAACAACTTCCATAATTCTATCAGAACCGCATTTGTGCTCAACTGACGTCATTTCTACTTCCCCACCAAAAGATTTCACTTCATCATAAATTCGCTTGTCATCAGTTGCAACAATAATAATATCAGCAAGTTTAGCCTGTTGAGCTTTTTCATAAACCCAATGTATAACAGATTTTCCCATAACTTTCAACAAAGGTTTTCCTTCTAATCTTGATGAACCGTACCTTGCAGGTATAATTATTGCTGTTTTTGACATTATTTTCTCCTTATTTAATCAACTCTTTTTACCACAAATGAAGTCCATTGGTCTTGTGGAATTTCCTCAACCAACTCTAAACCTTCTTTTTGATATGCGTCTATAACCATCTGCTTTTTCTCATCCAAAATTCCACTAAGGGACATCAATGCACCTGTTTTCATAAGATTTTTCAAATCTCCCATAATTTCAGCAAGAACAAAATGTAAAATATTTGCGCAAACAAAATCAAATTTATCGTGAACTTTATCCGCCGTACCCAGTTCAAACTCACATTCAACACCATTTTTCCTGGCATTTTCTTTAGCAACTTCTATTACAGTATCATCATTATCACAACCATAAACATAAGATGCTCCGAGTTTTTTTGCTAAAATTGACAATATTCCTGACCCCATACCAATATCAGCTACTCTATCTCCTTTTTTCATATATTTTTCAAGAGCTTTCATACATAATTGAGTAGTTTGATGAGTTCCTGTACCAAAGGCACACCCAGGTTCTAGTTTGATAATAACTTCATCATCTTTTGGTTGATATTCAATCCAATCAGGTACAACTGCGATTTTATTAGTAACATGAGTTACATCCCACTGTTCTTTCCATTTTTTTGACCAATCTTCAGTTTCTTTTTCTTCTAGTTCAAACTCCCAAGAACCTAACTCATCCTCACTCAAACCGCGAGACAGAAATTCTTGTCGATGCAAATCCAAAACATTTTCGACATCATATTTCAAATCTTCGTAAGAATCACCATATTCGTTTCGCAAAAAGATTTTTAAAGTTCCTTCGGTTGTCGAAATCATTTCCAAATCTTTGTATGCTTCTTCTGCCAAAACAATACCTTCGCAATCAAAATTTTCAAAGAAAATTTCAGAAATTAAATCTTCCATATCCGGATTTATTTGCAATCTTAACTCGTAATATTTACTATCCATAACTATTCCTTATAAAGTTGAGTCGGAATAAACAAACAAATTCATCCCGACACCAACATTTTCTACTTTTATTTTCTAAACCTAACCTTCAAGAAATGCACCCATTTTTCTAAATTTGTCATATCTTTGATTTCTCAAAGCTTCAGCATCCATGCCAGACAAATCATCCAATGCACTCAAAATAGTCTTTTTCATTTCTGTAGCAATAGCATCATAATCTGTATGAGCACCTCTTACAGGCTCTTTAATTGCTCCATCAATAATACCAAATTTCAACAAGTGTGGAGCTGTGATTTTTAAAGCAGTTGCTGCCTCTAAATTTTTAGATGCATCTCTCCACAAAATTGAAGCACAACCTTCAGGCGAAATTACAGTATAATATGCATGTTCAAGCATATAAACCTTGTTTGCTACAGCCAAACCTAAAGCTCCACCGGAACAGCCTTCACCTGAGATAATAGCAATAACAGGAACACCAAGCTTTTGCATTTCTCTAAGGTTTGTCGCAATAGCTGCACCTTGTGCATGTTCTTCTGCACTAATTCCTGGATAAGCTCCAGGAGTATCAATAATTGTTACTATCGGAATATTAAACTTATTTGCATGTTTAAATAGTCTCAAAGCCTTCCTGTAACCTTCCGGTTGTGGCATACCAAAGTTATATTCCAAATTTTCTTTAGTTGATTTACCTTTCATAGTACCGATAATCATAACAGGTTTACCATCAATTTTTGCCAAACCGCCCATAATAGCTCTGTCATCAGTACCTACACGGTCACCATGCATTTCAATAAAATCTGTACAAATATGATTAACGTAATCCATAAAGTTTGGACGTTCAGGATGACGTGCAATCTGCATTTTTTGTGTTGGGTCAAGATTTGCAAACAACTCTTTCTTAAAATCTTCTGCCTCTTGTTCCAAATTTTCTATATCTTTATCTAAATCCATGCCGGACTCCAAACTCATTTTTTTTAATTCCTCAATTTTTTCTTGAATTTCAATAATAGGTTTTTCAAAATCCAAAATTGCTGCCATAACTTACTCCTTATTCGTGCATAGCCAAGATATTTGACAATGTGGCACGTAAATCTTTACGAGAAGACACAACGTCAACTTGACCATACTTCATTAAATATTCTGCTGTCTGGAAGTCAGACGGCAGCTTCTGTCTGATTGTTTGTTCAATAACACGACGTCCTGCAAAACCTACTCTTGCACCTTGCTCTGCAACAATAATATCGCCAAGAGTACCAAAACTTGCAGTAACACCGCCAAATGTTGGGTCTGTAATCAAGTTAATATATAACAAACCGGCTTCATCAAGTCTGGCACAAGCACAAGAGGTTTTTGCCATTTGCATCAAACTTAATGCACTTTCTTGCATACGTGCTCCACCTGATGATGTAATACATAACACAGGAAGTCTTTGCTCTATAGCTTTTTCCATAATTCTTGTAACTTTTTCGCCAACAACAGAACCCATTGAACCGCCCATAAAATCAAAATCCATAACGGCAGTTGCAACCTTGTGACCTTCAATAGTTGCAAGACCTGTAACTACAGCATCATCTAGACCTGTCTTTTTCTGTGCAGCAGCTAACCTGTTTTTATAAGACTCAGTATCAAAAAATTCCAACGGATCAGTCGGCTTGATATCAGCAAACATCTCTTCAAAAGAACCTTCGTCAAAAAGTTGTTTAATCCTTGTCCTTGCATTAACTCTGAAGTGATAATCACATACAGGACAAACCATTTGATTATCTTCAATATCTTTTTTCAATAATTGCGCATCACAGTGAACACACTTTGTCCACAAGTCTGGATTCGCTTCTATTTCAACTCTAGCTTCTAGAGCTCTTCTCTGAATTTGAGCTTCTTTACGCTTTTCAAACCAATCTTGAACTGTCATATATTTTACCTTTATATCCCTACTGATAAGAAAATAAATTCCAAATCAACAACCCCATTATACACAAAAAATCAATCTTGGCAAAAATGGATTAAGATTGTTACATTCTAAATATTGAAAAAGGCAGCTCAGGGGGCAAGATGTCAAGAAGGCAGGCTGAAATAAATCAATCCTTCTTAATATTTGTATCCCTATAATGTTTTCGAATTTGCTCAGTCAAATCGCCTGAAATCTTTATATTTTGCAATGACATATGATACTTTCGTAAATTCGCAATATTTTCAGACTCATCCAATAAATTTCGAGAAGGTTCAACCTTTACCGTATCTTTTACTTTTTCAAACTCTGTTTTTGCTTGTTTAGAAATAATTCTTGCAACAACTTCATCCAAATCACTACCACTTACACCGTACTTTGAGGCAATTTCAGCAACAGTTTTTCCTTGAGGAAAGGTATATAACCAATTTACAGATAATCTGTCGCCTTGACCTACATGCGTTATTCCTTTTTGGTGAGGAGTATACATAATATCTTTTTTAAACGGACTATGCCCCAACCCAACAGCATGCCCAATTTCATGCAGAATAGTATGATAAACTTCCCCTTCATCCATATAATCAGCATGAACAAGCCCCTCGGTCAAACCAATAGAAACTTCTGCGCTATATAGCTGGTTTGCTCTGTTATATTGAAAATAACAACAGCCAAGAGCCTCTCTTTCTACCCTTTTCCAATCAATATTAACATTTGATTGTAACAAAGAATCAACAATTACAAATGAAACTTTACCATTTGAAACCTTGTGCCATTCATCCAGAGCCTGTTTTACATAAGCCCTGTATTTCGCATCCTGACCTTGTTTTGAGTAAAATTTCATTGGAGCAATATAGACTTTCAGAGGCATCATAGTCCACCTTATAAGCCTGCCATTTTTAACGGATTCTTGTAAATAGGTTTTCTTCTCCATATTTTTATTGTATAATAAACCTTGCGATAAGAAAAGTAAGAGCAAAGGTATTATACAGACTAAGGAGAAAAACACATGGGTATGAATTTAATGAACATCATGAAACAAGTTCAAAACGCTCAAAAAAGAGCTGAAACAGCACAAAAAGAACTTGCAGCACTAGAAATCACAGGAGAATCAGCTGGTGGTTCTGTTAAAGTAACTTGCGACGGTCAAGGCAAATTCAAATCAATTAAAATTGCAGCAGAAGCTATCAATCCAGAAAATCCTTCTGCAGTAGATTCTGATACTATTGAAATGTTGGAAGACGTAATTTCTACAGCTATCAAACAAGCTAACGATAAAGCATCTAAAGAAATGGCTGCAAAAATGAAACAAATCACAGGTGGCATCAGTATTCCGGGATTGTCACTATAATGATATATCCAAAGGCAATAGCAGCACTTATAGAGCAATTTCAAAAATTTCCGTCAGTTGGACCGAAATCTGCTCAACGTATGGCTTTCCATTTACTTAGGATGCCTATGGCTGATATTGAAAATTTTGCCAAAGCAGTAATTGAAGCAAAACGCAACACTCATACTTGCGAAGTTTGCTTCAATTTGTCTGCTCAAAGTCCTTGCGAAATCTGTTCATCTACTCAACGCGACCATTCTGTTATTTGCGTTGTTTCTGAAACAAAAGATTTGATTGCAATCGAAAAAACAAATGAATTTAAAGGACTTTACCACGTATTACAAGGATTAATTTCCCCAATTGACGGAATAGGAGCAGAAGATATCCGAATAAAAGAACTATTAAACAGATTAACAAATGATGAAGTTAAAGAAATCATTTTGGCATTAAGCCCATCTGTTGAAGGTGAAGCTACAAGCCTTTACCTTACCAAATTGATAAAACCGTTTGGTATAAAAGTTTCGCGCATTGCATTTGGTTTACCTGTTGGTGCGGATTTGGAATACGCAGATGAAATGACCATAGCTAAGGCAATTGAAGGACGAAGAGAAATCTAAGTAAATAAAATTGTTATGCTTACAAAAAGAAAACCTGATTTCAAATGAAATCAGGGATAAAATTTGTAGGGGAAAAATTAAATTGGAGTTAAAAACTTATGCTATATGCAACAATTGTTTATTATATGCTGCAATAAAATTCATTTGCTGGAATAACAATTCTGACTTATCTACAAACGGTTGAGGTGTAACTGCAACAGTTGTTGTCACTTGGTCTTTATAGATATCTTGTAATTTTTTGTCAATCTTTTTCAAATTCTTTAAAGCCATAATCGTTATCTCTCTTTTCTTATTTGTTATTCATTTCTTACATATATATAAAGTATATACTTTTTATCTAATTTCAGTTTTACTATTATCTGTTACATTTCGTTACATTTAGTATAAATTTGAAAGATATTAGCAAATAATAAGATTGTAATGTTTTTATATACTTGTAAGGGAAAAAGGGAATACCATGTCTGAACAAATTAACGGTTTAAATATACCAAGCTTGCAAGTAAAACCAGTAAATTTTCAACAAGGTCAATCACCTGCATTGCAAGGGATTACACCTAGCGTTGAAGCTGAAAACATAAAAAAATCTGTAGATAATTCATATCTTGCAAATAGAGTAAAAGCATCTGAAGATGCAGACCCAAGAGCCAAAGCTGCATTAACAGTGGCATCATGGTACGGAATATCTCAAGGTATGGATTACTTTAACAAAAAAAGCAATGGTGAATACCTTAAATCAATTCCGGGCAGACTGGGTAATTTAGGCGACAAGTTTGCTACAAAAACTTGGCTTGGACGTAAAATTGAAGCCGGATTACACATTATTGACAAAAAGACAGCTCAATGGGCAACAAAAAGCCAATTTTGGAATACTATAAGAAACTTCTCAACACAAGCCGATTGGAAATGGGTTAGAGGTCAAGGTCAGGGTACAAAAATGTACATCTCGACTGAAGGAAAACACATTTTTGAAGAATTTCTAAGTCCTATTACTAAAGGCTCAACTAACGTTCAAAAATTAGAACAATATGGAATATCTCAAAAAGAAATTAATGCTTTTGCAAAAAGATTAGCTGGTAAAACTTCAAAAATAAAAGCTCTAGCTTTGCAGAAGAAAGAATTAGCAATTTTAGGTGCAGATTCTAAAGTTGTTGAAAGAATCGCAAAACATCCAAAAGGACTTAAAAACCTTCAAAAATATGCTGAATATTTAAAAATAAAAGCAATGGGATTCAGTGGTCACAAGGAATTTAACAAATTCTTAAAAGACTTTGAAACCAACCCTGAAAAAGTCCTTGAAACACTTGAAAATATAACAAAAAATAAAAAGATGTCAGAATGGGGTGCATCAATTTGGCGTAAACAAGGTGGAGTTTGCGCAAAAATTGGCAACAACATGGTTGGCAGATTTGTAAAATTCAAAGAAGTCTTAAATAGATATTTGGCAACATTTGGTAAAGGTAACCACACAAAAATCGGTAAATCTTTGCCTAAAGGCTTGAGTTGGTTAGTTGAAGGCGCAACCAACAGATGGGCAGGTGGCAAATTAGGTGCTGCACTTCAGGCAACTTTCCTTGCTGATATGTTGTATCACACAATTACCGCTCCAAAAGGTGAAAAAACTAAAACATTTGCTGAAAGATTTGTAAACGATTTAACATACTTTATAGCTTTACCTATCGGCTATATTGCAATGCACAAACTTGGCGGTTTCAAATATGCAGGACTAAAAGACCAAAAAGCCATTGATGCATTTAGAAAAGCTCGCGAAGCATTCAATAAACGAGTTGCCAAAGGTTTCTATAAAAATAAAGAATCTTATAATACAGCTTACAAAGCTTTGATGAATAAACTTGGTTACAAGAACATCAAAAATCCATTTGTAAAAATATTAAACAGAATTGGTAGATTTATCAATATCGGTAACGAAAGAATTGCGTCATACAAATCTCCAAACAAATTAAATATGAATTTATTCAGAAAAATTGCAAACGGCAATATCCTTGGTATTCCAATGAGAATTGCAATTCCATTGATGGTAATTTCACCATTTTTGGCAAAAACTGCAACAAAAACAATGCATGCAATCTTTGGCAAACCAACAAAATCAGTTCTTGATGAAGACAAGGAAGAAGAACAACCAAAAACCGCAGAAACTATAAAACCTCAAGCTACCCCTCAACAACAAGTAGCTAAGACGATTGCAACAAATGCAGCAGCTCAAAAAGTCGGTGATACAAACTTAATTAGAAGAACAACAGGAAATGCAACAAATCCGTCTTTAAACAAACCAGCTAGAACATATATTCCATCACCGGAGCCTGTTGTTTTGAATAAACCAGAAACAAAACAAACAACAAAGCCTAATTTCAACGGAAACAATACAGAAAGCGACACTAATTTAATCAGAAATGCTGCAAAAGGTAACACCACAACTCAGCAAACTGAAAAAAAAGAAAATCAAGAATTAGAGCCCAAAAGAACATATATTCCATCACCACAAGGAATGGTTCCAAAAGCACCTGACACAAGTGCTGCAGACAAAGCACTAGCAGATGCTGATGCTGCCGAAAAATTTGTAAACGAAACTTTGGCTAAGATTAATGGTTAGGTTGAATAGACATTGATTCAGAATAACACTAAACTTTTGTCATTCTGAAAGGATTAAAAATCTTGCCAACATGCTTGGCTTAGATTTTATCCTATTCAGAATCTCTAACTGAACATATTAAAACTATGTCGTTAGATATTAATAAATTTACAGGTGGGCTAGTGAGCCCACCCTACTAACATGTTTGGTTTGAGATACTGAAACATGTTCTGCATAACTAAAAAACTAACATTCTGCAACTTTCTACTTGACGAAAAAAGATAATACGTTTAAAATAAAAAGTACCCTATATAGGCGTTAATTTTGTTCCTACATTTACATAAATAGGGAGAGTCAACTCCGCGATGTTTGAAGTATACCCACCGATAATTTATCGCCAGTGGGAAACGGATGAATCAGGGTTCTCACCCACCTGCGAGCTCAAGCAGGTAACAAAATCCGCTTATATGGGGTTTTATATTTAACAGAAATTAAACATCAACTCTTGATAAATTGCATAAGCCCTCTAAACATGATATAATTTCATCAAGGAAGGATTTATGATGCAAAAAATTTCGGCACTAATACTCTCTGATGAATATTCAACAAATGAAGTTCTAAAACTTTTTGTTAGCGAATTTGACAACATTAACCTGATAGATTGTCCAGCGCAACCTGAATTAATATTGGCAACATTAACGGAAATGCAGAATAAATCAATATTTTTAGTCGATTTATCTAATAACAAACAAGAAAAATTGGATTTAATATTAAAAGTATCTCAACAGTGTCCAAATTGTAAAGTTCTAGCCCTTTCTGATAATCCGACAGTTGATTTAATTATCAGGATTATGCGTGCCGGAGCAAAAGAATTTGTTCCAATTCCGATATTAAAAAATGAATTTTTTGACTCACTAAACAAAATTATTTCTCAATTTGAAGAGCCAAAGAAAAATAACAAATGCAAAATTATTTCTGTATTTTCGAACAAGGGCGGAATCGGAAAAACTTCTCTTGCGACAAATTTGGCACTTGAATTATCGAAAATTACAAAAGAAAGTGTTGCTCTCATTGATATGAACTTTCAAATGGGTGATATCACAACATTTTTGGATCTAAAACCGTCTTTTAACATTTCCTATATGCTTGAAAATATTGACAAAATCAATGAAACATTTTTACTCAGCACTTTGGAAAAATACAAAAATTCAAGCTTGTATATTTTGGCAGACCCACCTTATTTTAAGCAAGCTGACAACATTCAGCCAAAACAAATTACCAAACTTTTCAACACACTTAAAGAAACATTTTCTTATATCATTGTTGACGCTGAAGCAAGTTTTGACGGCAAAAATATTGCGGCACTGGATAATTCAGACTTAATATTGTTAGTTACAGTTGCGAATATTCCTGCACTACGCAACACTCAACGTTGCTTGGAACTGTTTGAAAAACTGGGATATGACAAAAATAAAACTCAAATTGTCGTAAATCGTTATATGGAAAATGACGAAATCAAAGAAGATGATGTTGAAAAAGTTTTATCAAAATCAGTATATTGGAAGATTCCAAACAATTATTTTGCACTTATGACCGCAATAAACAAAGGGGTTCCGGTAAGTTCAATCAACGCAAATACAAATATTGCACAAAGTTACAGAGATTTAGCTCAGCATATTTCTGATAATTTGTATAAACAAAATTTAGTAAAAAAATTTGAAAATATATTTAATCAGTAGAGGAAACAAATGGGATTAGCAGAACGATTTAAAAACAGACTTGATAATAGGGATATTTTTACCAAAACAAATATTGAAAAACAATTCAAAGAACAAGATATTGAATTTATATCAAAACCAATCACTCACGAAACAAATATTCAACAAAAAGAAATACATTTAGGCTTAAAGTCTGAACCGATTATTGAACTATCTACAGATATTAAAAGTAACAAATTTGAAGATTTGGAAGATGAAATTATAAATAAAATCCGAAAAACTCCATATTGGGAAGATTTTTCAACTAATCAAAAAGAAAAAATGATAAGTTCATATTTTGATGCAAGAATACAAAAGAATAAATATTCTAAAATCGTATATTCAGAAAACGACAAAATACAATTTGTTGAAAATATTTTAACTTTATCAAATAACAGATAAGTTTTATATAACAAAGATGCGGAGTCTTCGACTCCGCATCTTTGTTTCTCTATTCCTGAACTTCCGAATTTTTTTGTTCTTCAATTAGGTTTTTATAAACTTCTACATAATTTTCAGTAGCCGCAAATCCAACAAGAGAACCGCCATAAATTTGAAGTATTGATGAAATACTTGTTATAAATATCAGCAAAATCAATACCAACGGTTGATATTCTATTTTGTCAGCATTATCCGGTGAAAACATTATTGCTGTTGCAGTGATTAAAACACTTGCTACAACTAAAGAACCTGACAACAGGCCTGACACTATATTTACCAAAAATGTAGCTAAAATAAACTTCAATGCTACTGTAATGGTTTCTTTAAATGATTTTTTCATATAGCCAAAAATTGTAAATGGATTAAAATACTCTGCTCTATATGTTTCATCTTTTGCAAATCCGATAAAAACATAACTTACAAATGGTGCAAAGAAGATACATATCGCCATTAAGATTAAAAGCTCAACAAAAACTGTCAAGATAACTAATATTGGACCCAAAACAGGAGATGCTCCACTTATGCTAAATGTAAAAACAAGCGCAAAAGGTACAACTAGTATCACAAGGAACAATATTGCAAAATATAACCCCCATGTTAGATACAACGGAAATAGCTTCAATCCTTTTTTAAACATATCCAAATTGAACATAGGAAATCCTAAAACGTTATCCAATCTTTCTTTTATAAACTTTAGAGAATACCCTAGCGTAAAGATAGCCGGAACAATTGCAATCAAACCAACGATTGCTGCGACAATAAGCAATGTAATTATAACAGTTTTTGGAGTATCTTTATCAATATAAGATACTATACTACCTGCAATAGCAGGCAGCACCAATAATAGTACATAATACAAATGGCGTTTAAACGGATTTTCACATTTAAACAAGTTTTTAAAACTTTGGAGAACTCTATCCATAACACAACCTTTCAATTTTCATTACACTAATAACGAATATACTCTTTCACATAATTAGGGAAAGAAAATAAATACCTAAAAAAGACAAAAATATTCATATATACAATACCTCGCTGAGTATTATAACGGCAATATTACAAAAAACTTTAATCTAAAATCAATAAAAGTAACAAAAAGTTACAAGAATATAAAATTTGTACTAAAATATTGGTATGGAACATCGAGAATTTAAAATTTGTTCAAAATATAAACCATCCGGAGACCAACCCAAAGCAATCGAGCAACTAACAGAAGGATTACTAAAAGGTTATGACACCCAAACATTGCTCGGTATAACTGGCTCTGGTAAAACATTTACTATCGCAAATGTTATTGAAAAAATCCAAAAGCCAACACTTATTATTGCTCACAACAAAACACTTGCGGCACAATTGTACAACGAATTTAAAGAACTTTTTCCAAATAACGCAGTAGAATATTTTATCAGTTATTACGATTACTATCAACCGGAAGCATACATTCCTAGAACGGATACTTATATTGAAAAATCATCTTCCATTAATGAAGAAATCGATAGACTTCGCCACAATACAACACGCAGCCTTTATGAAAGAGATGATGTTATTGTAATATCATCTGTCAGCTGTATATACGGATTGGGATTGCCTGAAAACTATTTCAAAGGTTCAACGGAAATCAAAGTCGGTGATGAAATTGACCGAGATGACCTATTAAAATATTTTGTCAGTGTAAGATATGAAAGAAACGATTTAGAACTAAAATGTTCAACATTTAGAGTGCGTGGAGATATTGTTGAACTTATGCCTGCCTATGAAAAAATTATCACAAGATTTTATTTCTTTGGGGATGAAGTTGAAAAAATTGTAAAAATCGATAATGTATCAGGTGAAATCATTGAAGCACCACAATCTGTAGTAATATATCCAGCCGTACACTATTTGTCAGATGATGAAAATATTGATGAAACCGTTGATTTAATTAGGCAAGAATTACAACAACGTTTAGTTGAACTAAACAATGAAAATAAACTTATTGAAGCCCAAAGACTTGAACAACGAGTTAAATACGATATTGAAATGATGAAAGAAATGGGTTACTGCACAGGGATTGAAAATTATTCTCGAATAATTGAGCGTAGACCTTCGGGCTCTGCCCCTGCAACGTTGCTAGACTATTTTCCACAAGATTTTTTAACCGTTGTTGATGAATCTCACGTTACATTACCACAAATCAAAGGTATGAGCCATGGTGATGCAGCAAGAAAAAAAGTACTAGTCGATTATGGTTTTAGATTGCCTTGCGCTAAAGACAACCGCCCACTAACAAATGAAGAATTTTATGCAAAAGTCGGACAAAAAATCTACATTTCAGCAACTCCTGCAGAGTTTGAAAAACAAACATCAGAGCAAATAGTAGAACAAATTATCAGACCGACAGGTCTTCTCGACCCTAAAATTTCAGTTCGACCTATTGATACTCAAATCCAAGACCTTAAAGCAGAAATCAAAAAACGAGCTGAAAAAGATGAACGAATATTAATTACAACACTAACAAAACGAATGGCAGAAGATTTAACAGACTATTTCGTTCAAGAAGGTATACGCGTAAGATATTTACATAGTGAAGTGAAATCTATTGAACGTGTCGAAATTTTAAGAGACCTTCGACTTGGAGAATTTGACGTACTGATTGGTGTAAACCTGCTTAGAGAAGGATTAGATATTCCGGAAGTCTCACTTGTTGCAATTATGGATGCTGATAAAGAAGGATTTTTGCGTTCTGAAACAAGTCTCATACAGACAATCGGACGTGCTGCAAGAAACGCTTGCGGTGAGGTTATCATGTACGCAGATAAAATTACGGATTCAATGGCGAACGCTATAAAGGAAACAAAACGACGTAGAGATTTACAAATTGCGCACAACCAAAAATATGGAATAATTCCGCAAACTATCAAGAAACCAATTGAAAACAATTTACTATCACTTGTGGCAAGCTATCGAGACCTAGAAGATATTGTGGCAGAAGAAATGATAGATATGGGCATCGAGAAAAAAGATTTGCCAAAACTTATTGATAAACTTGAAAAGGATATGCACAAAGCGGCAAAAATCCTTGATTTTGAACGAGCTGCACAAATCCGTGACAAACTAAAAAAACTGCGAGAAATGAAAGACTAAACATTAAGAAGGTCAGCTTAGTAAGCTGACCTTCTTTTAATTATAAACAATCTATTTTCTATAAATACTCTATATCACCCATTTTGACGTTCTGTAGATTCAGTAATTAAATTGATTTGAACATTATCATCATATTCTTCATTGCTGCCTTTGATGTGCTCATAAGATGCTTGCGCCAAATAATTTGCAAGAATTGAAATATTCACAACAAACACCACACTACAATAAGCTACAAAGCCCCAATGAGTGAACGGTAATTGGAAATACCAGAACAAATAAGCAACAGGGCCAACCAAAACCAAATTAGCAATAGCTAATTGTGGTAAGAAGAATAATAAACTTACCAATACATCAATACAAGATTCACAAATAACTTTATAATTAAAACCCTGAACAATATTTAAATATTTAGCAAAAGACAAATAAGAAGTTATAACAATTGAACCTAATATTGACCATACAATAATCGCAAAAATCAGCGGAACATGAGGAGCTTCAATAGGTATAGTAACTTTTGTTACCAATAAATGACCAATAAACCCATAAACCAATAAATTAGGAATCATAACTACACAACTCTTGAGAATCGCTATTCCGAGTTGAATAGGATTAAGTGTCAAAATTTCTCGTTTGTTGCGTCTTACATTATTTATACCCTGAGTCAGCAGTCCCAGAAGGAGCACCCCGAAGATACCACCCCAGAAAGTGAACATCGCCATCTTTCCTACAATAAACAAGTTTACAACAAAGTAAACAGGTATTGCATACACAACAAATTTGACATAAGCCAAATCTTCACTTAGTGCTTCATTAAATGCGTCTACGACAGATGCCATACAAGAACCCTCCTTTTTTGGTACTGCATACAGGTGTATTTAACTAACATTTAGAGTATAAACTAGCCTTGGATTAAACGCTTCAACTCTGCAGGTTTTGAAGATTTTGCCAAAGCATCCTCAATTGTAACCAAACCTTTTTTGAATAACTCAGCAAGAGCAGATTCAAGAGTTTGCATACCTGCACCGGAACTTGTTTGAATTGTTGAATAAATTTGAGCAGCTTTAGCTTCACGAATAAGGTTAGCTACAGCAGGTGTAACAACCATGATTTCTTGAGCCATAACACGACCTTTTCGTGTTCCGTCAGGTTGACGTTTTGGCAACAAAGTTTGTGAAAATACAGCAACCAATGAGTTAGCTAACTGTACACGAATTTGCTGTTGTTGACCTTCTGGGAATACGTCGATGATACGGTCAATAGTTTGTGATGCTGAAGAAGTGTGAAGTGTTCCAAATACCAAGTGACCAGTTTCTGCCGCTGTTAGAGCTAACGCGATAGTTTCGTGGTCACGCATTTCACCTACCAGAATAATATCTGGGTCTTCACGAAGTGCGGATTTCAAAGCATTTGCAAACGACCTTGTATCCATACCCAACTCACGCTGGTGAATAACTGAAACTTTTGAAGTGTGAACAAATTCGACTGGGTCTTCAATTGTCAAAATATGTTCAGCCCTTGTTCTATTAATGTAGTCAATCATTGCTGCCAATGTTGTTGATTTACCTGAACCTGTAGGTCCTGTTACCAAAACTAAACCACGCGGCTTTTCAGCAATCTGCGTAACAATCGGTGGCATTCCAAGTTCTTCCAACTGTGGAGCAGTTGTTGCAATTGTACGGAATGCAGCTGCATAACAACCTTTATCCTTGTAGAAGTTAACCCTGAAACGACCGATGTTTTCAACACCGTAAGAAAAGTCCAATTCCCATTCTTGTTCAAGGTGTCTTCTTTGTTCATTTGACATCATTGGGAACAATAAGTTTTCTACGCCTTCAGGAGTAAGCGGGTCGTAATCAAGTCTAACCAACTTACCGTCAATACGTGCAATTGGCGGCAACTTGTTTGAAATGTGCAAGTCTGAGCCGCCTTTGTCTACTAATTCTTTCAATAAATCTTCAATAATCATAACTTATACCACCATTATTCTGTAAAATTCATAATTGCGTCATTTTCTTTTGAGGCAAGCTCAATTAACAAATAAGTCATGTAAGCCCCCAATGCAACAGCCTTAGGGTCAAGATTTGTTTTATTTGCTGCCTCTATAATTGCTGTATTAATTTCAGGATTTTCGTCCTTTATATAATGAATCATCTTTTTTCGCCAAGCAGGCATATCTTCAAAAATTTCATTAAATGCTGTAGTTGCAATATCTTCGGATATAACAGGTAACATAATCAAATAACCCTTCAAAATTAATACATACGATATATTCATTATACACTAAATTTCAAGGTCTGTCCATATTTCAATAAAAATCCTATGTTTGAAGTATAATTTTTATATGAAATTAACTCAGCTAAAGCTCACAAATTACCGAAATTGTACCGATTTAAAGATTGATTTTGACAAATCAAAAATATTAATAATTGGAAAAAATGCGCAAGGTAAAACAAACATACTTGAAAGTATTTATTTTTTGTCAGGATTAAAATCTCCGCGCACTTCAAATAACACCGAGCTTATAAATTTTGGCAGTGAATATTTCAAAATAGAGGCAGAAGTTATAAAATCAAATACAAACATTGATTTATATTATGTCTACAACACCGAAAAAAAACGTGAAATAAAAGTTAATCGCGTAAAATCTACTATAAAAGATTTTAAATCCGTTTTAAAAACAGTTTTATTTTCCACCTCTGACCTTTTATTATTAAGAGGGACACCGCAAGATAGAAGAAATTGGCTTGATAGAGCAATTTCTCAAATATATCCAGCGTATGACGACAGATTGTCAAAATATGACAAAATTAGAATTCAAAAAAACAACTTTTTAAAAGATTGCGCCAAAACAGGTCAGACAAATTTTGCACTCCTAGATGTATATAATGAACAACTTTCTATCACTGGCAGCAACATCATTTATGTGCGCAAAAAATTTCTAAAAGAAATTGAAAAAATCGCATCAGAAAAACACCGCACAATTAGCGATACAGAAAGATTAACAATAAAATACGATTGTCCGTTTAGTGATAACGAAAATATTGAAGATATTCAAAAAGCGTTTTTAGCAGAACTTGAGGAGCGAAAAATCGAAGAAATGCGTCGTTGTCAGGCTTGTGTCGGACCACATCGAGACGATATTATTTTCTATATAAATAACCAAGAATCTACAAAATTCGCGTCTCAGGGACAGCAAAGAACAATCGTTTTGGCTCTAAAGCTTTCTGAACTTGATATTATCACCCAAAAAACAGGAGATGAACCGATTTTGCTATTGGATGATGTCTTAGCTGAACTTGATGACATCAGGCAAAACTATCTGCTAAAATCAATAAACATAAACACCCAAACAATTATCACTTCAGTTGACACGATTCTTTTTGAAGATGATTTCCTTAAAGATGTTCAAATTTTTAAAATTGATAGTGGAAAAATTTGCGAATAAAAAATGCGCTTATTTATAGAATAAGCGCACCTTTTAAATACTACTTAATTTTAATTTTATTCTTTAACCATTTTTGTAAGCAATGCTGCAATAATCAAACACGCTGCACCGATAAAGAATGAGTATTCATAATGATAGTTTAACAAATCACCATTTTGAATAATCGAATTATTGATAATCCATGCAACCAATGTACATACAAATACTTGAGGACCAGCAATAAAGATATTAAAAATACCCATTACAGAGCCTTCCGTTCCAGGTTTGATATATTTAGATAACATTGCAAAAGGCAAAGCGCAAACACTTGCCCAACCAATACCTGATAATGCCATACAAGCAGCTACAACTATTTTTGAAGTTGGGAACAATCCCATAACCACATAAGCCAAAGCCATTGATAACAATGAAATAATATGCACTTTTTTATTACCAAATTTTCCTGCAAAAAATCCAATTGGTACAGCAATTACAAAACAAATCAAATTGAATATGGCAAAACATATTGAAGAGTAATTAGTTGCAGATGTTTGAGCAGCTAAATAAGTTTGCTGAACATCAGTTGCCAATTTTGTTAAATCTGGCACACCATAAACTGTGTGAATGGCAAAGTTTGTGAAGAAAATCAACAAGCACATTGTACCAATCCAAGTAAAAAACTGCATTATACAAATTTTTGAGACTTCCGGAGATAGTGAGAAAAATTCTTTCATAGATTTCCAGAAACCAACTTCGTCTTTTTTTTCTTCAACAACATCAGCATCGTTCAAAGTACTTTTTTCTCTAATTGTCATACAAGTCCAAATCATAGCAAGAGAAAACGCCAAAGCTGCCATAATAAATTGAGCAACAATTGACATTTGATAATGCAATACATATTTCAAAAATGGAGCTGTTGCAGCAGCAATTACTGAACCTAAACCAATAGCCAAACTGATATAAGAATTAGCCATTGCATGTTGTTCAGGTAGAACAACATCAGGAATCAATGCCCTATAAGGTCCTTGAGCAATATTTATACATGCATCAATAATCCAAATCATTATAGCTGCAATCAAAAGCCCTGACCATACTGGTAAATTCATTCCTGTAAATTTTGCAATACAGTCAGCTATATTACCAGAATTTGGGAACAACCACAACGCAATTGATGCAATAATTGCACCACCTAACAAATATGGTCTTCTACGTCCAAAACGTGATTTTGTTTTATCTGACAATGCCCCAATAATAGGTTGTACAACCATACCGGTAAAAGGACCTGCTAACCATATCAACCCATAAATAAATGGGTCTGCCCCTAAGTTTTCGGTAACAGGAGCTGATAGAATAATTCTCATCTGCCAAGCAAACTGCAAGCCCAAAAATCCGAGAGCAAAGTTCAAAAAATTCGCAGTCGTAAATTTTTTCATTTCAAAACTATCTGCCATTAAGTATTCCCCCATAAACTAACGAATAAGCCAATGATATTATTAACATAGCATAAGGTCAAGCACGAAGTTGAAGGGGGTTCAAATTAATTGTCATTCTGAATTCATTTCTGAATCTCTAATTGAACATTTTTGTCAATGTCACCCTGAACTTGATTCAGGGTCTATCCATTTGATTTTAGTCATGCTGAACTGCGGATTTTGGCAAGTGCGCCGTGTGAGCGTAGCGAACCCAGCACGTCTTGGCGAGAGCTGCGTTGAGCCGGTCGAGCCGCCAATAATCCAAGACGGTTTCAGCATCTCAAATTTAACATATTAATCTTATGCTTAATTTGTAATATTAAAGACCATTGAACAACTCCTACTTAAATTCTTAATCCTCAAAAATAAACAACTTATGCAAATCCATATCCAAGGCATTGGCGACTTTAGTAATTGTCTGCAATGACGGAGACTGCTCACCACGCTCAACAATCCCCATTGTCGAACGCGCCAAACCTGCCATATCAGCAAGTCCTTCTTGTGATATTCCGCGTTTGATTCTTGCCACACGGATATTCATTCCTACCTTTTTGTCAATTTCATCTATTTTTATAGTCATTATCTTTATTATTATAGATAATTGACATATTATAATACACGTGATATTGTGTACATATTACACATTATAATGTAGGAAAGCTTTAGGGAGATAGAGAATATAAGATGAAAATAAAAAGGTTTCAAATAGATTTGTCACTATGCAAAGAGAAATTTGGCTTTACTTTGGCAGAGGTTTTAATAACTCTAGGTATAATTGGGGTGGTTGCAGCAATAACTATCCCCAATTTAATGACGCACCTAAGAAATAAGAAATTGGAAAGTCAATTCAAAAAGACTTATGCAGAATTAAATATTGCGGCAAGAACTTTTTACGCTCAAGAAGAGGCATCAGTTCATGATGCGGATGTTGTGCTAAATTCTGGCACTAGTACCGATAGTACAGATGTATTAAGAAAGTTTATGAGTTATTACAAAAGTTATACAATACCACCGTATGGAAGATGGAAAAGCTTTGATAATGGTAAAAATATTGTTCAACAGAATTTGGGAGGAGTTTCAGTAAGCAATTATCCGTGCGATCAAACACCAGTTGCGCTGGATATGGTGGGACGATTGTATGCTTTAGATGACACTTCCACTTATCATACTTATAATTCTCCTGATTATGGACCAAAAATTTGTGTAGACACGAATGGAATCGATAAACCGAATAAATTTGGTTATGACAGATTTGTTTTTGTATTTACAGCAAATAATGCTGTTGTGCCGTATACAGGGACAAGCTGGAATGGCTTAACTAATAATAAAACAGATGACACAGAAATCGCCCAATACTGTAGCTATGAATTAGGGTCGGATATTCCTGCATTTTCTTGTGCACACTTTGCCCTAAAAAATAAAAGTCCTGACGGTAATGGGACATATTGGGGGAATTTTTTGAAGTAAGGTATAATCCAAGACCATTTCGGAATTCTTTTAAATCAGAATTTATCAATAATAACATTTGTTAAATATTAATTATAGAAAAGATTCTGAAATAAATTCTGACATAGACCTCTGTGAAAGATTTGAGATTCCGAAACGAGTTCGGAATGACTGAATGACATTCCATATTCTCTTACTTCTTATGTTTCAAAGCCGCATCAATCAAACCTTTAAACAATGGATGCGGTCTATCAGGACGAGATTTAAACTCTGGGTGGAATTGACAAGCCACAAACCAATCAAGTTTAGGTAATTCAACCACTTCTGCCAACATTCCATCTGGCGACATGCCGGAAAATACCAAACCTGCATTTGCAATTTGTTCAATATACTCATTATTCACTTCGTAACGGTGTCTGTGACGTTCTGAAATAATCTCAGTTCCATAAGCCTTGGCTGCAACAGAATCTGGTTTCAAATGACATTCATAAGCACCAAGTCGCATCGTTCCACCATAACCTTTAACATTTTTCTGCTCAAGCATAATATCAATTACAGGATAAGTCGGATTTTCGTCAAACTCTTTTGAATTTGCGCCTTTTAACCCTGCAACATGTCTTGCATATTCAATAACCGCACACTGCATCCCTAAGCACAAACCTAAAAACGGTAAATTATTCTCTCTTGAATAGCGAATAACATTAAGTTTGCCTTCAATACCACGAACACCAAATCCTCCAGGAACAACAACGGCATCAACATCAGCTAAGAGTTTTTTGCAATTTGAATACTCTACACATTCTTCTGAATTTATCCACTTAATCTCAATTGATGCAGAATCAGCATAACCTGCATGTTTTAGTGATTCTACGACTGAAATATAAGCATCAGACAGTTTTGTATACTTACCGGCAATAGCCACTTTCAATGATTTGTCAGGATTTTTAATTCTTGTAATCAGATTTCGCCAAGACTCAAGATTAGGAGTTCTGTTTTCCACTCCTAACATCTTCAACACAACTGCACACATATTTTGGTCTTCTAAAGCCAAAGGAACTTCATAAATAGTCTTCATATCACGACACTCAATTACGGCGTCTTTTGGAACTGAACAAAATAGCGCAAGCTTTTCTCTTTCGCCTTTTGGAATTGCTTTTGAAGTACGACAAACAAGAATTTCAGGCTGAATACCGTAACTTCTTAAAACATTTACACTGTGTTGAGAAGGTTTTGTTTTCAATTCACCTGAAGTTGAAAGATACGGCAACAAAGTACAATGGACAGAAATCGCGTTACCGATACCAATTTCAGACTTAAATTGCCTAATAGCCTCAATAAACGGTAAACTTTCAATATCTCCGATTGTACCACCAATTTCAATTATATGAAAATCAGGATTAAATTGTTTTGTTGCAGCTACAATTTTTGACTTAATTTCATTTGTAATATGCGGAATTACCTGTACCGTTGCACCTAAATAATCTCCGCGACGTTCTTTATTTATAACTTCTTGATAAATTCTACCTGATGTTACATTATTAACTTGCCCAAAACTTGTATCCGTAAATCTTTCGTAGTGTCCCAAATCCAAATCCGTTTCAGCTCCGTCATCTGTAACAAAAACTTCGCCATGTTGAAACGGACTCATAGTACCGGGGTCAACATTTATATAAGGGTCAAATTTTTGAATAATTACAGAGTAATCTCTTGCTCTTAACAATTTACCTAATGATGCAGCAATGATACCTTTGCCGAGTGAACTTACAACACCACCTGTTACAAATATATATTTTGTCATAACTAAAAAAACTCCTGAATTTATAAATACCTGCTATAAAAGACAATAAGCGGATGAGTATATATTTTTACACACCATAAAAGGATTATAAATCTACCCAACCGCTTATTAAATAAAACTAGTTAATTTTTGGAACTTTGAAAAATCCGTTTTCTTCTTCCGGAGCATTAGACATCAATGCTTCTTTAGAAATTTCTTGATGAGGCTCATCCTCTCTCATAACGTTTACAAAATCAATTACTTGAGTCATTGGTTTTACATCTGATGTGTCAACTTCATTCATTTGATCAACGTATTTTAAAACATCACCCAATTGTTTTGTATATAACTCTTTTTCTTCTTCTGTTAATTCTAATCTTGCAAGCTTTGCAACATGTTCTACATCTTTTACTGTAATCATTTGTTTTGCTCCTTCTATATGGAGATAATAGCATAAAAATATTTAATAATCTTTATTATTAACGAAATTTAAAATTTCGCATTATTCCTAAACTCATGGTATATTGTACTAATAGAAAGCAAACAACAATGACAAATACAAAGATTTCAGAGCTAGAAAAACTTGAAGAATTGATTCTTGAATATAAAAACGAAAGCGACGTGAAGAAAAAGCACGTAGCTTACTTGAGATTGATTGAAGAAACATTAAAACTTGTCAAAAAAATTGTTTTGTCTTTCTACCCATTTCCCGGAAACATTTCGCGAGATGACTTGATTCAAGTAGGAGCAGTCGGAGTTTTAAAAGCTATTGAAACATACAAACCTGAAGAACGAGGAAGTTTCAAAACATACGTAAGCAAAGTTATCAAAGGTAAAATTTTCCATTATCTCAGAGATAAGGCAAATCTTGTAAAAACTCCAAGAGAAACTATTGCCAATATGTCAAAAGTAAAAGAAGCTATTGATGAACTTTCAGAAAACAACACTAAAATCCCAACAGTTGAAGAAGTTTCAAAATATGTAAATCTACCTTTTGAAAAGGTTGAAGAAATTATGAATATTGAATTGATTAAAAACATGATTTCTCTTGACCAAAACATTTACACATCAGAAGGTGGCGAAACTTTGATGGATAGAATCCAAGATAACGAAGAATCAAGCTTTGAAGACACTTACGCAAACAAAAAAATCATTGAATTTGCACTGAATAAACTCCAACAGAATGACAAGATTGCAATTCAAATGTATTATATTGACGGAGAATCAAGAAAAGAAATTTCTAAAGTTTTAAAAGTCTCTCAAACTCAAGTTTCAAGAATTTTAAAAAGAGCATTGAATAAATTATATTACATAATTAAAAGTGAATTATCTGAAGATAATGACATCGAAATAAAATAAAAAGAGATATTATAAAAGGAGGATGAAATGACATTTTCTCTTGTAGTTTTAGCATTTATATTAATAATAGGGTTAGTCATCGGAAGTTTCTTGAATGTTGTAATCCTAAGAACAGTAAGTGGGGAATCAATCGTTTTTCCTGCCTCAAAATGTCCTAAATGTAATACTCCATTAAAGTGGTATCACAATATACCTGTTTTATCATACATTTTTTTAAGAGGGAAATGCGGATTTTGCCACGAACCGATTAGTATTCAGTATCCGATTGTGGAATTATTAACAGGAATATTATTCGTTGGTTTATTTTTGAGATTTTGCACTCCGTTTGACCCACTGTTTGGTTTGAGTGTAATGAATCCAATAAGCTGGATGCAAGTAATTGTTTATGTATTTTCACTGATTATCACCTGCCTATTTATTGCTATTGCAGGAACAGATATTTTGGAAAAGAAAGTGGCAGATGCTCACACAATTCCGGTTATCGTACTTGGAGTTTTATATAGTATCGTATATTCAATTTTAACTTTCGTACTTTATACAAAAGCTAATGGTATGCCAAAATTAGACTTAGATTTCTTCCTGACTTGCCCTATACTATATTCACTGGCAGGTGGAATTTTAGGATTTCTAGTCATGGAGGCGGTTTCAAGACTGGGCTTAGTTCTTGTTGGAACTAGAGCTTTCGGAGAAGGTGACTCATATATCGCAGCAGGTATCGGAACTGTTTTTGGTGCAATGCTTGGTTGTTCTGCTGTTTATACAAGTTTTTTACCAATATTTAAAGTTATTGTAGCAATTTTAGTATTAAGCGGAATTATCCAAATAATTTTCACTCTTCCGCTATTTGTAAAAAAACTAATTAAAAACAAAAACTGGATAACACTAGGTTCGCTTTCTACTTTTATTATCTACACATTGAGCTATTTATTCGCTCAACAAAACGGATGGTTAGAAAATCGAATTGCCTATATTTCAAGCCTTGTTGTACTTTTGGCAATCGGATTGTTTACATGTAGAGAACTTATCTGTGGGTTAAAAAACAATGCAGAAGCTGATGGAATGTATCTTCCATTTGGACCTGCAATGATTGTAGCTGCGATGATTGCAATGTTCACTGTAGGATTTTAAGAAAAAAATATTTAATATACTTGAAAAGAGGTTAGTTCATTAGAATTAACCTCTTTTATTTTGAATAATATTTTTGGATAAAATTATCATATATACTTTGTAATTTTATCCTTTTATTTGTATTTTTGTTATCCCTTATTTCTTGAAATCCATAATTTAATAAATGCTCCAAAACCTCAGATTTAGACTTTTTACAGTGTAATTTCTCATATATAGCAACACTTATACCTGTTCGTCGTTTCCCATACTGACAGTGGATATAAGTTTTGCCATTATTATTCAAAATTGTATTGTTTATTTTTTCAAAAAACGATTCTTCAGGTAATTTATTTAACCTATGAGGGTATTTAAAATTAATATACTTTAACCCTAACATTTTGCAAAATAATTTTTCAAGTGGTCTTCTAACAAATGACGAATTTCGTAAATCAATTACTTGAGTTATGCCTTCATTTTTCATCCTGTATAAATTGTAAGGACAAGTAACAGCTCTACCACGTATTAGCCTGTTATCAACTATAATTTGGAACTTTGGCAAAGATGTAAAATTTGCATAACTTTTATAATTATTAATTTGCATAATTTTATAAATACCCCTGAAAATAAAATTTGCCTTTATTACAAAAATTTATTTTTCCTTCAAATGAAATATTTTTTATTGTAAAATATGAAATATGGATATTAATGAGGTTAAAGAAGTTTGGAACAGGGTTAAGGATGAACTTGAAGTAAACCTGCCTGAACATATTTTTGGAACATGGATTACCCCATTGGAGGCTGTAGATTGTGAAAACAAAACACTTGTATTGCTCTCTCCTCACCAAATGGCTGTAGATATTTTAAAAAAAAGCTGGATGGACAAAATAAAAGAATCCGTTCGCAAAATTCTTGGTGAAAGTGCAACATTTTCATTAAGCTACGACCCTGATTTGGCTGAAAAATACATCAAAGCGCGTAAAAAAGAATTATCAAAACAAATTGCAGGACAAACTGAAGAAGAAAAAAAAGCTGAAGATGCAAAACTTTCTTTGGCTCAAATGCAGTCCAGTGCAAACCTCAATTTAAACTTAAAATTTGAAAATTTCGTAGTTGGAGACAATTCACGATTTGCTTATAACGCAGCTTTTTCTGTTGCCAATAATCCGTCAAAAAAATTCAATCCGCTATTTTTATATGGTGCATCAGGACTTGGCAAAACACACCTAATGCAAGCTATCGGACACTATATAATTTTTAACAAACCTGAATTAAAAGTCCGCTACATTAGAATGGAAGATTATTTCAACGAATGGATGAAATGTTTTCAATATAACGAAACACCAAACGGCAAAAAACGACAAGGCTGTAACCAATCTTTGATGAGAAAATTTCACCAAAAATTCCAAAATGTTGATATTTTGTTGATGGATGATATTCAATTTATTGAATCAAAAATGAAAACAATGGAAGACTTTTTCTCTACATTTGAAGCACTTTACACAAATAATAAACAAATTGTAATCGCATCAGACAGACTGCCAAAAGATATTCCAACATTGGATAACAGACTTCGAACAAGGTTTGAAATGGGACTTGTCGTAGATATCGTACCACCTGATTTTGAAACAAGATTTGAAATAGTAAAAGCTTACGCAAAAGAGCTTGAAGTTGAAGCTGACGATGATGTATTTAGCTATATTGCAGATAATTTTGTGAATAATGTCAGAGAATTAAAGGGGGCATTTAACAAAGTCAGTGCTTATGCCGAGTTTACAGGTGTCGGAGTAACTCTGGAACTTGCTCAAAAGGCACTAAATTGTGAAGTTCGTAAAAAAGATTTAACCATTGAAAAAATTGCCAAAACAGTGGCCCAATATTTTGACATAACAGTAAAAGATTTACAAAGCACAGCACGCCAACAAAAAATTGCGCAAGCTAGACACTTAGCGGTATATTTAGCAAGAGAAATGCTACAAATGAGTTATGAAAATATTGGAGAATATTTTTCTAAAAAACACACGACTATTATGTACTCTTGTGACCTTGTTGAAGACAAATTGAAAACGGATATTGAATTGCCACAAACTATTGATGATATCAAAACTTTACTAAAAAAATAAGAGGGGAAAATGTACGATTATATAAAAGGACAGTTCACATACAAAGTTTCAAACAGCAAAGGTTGTTTCGCTACAATTGAAACTTCAAACGGTGTTGGCTACCTATTAGAAATTATGGATAGAGATTTTGAAATATTACCTGAACTTTGCGAAACCATGAAATTATATACCGTACTAATCCATAGAGAAGATAAAATGAGCCTTTGCGGATTTTTAAAACGTGAAGACCGCGATATTTTTAACATTCTGACATCAGTTTCCGGTGTTGGAACAAAAATGGCAATTACATTACTAAATTCATTTGAAGTATCAGATTTGGTAGGTTTTGTTTTGGATGAAAATTATAAAGAATTAACACGTGCAAAAGGTGTTGGTCCAAAACTTGCTCAAAAAATCATACTTGAATTGAAAGATAAATTAACATCGTACCAAGGCGGCAACACACCAATAAGACAGGGTAGTTGCACTAGTTGTGCAAACACACAAAATACAGAAGATGCCCAAATGGTGTTACTGTCACTTGGTTATACAAAAGAAGAAGTCGCTGGCGCAATAGGACAAGTATTAACAAAACTTCCACCAAATGCCTCAGCAGAAGAAATCTTAAAAGACTCACTAAAAATCTTGTCTATATAAACTCAAAGCAAAACAATTAGGACAAAATGTCCACCTCTGGTGGGAGGACCGATTAAGCAAATAGTTCTATGCCATTCTGAAAGCATAGAAAATTTGTGTGAACGTTGTGAACACATAAATTTCTTGCTATTCAGAATCTCTACTAAACAAAAAGCTCAT
>QHME01000019.1 GCA_003258735.1 Candidatus Melainabacteria bacterium
CCTCTCGGAAAACGATACTTAATCGTTTTCCTCGGCAGAGTCCTTACCGCCGATTTTTGCAGGTCTTTGTATGTATAGAAGGGATTAATGTGTTTGTAGGTCGGCATTGCTATGCCGACAAAAGAATGACATTACAAGATTTTTAATGTAACATTTGTTTAATAATCAAGCAAAAAAGTATATTTTTGAGTTTTACTGTTTGTAACAAGTTTATAAATAATTTCACTAGGAGGTTTTATGGCAATAACAGGTGTTAGTTTAGCTAATTTTAATAATAACAATATGGTAAATTTCAAGGGTAAAAAATCTGAAAATTCTCAATATGAAAACCCTATCAGCAGATCTACCGAAAGAAATTTGACCATTTTGAGTTCTGTTGGCGCTAGTGCTTTAGCCGGTGGTATCGCAGGCGGTTTAACTACTCTTTGCACAAAAGGTAAAAAGTTGCCGATTGGGGTTGGTGTTGCTGCAGCACTTGGAACTTTGGCTTTGATGTTACCTGCAAAAATTTACAACACAAATGTAAATGCTTTTGCCAGAGAAAAAGAGATGGATGTTTTTTCAAGACAGAAAGAAGCTCAATCTAATATCTATGAAGATATCAACAACGAAATAAAAGATGAGAATGTTTCATTGGATGATAAAATCAATCACTATTCAACCGTAAAAATGGCTGACAATGGTAATGGAGTAATGGTGAAAGGCGCATAGATGAGAATTTCGTCCATCTCAACAAATTCTTTAAATAATACTGCATTTACCCAAAAGGCAGAATCCAAAAATCAAAGTCCAACCACTTCTGCCAAGCCTCCTAAAAATCCTATATCAAAAAAAGGTGAGGCGGCAAATTTAGTGTTGACCACTTTTCTTGGTGGAATGATACTTGCAGGCAGATTATTGTGGGAAGTCGTTGTAGATGGTGATTTTGAATTAGATAGACTTTCCAAAAAAGCTGAAAATTTAGTCAATAAAAATAAAAAGAATCTGTCTCCAAATAAAAAATTTCTTTGTGTTGCAGGGACTTTTGTCGGATTGATTACTGCTGGTTGTGCAGCGTTTGGTGCTATTGTGACTTTGTTTAGTGCTCCAAAAATTGTTTACAAATCAAAAGTTAATGCATTTAAAAAAAGTAAAGATATGGATGTCTATGTAAAAGCCAATGACGCTGAAAAAGAATTATACACACAGCTTTCTGACAAAGCAAAAGACTCTACACCAGAAGAAAAAGAAACTCTAAAAGATCAGTACATGAAACTGTCTATGGCTAAAAATCAAGTTCCAGATTTTGTTAATTTAAAAAATAAAAAGTAGTGCAACTTTGTCTAATTGAATTCTAGTCTATAAATTATTTTTCAATTGCGATTTTTAAAATGTTGTTTTTATTTCTGTTTTGGAAATGGTCGTAGGCTTGGAGAATATTTTCAAGCTTAAATGTTTCGCTAACCAAAAAATCAGTATTGATTTTGCCATCAGATATCAGCTGTATCAATTCTTTGCAATGTATGGCATCTACTCCGCCGGTTTTAAATGTAAGATTTTTTCCATACATTTTAGGCAGTGGCAGGGTTTGGTTATTTTCATACATTGCAACAACCCCAACAATTGAGTTGGGACGAGCGATAGTCCATGCTAGTTCAAAAGTGTTTTCGCCACCGGCAGCTTCAACTACGCCATCTGCTCCGCGGTTGTTGGTCAATATATTTATTGTAGAAACAATATCGCAGGTTGTTGGGTTTAGATATTCTGTTGCTAAATTTTGACTTTTGGCAATATCAAGTCGAGATTGATTTGTATCAATAGCAATGATTTTTTCTGCTCCCATAATTTTTGCGCAAATCATTGTACACAAGCCAACAGGCCCACAGCCGATAACAGCAATTGTATCACCTTTTTTTATTTCACACATTTCTGCTCCAAAATATCCGCTTGACAAAATATCGCCAACAAATAATGCATTTTTATCAGTCACATTATTTGGAATTTTGGTTAATCCGTTATCTGCAAAAGGTATCCTTACATATTCTGCCTGACAGCCATCTATTCTGCATCCCAGTTCCCAACCTCCATTTTGGCAGTTATTAATATAGCCTCTTTTGCAGAACCAACAATCATTGCAAAAAGTTTCACAATTAGCGCTCACTCTATCACCGATTTTGATATTTTTAACATCTTTTCCGATTTCAACGACTCTGCCGACAAATTCGTGGCCTAAAATAATGTTGTTGTTAGCGCGCGGTACTTGTCCGTTTATTATATGCAAATCGCTGGTGCAAATAGTTGATAGTGTAACTTCAACAATTGCATCTGTAGATTTTTCGATTGTTGGCATATCTTTTTCGCAAAGTAGAATTTTATTTAAAAAATCTTTATTGTAGACAAGAGCTTTCATTATTTAACCTCATTTTTTATATATTTAATTTCATCATCTGTTAGATTAAAGATTCTAAATATTGTATTATCAGATAATTCTTTGTAATTTTTTTTGTCAAAAACAGGAAATGGCAGTTCCATTAAATTACCTTTCAGAACCTTTAATTCATTAAATTTTTTCGTGTAAATATATTGAAATAGAGTTGAATTTAAAAAAGTCATTACATCTTTTATTGTGTAATTTTCAAGTTTTGGAATCAAAATATTTGCACTGTTTAAAAATAATCTTTGTTTGTTATCATAGGCAAAGATGAGTTTTTTTGATATGAATTTATAAACAAGTTTTTCCTTAGCTCTATAAATATTTTCAGGCGCAACCTGTTGAAAGTTTTCTCTAGTATAATTTATATAATTTTCGCTATCAGATATTTTATTTTTCAATATATTTTTGCCTGAATAAATTTTTTCGCCTAAATTTTTGTTTGCAGAAATATATTTTTTGTTGTTCCCTGTGACAATTCCAATTGCCCAAATTGATGAATTATCAAGTGTTTGATGAGGGTGAGAATATATTTTTTTTAGCAAATTAACATCAAAATTATCAATAATTGAAAAAATATTATTTGTATTTTTTAAATAATATTTTGGGTTGATTTTGTATTCTTTTTCATTAATTTTTATTGAAATATTTTCGTTAGATTTTTGTTTAGAAAGAGTTAATACAACAACTTTGCTAAGCACTCCCGAAAAGGCTCTGCCAATATTTTTTATTTCAACTATTTGATAATTTTTTAGGATAAATTGGCGAATATCTTTGTGAACTTTTACATTCAAAATTGATTCCGGTAGCACAAAATAAGCGATACCGTTTTTGTGTAAAAATTTTTCAGATTTTAAAATAAAATAAGAAAAAGATTCTTTTGAAGTTATCAATGGGTAAAGCTTTTTGTATTCAGGGCTTGTTACAGCACCCCAAGGTGGATTTGTTGCAATAACGTCAAAATCTTGTCTTAAATTATCTTCTAATAAAAAATCTTTATGAAAGATTTGTGGCATAAATTCAGTATTTTTAAATTCAACAATCAAGTTTATTTTTGCGATAAAACAAGCATTTTCGTCAAGGTCATAACCATAAATATTTTGTGGATTTTTTATTTTTTTAGCAACAGAAAGTAAAAAACTTCCGGTTCCGCAACAAGGGTCTAAAATTTTTACATCCTCTTTAATTTTATCTGTAATATCTTTTGTAAGATTTGTTGGTGTGTAATATGAGCCTTTTTGGTTTTTTGAACCTTCCGTCATTAACGATTGGTATACGATTCCTAAAAAATCTATTTCGTTTTTTGGCAAATTTATATTTAACAAATACTTATCTGGTGTGACGTTTTTGCCATATTCGATGAGGATTTTTTCTGTAAATTTGTTAGAAATATGGTTTGCTTTTAAATAATTTATTCCTAAAGATAAGATTACCGTTTTGATATCTTTTTTTGTTGAAAGAATGTTGTTTAAAATTTCCAGGTTAGAAGGTTCTATAAAATATTCCACAGGGATAATTGTTTTTGACGAAAATCTTTTGTTTGCACGTTTTGTCATTCTTGTTTTAAATTCTTTTTTATTTACGCTCAAACGTTCCCAATTCCGCATGGATGCCTGAGAAACTAAAACTTCTTCTTTCATAAATTTATCTTATCATATTCTTTGATAAAATGAAATTTTGTTATACAATGTTTTTGGTAAATAAGGAGTAGAAATATGAAAAAAGTTTTATTATCTCTTTTTGTAGCTATTGCGATTACTGTTCCTTCTTTTGCTGCAAAAACTTACAATGCAGCAAACAGAGTGTCAACAGTTGGATCTACATTGTTGACCAAAAATGGAATTCCTGCTACAAACGTTAAATTTACAGTTGTTTCAGGGGCTGTAGATAACTCAAATTATGTAACAAATAAAGTTGTAAATGTTTCAAGTGCTGAACTTGCTTATGCCGGCAATGACAACGAAGTAGCAGCAGTTGTTGCTAACGAATTAGGTCATATTATTACCGGTAATGCATCAAAAGGCAAAGTTATTAACTTGTTGCAAGCTGCTACAAATACAAATATTACAACAAATGACACAACAACAGCAATTGTAAGTAATTACAAATATTCGAAAGAAGAAAAAGAAGCTGATGTTGTAGCAGTCAATTTAATGGCAAATGCAGGTTACAATCCTCTTGCTATTATTGTTGTTTTAACAAAACAAACCGGTACGTACTGGGAAGCAATTCAAGGCAAACCTGCTAATGCTGATAGAGCAATGAATGTTTATGATTACACAGGCTATGCTTATCCTGCAAAATTAAAAGCAGGTTATGCTTGTAATGAATACAAAAATTTCTTGACTTATGCTAATACCGTTTTGGCAACAAGAAAGGAAATGCCAAAATTGCAAACAAAAGTATCTAAAGATATGAAAAAATACAGAAAAAATAGTGTAAATCAAGTTGCTAAGTTTAAAACAAGAGGTGGAATGAGCGGTTGGGATGCTGCTTATGGTTTGTTAAACGGAGCACAGTAAAAACAAAAATTTTAAGTTTTAATTGGCGCAGAATCTGTACAGATTCTGCGCCTCATTTTTGTACAAAAAATAAAAATCCTTGCAAAATTTCAAATTTTTATTAAAAATAGAATAAGGAGCTTTGTATTGGAAAAGAATTTTAAAAATGTTATTAATTTTGTCAGAGGGAGAAAGAAAAATCCGCGTCATGGTTTTGCGCTATGCCAAGAAGGTGTGATTTTTTATGATGAAGATAAAAATGATTTAGCCCTACAAAAGTTCATTGAGGCAGAAAAAGAAGGTTATGAGTCTGCAGATATGTTTTGTAATATGTCTTGGCTATATGGTGGATTCAAACAAGAATGGCAAAAATCTGAAAAGTATGCCCAAAAAGCTCTAAAGTGTGATGAAAAATCAGGTAGAGCATACTTGTTGCTTGGAAATATATATTTTATAAAAGATACACCAGAAGGTTTTGACAAAGCTTTAGAATATTACCTAAAATCTATAGAGTATGATTATATCTGTCATTCGACGTATGAACAAATTGCTTATATATATGTTGCGAAAAAAGATAACTATTTGAAATATTTTGAATATATAAATAAAGCAATTGATTTAGACCCCAAAAATGGTGGTTTGTATGGGGGAAAAGCTGAAACCTATATGGAAATGAATAATTTCAAATCAGCCTTGAAAAATTATTTAAAAGCCCTTGAACTTGGTTATGGAGTTGATGATACTTATTATAATTTCCAAATATCATTTTGTTATAGCAAGTTAGGAGATATAGATAAAGCCATAGAATATGCAAACCGAGTGATTTTTTTAGACAAAACATCAGGTGTTGGCTATTATCGCAAAGGGTTTGCGTACTTTTGGGTGCAAGATTTTAAACGCGCTAAAGAGGCTTTTCTGCAAGCGGAAGAAAAGAAATATGACCGCGCTGATATGTATGCAAGAATGTCTGTAATTTATAATGTCGAAAGTGATTTTGAAAAAGCTATTCATTATGCCCAAAAAGCGATAAAAACAGATAAAACAGAGTCTGACGGATATGTTGCAATGACCGATATTTACGTTCATCAAAGGAAATATAAAGACGCTCTAAAATGGATAAAAAAAGCATATAGAGTCACAAAAGGAAATTTGGAAGAAGATTTCCAATATGCCCAATATTCAGCTCTTTTATTTATGTTTCACCGATATAAAGATGCTTTAAAGTTTGCAAATGAAGGATTAAGCAGGTTTTCTGACAGTGTTGACTTGTTGGACATAAAAGCCGGTGTGTTGCAAGCTACAAATAAATATGATGAAGCGGAAATTGAAGTGAAAAAGATGATAGAACTGGCACCTACAGATGTAAGGACTATTCAACAACAGGCAAATCAGAAAATCTGTTACAAGCAGTATGAAGAAGGTTTAAAGATTGTTTTGTCTATTGACATTGCAAAAATTGAACCTGACGAGCTTGATTCTCAACATTCAATTATTGCAGAGTGTTATTGCAAAATGAAAAATTATGACAAAAGCATAGATTATTTTTATAAACTTACAAAATCTGAACATTTTGCAGAATATGCGACTATGAATTATAAAACGGTGAAATCCGTATATGCAACATTGCAAAAAACTTTTCCCAATGATGAACGAATGGAATTTATCTCTTCACAAATGATAAAAGCCCAAGAATTCTTGAAAGATTTAGGCTTGTAAGAGAAAATGACAGTTAGATTATTTTAGTCATCCTGAACAGCAGGAACAGAGTGACATAATGCAGACTAAGCCAACAAAGCTTCAACGATTTTAGCGTTAGTGTCAGCTCTTCTGATATTTAACAAATATTTTTCAACTTCATTAGCAATTTCTTGTTCTGATACTGTGTTATATTTTACTTCGTCTAATGAATCTACATAAGCTTTTACTGTAACCATTTCATATTCGTTTCTCATAATCTATTTCCCTTAAATTTTTTTCTTCTCTTAATTTCCCTTACATTTATATAAAGTATTTTTAGATTTAAAAATTGCTTATTTTTTATCTATTTTGTATATATTTTGTTACATTTTGCAATAATTGTTTGTATCAAGTTGCATAGCGACGTAGATTTTATCCTATTCAGAATCTATCAAATTTTACATAAGACTAATATGTTTTATTAGAGACCCTGAAACGAGTTCAGGGTGACTATTTGATCTTTATGTCTGATTTACTTTATTCGTTTTACAACTTTTTTGAAATAGTCATTATCAGAAACTGCTTTTTGAGTGCAAGTCCAACCACTTTGATTCGGCCTATTTAAATTACAATCATCATGAAATCTGTATGATGTGGTTAAACCTCCCATTGGATAAAGTTTTCCTTCTTGAGCCTCAAAGGCAAAAAAGTCGTATCCGAGTCGATTTGGTTTAGCTAATCCATTTATATCAATCATAATCATGCAACCTTGCCATCCTTCTGATATTGGACAATCATCAAAAAATACAAGAGCTCCGTCAGGGAGTAAAAGTTGTCCGTCATTATATATCCCATCACCTATTCTTCCATTTCTGTTTAAAAATTTATATTCATCTCCTGAATAGAAACTATGGCAACCTGCCGGTGTTTTTACGGTATTTCCACTTGTATTATCGCTACAAATAGTGACATTTGTCATATATTTGGCAAGTGTTCTGTGTCTAGTTGCATTAGTGTACGTTCTAAAATCTGTAGAAACATCATCTGCTTCCATGAGCCGAATTGCTTGTTGCACAACGGAATACGATTTTGTGAATTGGGTTTTTAATTTCTTTGCTTTTATTTCAGTCATCAAATTGGGAATTGTAATGGCAGCAACGACACCAATAATTCCAAGAGTGATGAGGACTTCTGCCAGTGTAAACCCAAATTTTTTCTGTTTTATATCTACGTGTGTAGCATTTTCTGTTAAGGTTAATCTAATTTTTGCTTTGTTAAACTCATCTTTATTAAACACAATTTTATCCTCATCGATGTCCTTTTTTGTAAAATTATAAAGTGATTATAGAACATGGATATTACCTTTGTCAATAATTTATAGTACATGGATGTTGTTTATTAAGGGACAAATATATACTATTTTAAATTTTGAAAGAGGGAGTAAATATGTTGTTCGATAGTGATAAAATCTATATTGGAGAACGAATCAAAGAGTCAAGAAAAAATAAACATCTTACCCAATTTATGTTGGCGGAAAAGGTCGGACTTCATGAAAAGCAAATTTCAAGAATTGAGTCCGGACAGAATTATCCGACATTACAGAGCTTTTTCAAAATAATTGACACGCTAGATATGGATTTGAACGATTTTTCAAAGGAATCAAATACAATAAAAAGTCCATTGAAAAATTCCCTTATTGAAATTATAAATAGTGCAAATGATACGGAATTGAAAATATATTCTGACATTTTAAAACCATTAAGAAAGAATTTGAAAAATATTAATGTTTAAGTTGAATTATAAGTTTTTTAAAGTTTTGTATAATTCGTATTTTTTATCTGCGTTTGCGTATGTGTAGATTTTGTAAATTTTCCCATCAGTAGAGATTTTTATTGAGTGGTGTATGTCTGTTCGTAAAATTTCTGTTTTTCTTAGAATATCCAGTGTTCCTTTATTTGGATGCCCAAAGTAATTCACTCCTGTTGAAATTAACGAAACCTCATTATTTAAGTAGTTTAGCATTTGTTCATTAACAACCTTTGGTCCTCCGTGGTGTCCTACTTTTAAAACCTCAATTTTGTTTGGAATATCTTTTTGAACTTGTTCAAATGATTTTACACCAGCATCTCCCATAAACAGCATGTCAAAATCTTTATATGAAATAAGTGTAATTGTCGAACATTCGTTATCTGTATCTTTGCCTGATATATCAGCTTTAAATGTTCTGATTTTGAAATCTTTTTCTGTGTAAATTTGTTGGTTGTGTTGCACAATTTTGTACTTTTGGTGAATCTTTTTTGCGGTTTTAAAAATGTTTTTCGCGGTTTGGGTCTCTGTTTTTGTATTGTTTAAGTATAATGTTTTTACTTTGGTATTTGTGATAATTTCAGACGTTCCGCCAGAGTGGTCGTTATCAAAGTGAGTTACAATAACTCCTTCAAGATTTTTGATACCTCTATCTTTCAGGTATTTCAGCATAATGATTTTGGCTTGAGAATTACCGCTTTCAAACGGAGCTTTTCCTGTATCAATCATAAAATATTTGTTTTGAGGTGTTTTTATCAAAAATGAATCAGCATTTTGTACATCAAATGCTATTATTTCAAGGTTATGGTTTGGAAGTTTTATCCATGTGAGACCTAAAATTAGGCAGGTTACTAAAACCGTAATTATTGCTTGTTTTCGTTTGTCAATTTTTATCAAATAAGTTACGGCAATCAGCATAATATAATAAATCAACATTTGAATAATATTTGGGTGTGTTGTTTGTATGAGGCTGAATTTTAGATTGGCAAAGAAATTTGAAATCCAAATGAGAATGTTCAAAAGGTAATTAAGAAAAAAGTCAAATACTTGGCAAGTAAATTTTGCAAATGGGGGGATGATTGAAATTGCTGAGCTTACAAATCCGCCAAAACTGATTATACTCAACAAACTTACGGTTGAAATGTTTGCTAAAACTGAATATAAACTAAAAGTGTTAAAATAAAACATTTGAATTGGTGCAATCCAAATTTGTGCAACAATTGGAATTAATACAGGTGCTTTTATCCAATCAGGAATTTTTTCAAATTTTTTAGACAAAAAGTTTGCAGTTGTCAGAAGTCCAAAGGTTACGAAAAATGAAAGTTGAAAACTTACATCGTTAATATAAGCGGGGTTATATATCAGCATTAAAACGGCGACAAGAGACAATAACGAAACACTATGTGTGTCTCTATCTATGAGTTTTCCAGCTAAGACAAACAAAAGCATAAGGGCTGCTCTGATTACGGATGCTCCAAGTCCTGTCATTAATGTATACAAAATTACAACAAGCATTCCTGTTAAAACTCTTGGCTTATACGGAACTTTCAAAAATTTCAAAATTATAAACCAAAATGTAAAAATAAACGCTACATTCATGCCTGAAGCTGCCAAAATATGAAGTAATCCTGAATTAATGAAAGAAGTTTTTATATAATCAGGTGGAGCAACAGCATCATCACCAAAAACAATTCCGCCTAAAATTTCAAGGTTTGGGCTTTTGAGAAATTGAGAATGAACCTTCAAAATTCTGTTTCTGGTGTTGTTTAAATATTGCAAAAATCTCCATTTTAGGCTTAATGAATCTTTTTCGATTTTGATATCCGAATAATTGGCATAAGTAGTTGTAAATGTGTTGAAATTCCTCAAATATGAGCTGTAGTCAAATTGAGAAGGGTTTGTCGAACTGAACGGTTTTCTGATTTTGCCTTTTATAGTTAGTTTCTCGCCAATATTTAGGGGTGTGTCAGTTGGATTTTCAGAAATAGTCACAAATGTCTTTCCTGAAACTTGTTTGTCTTTTATTTTTTCTACCTGAAAGAAAAACTTTGTTTTGTTATTTCCGTCAGAATATGGGATGCTGACAATTCTACCTGTTATAGAGGCTTGGATGGGGACTATTTGAAACAAGTCATCATAGCTTTTGATTTTACAAAATGTTAAGACAAATCCTCCGTAAAAGATTAAAATAAGTACGAGAACTTTTTTAAAACTAAACAGTCTGAGATAATAACTTGCCAAAAGTATCAGAGTTATAAGCGACCCAAAAATGATTGAGTAACCGTAAAAACAGGATAAAATTCCACACATGAAGGTTATAGATGCAAAAAACATCATGAAGTTTTTATTTTGAGTTATATCTCTAATAAAATCAATATTTATCATAATTCCAACATCTGAATGATACCATATCAAGACGGTTGTGCAAAACTAAAAAACATGGTATATTGTTGGGTAGGAAAGAGAGAATTATGAGTAGTAACGATTTCTATATTGAAGATTTTTTAAGACAAGCAGTATCAGTTGGAGCTTCTGATGCGCATATTTGTGAAGGTGAAAGACCTGCCATCCGTGTATCAGGACAGATTATGAGAATTAATCTTCCCCCATTAACAAGTGAAGATATTGAGTTTGTAATCAGAACAGTTGCTCCTACACACTTGAAAGACCGTATTACGAGATTTTTTGATATTGACTTTTCTTATGAAATTCCGGGCTGCTCAAGATTCCGTATCAATATGAGTCGTCAGTTGGGTAAAACAGCAATGGTTATTCGTGCGATTCCATATTATATCAAGTCTTTTAAAGAATTGTTCTTGCCTGAGACTTTGGAAGAATTTGCATCTTTCAATAATGGTTTGGTTCTTGTTACAGGACCTACAGGTTCAGGTAAATCTACAACAATCGCATCTTTGATTGATTATATAAATGCGACTACTTCAAAACATATTGTAACAATTGAGGACCCTGTCGAATTTATATTTTCTAATAAAAAATCCATTGTATCTCAACGTCAATTGTTGATTGATACACCGTCATTTTCAGATGGTGTTAAATATGCATTAAGGCAAGACCCTGATGTTATCTTTATTGGTGAAATTCGTGATAGAGAAACTGTAGAATCTGCATTGAAAGCAGCTGAAACCGGTCACCTTGTTGTATCAACAATTCACACAAACGATTCAGTTCAAACTGTTGCTCGTATTATTAACTTGTTTGACCCTAATGAAAGACCGTTTGTAAGAAGTCAGATTGCTAATACTCTTCGTGGTACAATTTCTCAAAAACTTGTGCCGACTATTGAAGGTGGTTCTCGTGTGCCGGCAACTGAAATTCTTGTTGTAACTCCGACAGTAAAAGACTTTATTCAAAAGGATGAACTTGAACAAATTTATGAACTAGTTAAGAAAGGTTCATTCAACAACATGACAACAATGAATATGTCATTGTACAAATTATTTAATGAAGGTAAAATTTCTCAAGAAATTGCTCTTCAATACTCAGATAACAAGTCTGAACTAGAACAAATGATGAGAGGTATTTACCACGGAACAAGTGCACAAAAAGGATAATGCAAAACAGTTTTGTAACAGACGCAATTAATCTAAAGTCCTACAATTTAAGTGAATCTGACAAAATTATTGTTATGTATTCAAAAGATAAAGGGCTAATCAGGGGGGTAGCTAAAGGGGTTAAGAAACCTAAGAGTAAATTGGGTGCCCGCATGGATTTGCTTGTTGCAAATACTTTGATGTTGCATAAAGGTCGAAATCTTGATACTATTTGTCAGGCTGAAGTTGTTAATTCGTTTTACAAAACTCGTCAAGATATAGATAAAATTTGTTATTCAATGTATGTGACAGAAGTTGTTAATAATTTTGGAATTGAAGAGGATCCATGTTCTGAAGTTATTTATAATTTGTTGTACAAAACTTTAAATACGATATCTGTTGCCGAAAATAAAGTTGACATTTTGCTTGCAGTAATTAAATTTCAATTGAAAATGATGATTGAATCAGGGTTTTCAATTGAACTTGATAAATGTTTATGCTGTCACCATGTTGTAGGTGATGAAACTATGTATTTTGTACCTAGTATGGGTGGCATTATTTGTGCTGATTGTGCAAGTTCAGTGCATTATAACAAAAAACAACTCCCTTACAAATTGAGGGACTTTTTCAAACAAATGTCAATTAATGATTTTGATGAGCGTGGAGAATATGAACAAAAAGCAAATGAAAAAGTTTGTACTGTAACTTTTGAAACTTTGAAAGAATATATTATGCTAAAGTCCACAAAGAAATTCAAATCAACAAGTATTTTACAAGAAATACCATGTGGCTAAATTTAGTCAATTAGGGTATATTATAAATTTGTTAATTAAATATAATCATTTAAGAAGGATGGTTTATCATGAAGAAATTTATCATAATTGCGGCAATCGTAATCTGTGGAAATACCGTATGGGCAGCGTCGGCTCAAATGTTCAAATTGGACAATGGGCAAACTGTTGTGATTCAAGAGGTTAGAAATAATCCGATTGTAACTATTGACACTTGGATAAAAACAGGTTCTATTGATGAAGATGATTCAAATAATGGTGTGGCACATTTTTTGGAACATTTGTTTTTTAAAGGAACAAAAAATCACGAATCTGGAGAATTTGACCAAATTCTTGAAACAAAAGGAGCAATTACTAATGCCGCAACAAGTAAAGATTTTACACATTATTATGTAACTATTCCTTCTAAGGATTTTGATTTGGCGATGGAATTGCATGGGGATATGATGTTGCACCCTTTAATTCCGCGCAATGAGATGGAAAAGGAAAGAAAAGTTGTTTTAGAAGAAATTAATAAAGATTTGGTTTCTCCAACAAGAATTCTTCAAGAAAATTTAAATTCCATGATGTATACAACTCATCCGTATAAAAGAAAAGTTATTGGCAGAAGTGATGTTATTGAAACTATTACAAGAGACCAAGTTTTGAATTTTTATAATGCGCATTATTCTCCATCAAATATGATAACAATTGTTGTTGGGGATGTGGATACAAATCATGCCCTAGAACGTATAAAAGAAGTTTTTAATGCTGAATATAAGAAACAAACCAAAACGATTTACCCAAAAGAATCTCAATTGACATCTCAGCAGAAGAAAGTTGAATATATCAAAACCGAATCCGGATATATGGTTATTGGTTTTAGGGGAACTCCTATTAATGATAATGATTCTTACGCTTTGGATGTATTATCAACAATCTTGGGTGATGGCAGGTCATCGGTCTTAAATCAGGTTTTAAAAGAGAAGAAACGCTTGGCTTTTTCTGTAGATGCAGGAAATTCAACATTTAGAGATGATGGGATATTTTATATTTCAGCAAACTTTGAACCTGAAAAATGTAAACAAGTTCAAAGTGCAATTTTTGATGAAATAAAAAATATACAAGATAAAGGGGTGAGCGATGAACAATTGAGTCTTGCCAAAAATATCATTGAGCGAAATACTTATTACTCAAGGGAATCTATCACAAATATTGCCACTGAAATAGGTTATACTATGGCTCTGACTAATGATATCAAGTTTTACGATACATATTTAGATAAAATTAAATCAGTTTCAAAAGATGAAGTTAAAAGAGTTGCCAATAAATACTTAGGAGAAAATAGAAGTGCGGTATCTATAATTTTGCCTGAATCTTCAAAAAATATTCCTGTAGCAAACAAAATTCAAAATTTAGGTACTGCAGAATTGGTTAGCGAAAGTAACGGTACTCAAAAGTATCACTTATCTGATGGTGCGACGATGCTTTATACCCCAAATAGTTCAAATGATATTATTGCTATCAGTATTTATGCAAAAGGCGGTCAACTTCTTGATAAAATTGCCGGAACTGCAAATTTAACAGCTGCAACAATGATGAAAGGTACAAAAAATTACACATCATTAGAGCTTTCTCAAGTGTTAGAGGACAATGGTATAAAAATAGTACCATCAGTTGGTGCAGATGCTTTTTCTATAACTGTTTTGACAACAAAAGATGAATATGACAAAACAATGGAATTGTTGAATGAAGTTGTTAATAATGCCATTTTTGATGATTATGAAATCGAAAAGGTAAAGTCAGACAAGTTAAGTGCGATAAAAACTAATAAAGATGTTCCGATTAAGCAGGCAATTGAAGAGTATCGTGATATGATTTATAAAAATACTCCATATTCAATATCTTCAAAAGTTTTAGAAAAAAATATTCAAAATATCAAAAAGTCGGATATTATTGAGTATTATAACAAAATCTTCAATCCTAAAAATATTGTAATTTCAATCAACGGCAATATTGACAAAGACAAAACAATTCAAGATTTGAATAAAATTTTTGAACCAAAAGCTGATAGTCAAACTTTTGATTACAAAACTTATGATTCAAAAATTCCTCGTATTACAGCACCTAGAACAAATACCATAAAAATGCCGACAGAAACTGCTTGGATTCTTTTAGGATGGCAGACAGATGGAGTTTTGAGTGAAAAAGATTATGCGACATTACAAGTGATTGACTCAATTTTGGGTACAGGCATGAGTTCAAGGTTGTTTAAAGAGTTGAGAGAACAAGAAGGTTTGGCATACCAACTTGGAACAGGGTATTCGCCAAATGTTTTACGAGGTAGTTTTATGATGTATATTGGCACAAATCCTGCGACTTTAGAAAAATCAAAACAAGGCTTGTTCTCTGAAATTGAAAAACTAAAAACTGAATATGTTGGGGATAAAGAGCTTAAAGATGCTAAGGAAAAACTGATTGGTAACTATGTTATCGGCTTAGAAACTAATTTGGACAAGGCTTCTAATACAGGGTGGTATGAAGCCTCAACAAGAGGTTATGAGTTCAAGGAAAAATATGTAGATTTGATAAATAGTGTAACGGATGCTGATATTATTGAGGTTGCCAACAAATATTTCAATGATAATTACATTATGTCCATCGTGACAAAGTAAAGATATAAGTATGGTGGCCTAGTAAGCCCACCATTTGAATTTTTGTTTAAAACATATAAAAATGATGAGATTTTTTAAATCTCATCATTTTGTATGATTACAAAAAAAATATAAATGCTAATATAACAATATACTCCTTAGAGACTAAGATACACATATCCCTAATCAACAGCTATGCACCTCAGTACATAGCTTTTTTTTATGGAATAATTTATTGGTATTTATAAATAAGGTGGGCTAGTATGTAGGGTGGGCTCACTAGCCCACCTGTAAATAATATCTAACGACTTAGTTTTAATATGTTCAGTTTGAGATTTTGAATATGATAAAATCTAAGCCAAACAAGCCCACAAGATTTTTAATCCTTTTAGAATGACATATTTTATAGGCATCGTGTCTTTGTAACATTGTATTTTTACCTGTATTCTTGCCTTTTTTTAGATTGTAACAAAATCTTAACAAACTAATCCCAAAAATTAAAGTTTTCCATAAAAAGTGTCGATAAATAAAATGTAATTAAACAAAACTAATTTTCCTCCTTTTTCCCCTACTACTAACTAACCTACTAAATGGAACCGCAAAATGGTTCCTTTTTTATTGACTAATAATATAATAAAAAGACGGTCTAGGCAGAATGCCCACACCGTCTTTCATAATTCAATCAAAGTTGCAAAGAACCTACGGAGTAGGAGGCATTGCGCCAGCACCTGCTGCACTGTGAGCAACCATTGCAATCATTCCGATAATTGCAGTGAAGTATAATAGCAATGCGATTGCACAAAGAACCATTAATGCAATATAGATGTAGCCAAACCAGTCTACTCTTTCGTATAATTCGCTACCATCATCGTGGGTGTATCGACCCAATGCTAATCTAAAGCCGTCAATAAGCGCCCAGATAGCAGAGATTGGTGCTGTGATACCCAAAACTGTTAATACTACCATTACCCAGCCGCTATTTGTTTTACCTGTGTAAAAACGGTGAGCGCCATACATTCCAAGGAACCAACATAATGACATTGCTGCCATCCAGTTTTTTCCTTTCAATTCTTGTAATTGTGTTTCTTCCATACTAAACTCCTTTCTTTATATGTGTAGTTATCTATTTACCTGTAAAGAATGACAAAACGCCGGTAATTCCCCCAAATATAAACAATACAATAATTACTGATAGGATTATGAGCGCACAGCCTTGGTTGTAGTTACTTAATTCTTTACCTTGTGCATCTTTGTATTTGTTCAGTGTTAAAGAAATAATATCAATAACCGTCCATATTCCAAAACAGCCGCATGTCAAAAGTTGCGCTATACCTATCCATACATAACCTGTGTAAAATCTATGTATACCAAAAATTCCCAAAAAGTATGCCAAAAATAATGTTACAACATAAGACCTTTGAGATTGTGCAGGATTCATAATTTGTTCTTGTGTTTCGTTATCCATAATTTCTCCTAAATATACAAAACTGAGTACAATTGTTAAACCATACTCAGTTCAGTGTAAACTCAAATTATAATTATTACATCATCCATTGATTGTAATTTATTTACCTGTTGAGCCAAAACCGCCCTCTCCGCGAATTGTTTCGGTTAATTGGGTTACAACTTCAATTTTAGCTTGCTCATACTTGCTGATAACCATTTGTGCTATTCTTTCTTGAGGCTGAATTGTGTAAGCTTCGTTAGAAATATTTACAACAGGTACACAAACCTCTCCTCTATAGTCTTCATCAATTGTTCCAACGCAGTTAATCAATGTGATTCCGTGTTTGATTGACATTCCTGAACGTGGTCTGATTTGTGCTTCATAACCGTGTTCAAGTTCGATTTTCAAACCTGTAGGTATTAGGGTTCTTTCTAGTGGTTTTAATTCCAAAGGTTCTGATATAGCTGCGCACAAGTCCATTCCAGCTGCACCTTCTGTTTTGTATTCAGGTAAAATTTGGTTGTGTGGTAATTTTTCTATTTTTAAAACTGTCATCTCTTTTTCTCCTTATACATATTGATTATTTAATAGTAGAGCATGTTTTGTGTTTTGTAAATTTGTAAAGCCAAATTATTACGTTGTACAGTTTATTTTATTTGAAAAGTGTGCTAAAATCTAAGTGTTGATAAGTTTAAATAAGAGGTTACGATGAGAAAATTATATATAATATCTTTAGGTTTATTGGTAGCAATGGGTATTTGCATAGGTTCAAACTCATTAAATGCTACGACTTCTACGGTTGCAGCTCCTGTAGTTTCGGCTCCTGCTATGCCACAGTCTCAATACAGAGATGTCAATCCGTTAGAATTGATTTCTAATCCTTACAAATATCTTAATCGTAATATTCGAATTACTGGCAAATTTGACAAATTTTCAGCATTGGGTTTAGATTACAAACCTGCAATGAGAGAACACGACAAATATATTTCTTTTTTAATTCAAAGACCTGATGTAAAAGATCACGATATTCCACTGTCAGAATTGAAAATCTTTTTGAAAAAAGAAGTTGCAGAAAAACATATAGACTTGAATGCAGGTGATGAGGTGAGATTTTCCGGCAGAGTCTTTTCAACAGCATTAGGTGACCCTTGGATGGATGTTGATACTTTTGAAGTAATTAACAAAGTGAAAAAAGAGGTTAAAAAGTAGGATTTTATTAAATAAGGTATGGATAAGATTATGGCAAATGACAATACAAAAACAGTAAAGAAAGAGAAATTTTTAACAATTCATGGACACTTCTATCAACCTCCGAGAGAAAATCCGTGGCTAGAGGCTATTGAATTACAAGATAGTGCGCTTCCTTATCATGATTGGAATGAAAGGATATGTAAAGAATGCTACAATCCAAATTCAGTTTCTCGTATTGTTGATAACCGTAATCGAATTTTGGACATTGTTAATAACTATGAGTATATGAGTTTTAATTTTGGTCCGACTCTTCTTTCTTGGTTAGAGTCTTATGCTCCTTTAACTTATGAAAGAATTATCAAAGCTGATATTGAAAGTATTTCTCAACATGATGGACATGGGAATGCCATGGCACAGGTATACAATCATATAATTATGCCACTTGCAAATAACAGAGATAAAGAAACTCAGGTTAAATGGGGTATTCGAGATTTTGAATATCGTTTTGGCAGAAAGCCTGAAGGAATTTGGCTTGCAGAAACTGCTGTAGATGACGCGACTCTTAATGTTTTGGTTGATAACGGAATTAAGTTTACTGTTTTATCACCGTACCAAGCTTTGAAGATGAAAAAATCTTCTGATAAAGCTTGGCAGGATGTAAGTTGGGGTAATATCGACCCTGCAAGGTCTTACAAGTATACAATCAAAAGTGACCCTAAAAAATCAATTGATTTGTTTTTCTATGATGGAGCGATTTCTCGTTCTGTTGCGTTTGATGAACTTTTGACTGATGGAAATAAGTTTATTAAACGTTTAAAAGAAGGGGTTTCAGAGCTTAGAGACTATCCACAATTGATAAATATAGCAACAGATGGTGAAAGTTACGGACACCATACAAAATTTGGTGATATGGCGCTTTCTTATGTGTTAAAAATTAAAGCAGAGGATGAAGGTTTCAAAATCACAAATTATGCAGAGTATTTGGCAAAATACAGAAGTGATTATGAAGCAGATATTAAACAAGCTTCTTCTTGGAGTTGTTTCCATGGTGTTGGCAGATGGAAAGAAGATTGCGGTTGTTCTACAGGCGGACATCCTGGTTGGAATCAAAAATGGAGAGAGCCGTTGAGAAATGCGCTTGATTATTTGAGAGACCATTTTGCTGAAATTTTTGAGCGTGAGGGTGCAAAATATTACAACAAAGATGTTTGGGCTGTTCGTAATCAGTATATTGACGTTATACTTGATAGAAGTTACTCAAATATTAAAAAGTTCCAAAAAGAACATTTCAAAGCTGATTTATCAGAAGAAGACAGAATTCGTGGTATGGAGTTGTTAGAAATTCAACGTCAAGCTTTGTTGATGTATACAAGTTGCGGTTGGTTCTTCTCTGAAATTTCCGGAATTGAAACTGTTCAGATTATGAAATATGCAGCGCGTGCAATGCAATTGGCTGCTCGATTTAGCAATGAGGATTTTGAAGAACATTTCTTGGAGATATTATCACAAGCAAAAAGTAATATCCAAGAATTTGGTACCGGTCGCGATATTTATGAAAGATTTGTAAAACCATCTGTTGTTACAGCAAAACAGATTGCTTGTTTGTGGGCGATTTCCTCTTTGTATCAAGATTTTGAAGAAGATGAAGATGTTTATTGTTATACCGTAAGACAAGATGATTATCAAAGGGTTGAAAAAAGTAATTCAAACTTTGTAATTGGTCATATTGAAATTCGTTCAAAGGTTACTTTGCAAAGAGTTGATTTGATATTTGCTCTAATGCAGTATTCTGACGGAGATTTCCATTGTGCAATCAAGGAATTTTCAAGTAATGAAGAATACCAAAACTTGAAACAATCTTTAATTAAAACATTTATGCTAAAGCCGTTTACTGAAATTATCAGAGCTTTGGATGAAAAATTCGGTAAAGAATATTTCACATTGAAGGATATCTTTATTGAAGAAAGAAAGAAGATTCTTCAAATTTTATTAAAAGATCAAATGGAAAAATTTGCTGATACATATAAAGATATGTATGACCAAGGCAAAGGTTCAATATATCACATGCAAAGTTTGGGCTTGGAAATTCCGACAGAGTTCAAAATCTCGGCAGGGTACGCATTGAGTCACAAATATAATGACCTGTTAGCTCATAGTGATGGTTTTGTTGACCGTTCAATTGTTCAACAAATTATGGATATTAATTTTGAATCTAAAAAAATGAATATTGAAATTGATAAAACTCCGTCAAATAATAGCTTTGCTAAGAAAATTATTGTGAATTTGAATAGGCTGACGAAGAGTTTTGAAATCCAACAGGCTGATGCAATTGTTGATTTGTTTGATATAATTGAAAAATTAGACTTACAAATAGATATTTCAGAGGCTCAAAATATTTATTATAATAAAATTTATCATAGAATTGGCGATATTATTGTAAATAATATGGAATCCCCAAAAGAAAAGGATATCAAGTTTGTAAAATTGTTACTTGAAATTGGGGTGAGATTAAATATAAATGTCGATTTTTATAAGGTTAAGTTGGATAAATTGGCATTAGCTTAACAAAATTAAAAATGTCAGGATTGGTAAAAATCCTGACATTTAATTATATTTATTATACTATTTACTGAATTAAATTTGGAAAAGAAAAATCAGGTTCAACAGGTGTTTCTGTTTTAAATACATCTGTTGTTGGGGATTTTTCCAATCGTTCAGTAAACATCTTTTTTGAAAAATATTTGTTTAAATCATCAATACTTGATAGTTCAAGTTTAGATGGATTTTGCACTTTCCCTTTATTTTCCTTTGCATAAGCTTGCATTGTTTTTCCAAAAAAGCCTTTATCAAATGAATTTAAACTGTTTACTTTGAAAGTCATATGTTTTCTCCTTCTACTTTTTTTATATAAAAACCCCACAAAATATTTTTTGCGGGGTTTTATGAAATTTTTTCAAGTTTTATGCTTTGACAGATTTGATTTCTTTTTCAACTATTGTCAAAATTTCATCTAATTTAGATGCGTCTTTTACTCCACCTTGAGCAAAATTTGGACGTCCTCCGCCGTTTGCTCCTGTTGCTCTTGCAATTTCGCCGACAAGTTTACCTGCATTGACTCCTTGTTTTACAAAGTTGTCAGAAACTTTAACTGCAACTGTTGTTTCACCCGCAAGAATAATTACGCTATTTCCAAGTTTGTTAGACAAATATTCTAAACCAATTTTAATACCTATTGGTTTTAAACCTTCAACTTTAGAGATGAACAACTTGCCACCTTCAATGTCTTGAGCTTTTGAAATAAATGATGCAAATTTGTTTCTAGCATTTTCTTCTTCAAGTTTTTCTATATGTTTTTGGAGTTCTCTATTTTCATCAGAAAGTTTTTCAACACGTTCTACAACTTCATCAAAGTGGGATTTGAATTTTGTAGAAAGTTTGTCTATTTCTGTAGATTTTGCATTTAAGTATTCAATTGCTGCTTTTGATACAACAGCTTCAATACGTCTTGTGCCTGCTGCGATTGCACTTTCAGAAATTATTTTGGCAAGTCTCAGGTCAATCAATTGACGTGCGTGTGTACCGGCACAAAATTCTTTTGAAATGCAATCAATACTGTTAGGTGTTTCTTTTTGGATTGACACAACTCTAACAGAGTCTCCGTATTTTTCTCCAAATAGAGCTGTTGCACCTGTCATTTCAGCTTCTTTGATGCCCATAACTTTTGTCTCAACATTGTAGCCTTCGCCAATCCATTTGTTCATCAAGTTTTCTGTTTTTACGATTTCTTCAGGTTTCATTGCTCTTGAGAAAGTAAAGTCAAATCTCATACGGTTTTCTTCAACATAAGAACCTGCTTGTTTTACCTCTGAACCAAGAACTTTAACAAGCGCAGCTTGTAGTAAGTGAGCTGATGTGTGGTGAAGTCTGATTTCTTCTCTTCTTGGCACATCAATTGATGCTTTTACAACATCACCGATTGTAACCTCTCCGTTCAAAATGTTGCATCTGTGAACATATAAGTCATTTACTTTGAAGGTTGTTAAAACTTCGGCTTTTAGGTTGGCGCTTTCTAAGTATCCGCTATCGCCAACTTGACCACCACATTCTGCGTAGAAAGGTGTTTTGTTTAATACGATATCAACATATCCTTCACCTTCTACTTGAGCTAAAATTTTTGCATCAGAACATTCATTTTCGCTATAACCGATAAATTCAGTTGAACCAACTTCTTTTTCGATTTTTGCATATTTCATATCACCAGTTACGCTGATTTTAGCTGTTGCAGCTTTAGCGCGTTCTTTTTGCTCTTGCATTGCGGCTTTAAACCCTTCTTCATCAATTTTTAAGCCGTTTTCTTCTGCAATTTCTTTTGTCAATTCAAATGGGAAACCGAAAGTATCATAAAGTTTGAATGCACTTTCTCCGTCAATATCTTTTTTAGCATCGATAAATTCATCAAGCATTTTGTAACCTCTATCAAGAGTTTTTGCAAAACGTTCTTCTTCTTTTTTGATTGTATCAATGATTTTTTGTTTATTTTTAACTAAATCAGGATAAGCTTCGCCATAGTTTTCAACGATTATATCAACCAACTTATATAAAAATGGCAATTCCATTCCTAAGATTTTTCCGTGGCGTAATGCACGTCTCAAAATCATACGCAAAACATAACTTCTTCCTTCGTTTCCAGGAATAACACCATCAGAAATTAAGAATGATACGCATCTTGCGTGGTCAGTGATAATTCTTAGAGAAACATCTGTTTTTTCAGATTTTTTGTAAGGAACACCACTCATTTCAGAAACTTTATCCATAATAGGTTTTAATAAATCTGTTTCAAAAGTTGATGCAACTCCTTGACATACCATAGCAATACGCTCTAAGCCCATGCCAGTATCAACGTTTTTCTTACCTAGAGGAGATTGGTTACCTTCTTCATCTTGGTACAATTCTGTGAACACAAGGTTCCAAATTTCAACCCATCTGTCACATTCGCAAGTATCAATACCACAATTAGGGTCGTCACATTTGTATTGTTCACCTAAGTCGTAGTGGATTTCTGAGCAAGGTCCGCAAGAACCTGATGCTCCAGGAGGACCCCAGAAGTTGTCTTTTTTTCCTTTACGTTTAATTCTTTCAGCCGGAACCCCTACACTTCTCCAAATGTCGAATGCTTCATCATCGGTTTCGTAAATGGTAATCCAAAGTCTATCTTTGTCCAATTTTAAAACTTCGGTTACAAATTCCCAAGCCCAAGGAATAATTTCTTTTTTGTAATAATCACCAAAAGAAAAGTTTCCTAGCATTTCGAAGAATGTGTGGTGGCGTGGTGTTCTACCTACGTTTTCGATATCTGAATCTTTACCGCCTGCTCTTGCACATTTTTGGCAAGAGGTTGCTCTTGCAGGTTCGTAAGGGCAAGGTGTAATTCCTAAAAATATTGGTAAGAATTGCAACATGCCTGCTGTGGTCAACAATACTGTAGGGTTGTCAGGTACAAGACTTGAACTTTCTACAACTGTATGTTGACGTTTATTTTTAAAATAGTCTAAATATAATTTTCTAATTTCATTTCCGCCTAGCATAATCTATAATTTCCTTCTTTTAATACTACTTTATGAGAAAATTATATATTAAACATGCCAAGTTGTAAAAATAAAATCTGATATTTATACTATTGTGACGGAGTTTTTACCAGTTGGAACGAGTGATGGTTTGTTTACCGTTTTTGTCATACATTTTGTCTTTGTACCAAATGCCTTGAAACTCTTTTTCTGGACCATACATATATTGCAAATCTTTTGAGGCAAAATAAATTGCACTTTTTAATTGCCCTTTTTTATCATATTGCATTGATGTGTAAGGAAAGTTTGGATATTCTTTTGACATTACATCTGTGTAATATAATTTGCCATAAGCGCTATAATAAAATGCATTTGTCGGATTGTTTTTATATTGGATTGCATACATTACAAGAGTATTTTTTTTGAAATAAAATGCGCAATATTTAGCATCTTCATCTTCCGTAACTCTATTATTTGTTAAGAAATAGTGGTGCTTAAAATCTTTGTCTTTAAAATATTTTGCAAATTGAGTTTGAAATTGCTCTTTCGAAAAGTAAATATTACTTGAATTTTCATCAAATAAAAGCTTTTTGTAGTAATCAATGTTAGTATCTCTTTGAGCCTGTGAAATATCAAGCCAATCAAATGATACTTTAGCATGAATCGGTTGCGTTTCTGTGGTCTCAGAAATTGTATTAATCGGTTGTTCCACATCATCAAGACTAGTGATGTTTTCAACAGCTTTTACTTGTTGAGGTAATAACATTATTGATAGTATAAATAAAGATAATACAAGTTTTTTCATATTCCAAAACTCCTACATTTTATTATTTAACATTTTGAACGCAAGACGTAATTTTAGAGAAAATAAATTATCTTCTTCTTGAAATAAATTGTTTTCATTAACGGCATATTCTTCAGGTTTAATTATTCCGTTTATTTCAAAACCTAAAAATTCATTGTTTGCCCCACGTTTTGATTTTGTTGAAATTGCATAAACAAAAGCTGCCATATCTGATTTGTCAATCAAATTGTCCCCAGTAGGTTCACCATGAGCAGATATTTTTTTGAATGCATTTTTTATTTGAATTTTTATTTTAGTCAGATATTCAGGTTTATTCATCACGTCATATCTGCCAAATCTGTATTTTAGCATATATTGTTCATATTGAGCGTAATCAAGTTTCCCAGTAAGATTGCGAGTTTCTCTTGCCATAAATAGCAAGTAAGATTCTGCAAGTGATTGGATTTCTTCTTTAAAAGTTGTGTCTAATTCTTTTATTTCATCAGGTGTTTTGTCAGGCTTGGAGGCTAGCTTTCTCCAAGAATCAGGTACAACGTCAAATTGTTCTGCTTTTGGATTTGTTATTCCGCTTTGTACAACCATATCGTTAATAATAAGGGCAAAAGCCTCTCCGAGTTCGACATTACCGCCGGACAATTCCTTCAATATTGAAGTTCTTTGAGTATTTTGCCCAAAATTTTGCATTATATTTTGTTATCCTAATTAGCTGATATCCCAACGTCCGCAAGTGCCACCCCAACGAGCGATAATGTTACCTTTGACGTCTTTAATTTTTTCAACATGTTGAACTTCGTTTACACCTTCAACAATTGTAATAACTTCACAATTGTTAGAACATCCTGTGCAAGCGCATGTAATAGATGAAAAATGCATTTCGGCAACATTCCAACCTTTGAATTTTGTTGGAGTTTCTGTGTATTGATGATTTTCCATCGCAAGTAATGCTGCACCGATAGCCCCCATTGTTTGGTGGTTTTCAGGAACAACGATTTTTGTGTTCAAAGCTTCCTCAAAAGCTTTAACCATCCCGGTGTTTGTTGCAACACCACCTTGGAAAGATACTGTTGGTAAAAGTTCTTTCCCTAAAGCCAAGTTACTTAAATAGTTTCTAACCAAAGCTTGGCAAAGACCGTATAACAAATCCTCAACTGGATATCCTAATTGTTGTTTGTGGATAAGGTCACTTTCTGCAAATACACCGCATCTGCCTGCGATTCTTGCTGGATTAGTAGAACGAAGTGCGGTTTCCCCAAATTCTTCAATCGGAACATTCAATCTTTGTGCTTGGTGGTCAAGGAAACTTCCTGTCCCAGCGGCACAAACTGTGTTCATTGCAAAGTCTGTAACAATACCATCACGCAAGATGATGATTTTACTGTCTTGACCGCCGATTTCAAGAATTGTTTGAACTCCTGGAATATTTGTGCTCGCAGCAACGGCATGGGCTGTGATTTCGTTTTTAACTACATCAGCTCCAACTAAAGAACCTGCAAGTGCACGTCCTGAACCTGTTGTACCAACACCTTTTACATCATATTCGGTAATTCTTTTTTCATATAATCTGTTCAAACCTGTTTGAACCGCCATAACAGGTTTGCCTGCAGTTTTAAGCATTACGCTGTCAACATATTTGCCTGTTTCATCAACAAGAGCCAATTTTGTTGTAACTGAACCTACGTCTATCCCTAAATATACTGTTAAACTCATTTTTTCTTCCTTTACTATAACAGTACTATGATAGCACGAACATTCTTGTTTTTAGCAAATTTTTAAAAATATTTGTTTACACTGTTAACTTAGTGCATAATGTCGTTTTTGTTTAGTTCGCCGATGTAGTTTATTGGAGTTTCGTTTGGCATTTTTTCAAGGCAATCAGAGAGCATTTCTTCAATTTTAGAAATCTTAAAAGAATCACTCATTGTTTTGATTTTGGTAATTATATCAAATGAAATATTTTGTCTTAATGCAGCTTCCATTACGTAATATCCTCCACCGAAATTTTGATTTAGCTATACATTACATATACCCATTTTTTAATTAATCATAACATTGTTTTAAGATATGTAACGAAGATGGCGTAAGAAGGTTTATGTAGGGTGCTTTTGCCACCAAAAGCACACCTGCACGGATTGCAAGAAAAAGAAAAGTAACCCACCCTCTCAAGGGGTGAGGGAGCATGTGGCTTTCGTAGGAACAGGAATTAATCTCCATTATTTATACTATTAAACTTTTTTGAATTTTACACTATACTATTTGTATGAAGAAAATATTATTTACATTATTGTTGGTAGCTTTATTTTTGCCTTCAATCAATCTGTCTGCTGATGCAGCATTGGTGTCAAACAGAACTTATAGAGCTGAGCAGAAAAAAGAAATTAAACAAGATATCAAATTAATAAAAGAACTTTTTGCAACACATGAGCTTGCGGCAAACAAGCATGATGTCAAGGCTTTAGAACATTTCTATGCCGATAATTATATGAATAATGACGGCTTTGATAAAAAATCTTACTTTAAAAGTATTGAATCTACTTGGAAAGCTTGTGATGATTTGACATATAATACAAAGATTTTGTCAATCAATGTCAATGGAGACCATGCCAGCGTTTATGTGGACGAGATTGCATCAGGTACTATTACTGAAACAATTGATAGCATACCAATTTCAGGTGAAATTCATTCAAAATCAAAAGGAATTTATCAATTAATAAAAATTAATGGTGTTTGGTATATCTCAGGTGAAACTTCTTTATCAGATGAATCATCCTTGCTATATGGTGAAGCTCGATTTACTAATATTGAGTTGCAAGCACCTGAACAAGTTGGAGCTGGTGAGACTTATACTGTCTCATTAAAAGTTGATGCGACTCCAAATACATTTATCGTTGGTTCAATTGATCATGACCCTGTTACATTCCCTTCAAAAACTCCGCAAAGTGAGTTGAGAGCTTTGCCGAAGTCACAGTTTTTGGAACGTTTAATTAAGGCAAATTCTGACAATATCAATGAATATGCTATTGCATCACTGGCTATTTCAAAGGTTAATAATGTCGGTGGGGATAATTTCAGAGTGTACATGGCAGGTTTGGCATGTGTAATGAAACGTGTTAATGTTGTGCCAAAAAATAATTTTATCAAATTAGAGGATTAAGATGGATAAATCAATAGGAAAATATTTGTTTTTTATAGCCTGTTTTGCATTTTGGCTGTTTTTGGCTTTGTTTTCATCAAAGTTAATTGTGGATAATTTGACATCAGGTCATCATTATTCAAATGCAGTATTTAATTTGCATTACTTGAAAAATACAGGTGCCGCATTTAGTTTGTTGCAAAATGCCAGAGAGTTTTTAATAATCGTTTCAATTGTTGCGGTTACGCTTTTGTTTATGTATGTTCATCATCATATCAAAAATATCCATTTTATTTCAATTTCATTCATTTCACTTCTTTGTTCAGGAATTATGAGCAATTGTCATGAACGAATTGTTCTTGGTTATGTGAGAGATTATATTCAATTGAATTTTGTAAATTTTCCTGTGTTTAATGTTGCAGATATATTTATTACACTGGGGGTAATTGCTCTTGTTGGAATTTTACTTTTTTACAAGGGAAGATAGTTTATGCTTTTGACGATTGATGAAAATACCGATAATACCAGACTGGATGTATATCTGTCTGATTTGTATGAAGGTGTTTCGCGTTCAAAAATTCAAAATGCGATAAAGTCAGGTAAAGTTCTTGTAAACACTCAAATAAAAAAGCCTTCCTATGTACTAAAAGAAGGTGACAACGTTGAATTTGAAAATTTGATTGAAGAAAAAAGCTTAAATATTGAGCCAGAAGATATTCCGTTAGAAGTTGTTTGGGAAGATGAAAATATGGCTGTTGTAAATAAGCCATCAGGCATGTTGACTCATCCGACACCACTAGAAACATCTGGGACTTTGGTTAATGCTCTGTTGTATAAATATGGTGTTGACGGTTTGTCAGATTTGAATGGTGAGTTTCGTCGTGGAATTGTCCATAGATTGGACAGAAATACTTCAGGGCTTTTGATGATTGCAAAAAATAACAAAGCGCATGAATATCTTGCAAACTTGATTAAAAATCACGATATGACAAAAAAATATCATGCAGTTTTGAAAGGCGATTATCCGCTAGATGAAGATGTGATAAATGAACCTATAGGCAGACATAAAACTCAACCGCACAAAATGACTGTTACACCTGATGGTAAACCGAGTACAACAATTTTGAAAGTCCTTGAACGATTTAAGGAGGCAACGTATGTTGAGTTGACTCTTGTAACAGGGCGAACTCATCAAATACGTGTTCATGCAAGTTTTAGACACTATCCTGTTTTTAATGATACTTTGTATGGTGCAGGGCAAGGCAAAATTAAGACACAAGAGCAGGTTTTGCAGTCGTTTTATTTGAAATTTGCAAAACCATTTTCAGCAGAGATAATTGAACTTGAAATTCCTCCGGATGAAGAATTATCCAAAGTGTTGACTTACTTTAGAAACAGGAGAGTTTAATATGAAAAAAATATATTTAGGTTTGAGTATTGTATTACTTTTGTGTGTAATTTATTTGGCGATGGTAAATTTCAATAATTACGCGTTGATAAATGTTCTTTCCGGCATGGATATTCATAGAGATGGCTTGGTGGCAAACGGTCAATATTTGGCAAAAGCTGTTAGGATTTCTACATACACTGTTTTGATTTTGCTATCAGGTATTTTTGTTGGTGCCGGAACAGTATATATGTTTTTGTCTGCGCAGAAAGAAAAAGTTAAAGCTTATCAAAGAGAATTGGAGAAAACTTCAATTTCCGGTTTGGATAATGCTTCAAGAGTAGAAGTTTTGGAAGCTAAAATTAAGACATTGGAAAAAGCTTTTAATACGGTTATTGATGAACGCACAAAACTTGAAGTTCAAATTAAAACACTTAATGCAGAAATTGATAATTTGAACAAAGGCTAAGGGGTAAAGATAACCTGTTACTTTGTCGGTATAATAAGCCGACCTGCAAGCTGCAATTGAACACCTTAGTGTCACCCTGAACTAGTTTCAGGGTCTCTAATCTTGCAAATATGTCTATGTCATTCAGAGTTTATTTCGAAATGGCTTATAAAATTTCAGGTGGGCTAGTGAGCCCACCCTACTTAAACAAAATGACCAGACTTCAACTAATTGTCATATTAGTCAGTAGGTTAGCTTTACTAAGTCGACAAATTTATTTCTTTTTGACAATCTTTTTAAAGTAATCTGCATCAACTTTTGCATAATGAGCGCATGACATGCCAAATCCCATTGGAGTATAATTTGATAATTCATCATCTGCTTGATTTATTATCTTGTCATAGTCGCAATATTGTTCACCGATATAATTTGTTCCAATATCGCCCATCGTGTGTAATTCATCATTTACTAATTGAAAAGTAAATGTGTCAAAACCTTCCATATTAGGTGGGTTTTTGATACCATTTAAGTCAACTGTAACCATAACATTTGAACTGCCTACCATATTTTCAAACATCAATAGTGTACCATCAGGTAAAAGGATTTGACCATCGTCTAAAAACCACCAATTTATTCCTTTGTATAAAATTTTATCTCTTCCGGAGTTATAACATAGTGGATTGTTGCTGGCACACACAGATGCACCTGCCAAGTAATTCGCAAAAATTTTGTAATATGAACTACCATCAATGTATGATTTTGGGTCTGTGGAAATTTCATCATCTTGCATTCTTTTAAATACTTGTTGGATTGTCGAATAAGACTTTAGAAATTGGGATTTTAGTCTGGCTGCTCTGTAATTATTTATGAGTGCAGGAATTGTAATTGCTGCAACTACTCCAATAATCCCAAGGGTTATTAAAACTTCTGCTAAAGTAAAACCCAAATATCTTTTATAATTTTTAATGTTCACATTTATCTCCTTGCTAGAACTTATAAGTGTACGTCATGAGACATGATAAGTTACCACAAATAAAATGTCAATATAGTAAAATTGTATTGTATGATTGATGGCAAAAATTTGTTAGAACAATTAGGCAGAAATATCAAAGCTGAGCGTGTACGGTGTGGGTACACGCAAGAATCGTTTGCCGAAAAACTTGGAGTAACGCGAGAATACCTGAGCAGAATTGAACGAGGTCAGGAAAACATGTCGATTTTAAAAATTTTGAATCTTGCCGTTAATTTAGATACTGATATCAGTAACCTTTTAAGGTTTTAAGGAATTCTGTTAATAAATTTATTTTTTCTGTTCCAATCGCGGTAAAATCAACTTGATAATTATTATTTAATAGTAGGTGAAATTCTGCCTCTTGAAAAACAACCATACTGTTGTTCATAAAAAATACAACTTGGGGTTTCTTTTTTTGAACACGGAAATCTTTGATTTGGTCAAACAAAACGGTTTGATTGTTGATTGTGATTGAATTTTCATTTATTTTTATAGAATCTTTATTTTTAAGCTTGTTTATAATCAGTAACCTTGGCAAATAAATAGCTGTAAAAATTCCGATTGAAATTATTGCAGGAATAAATTGAATTCGGTGCAAACAATACAGGTATGAAATAAACCCTGCAATAAGGATATATAGCGTAATTATTCCTATAACAATCATTATTGGACGTTCGTCAGTGTTGGGTTTAAATTTATTGTTCATTCATACTTCCTGTATTGTTAATTTTTAGTTACTTCTTTTACATTATATTTATCCATAAGGTTATTTTTCTTGTTTGAAGATATCATTGCACCAACACCAAGTCCAGCGATTACGCCGCCTGGAATTCCTAAAATTCCCCATAGAATTGAGCGTTTGTAGATGCTTGTTATCCATCCGAGCATGGAAAATGCTGCAACAAAAATCATAGTCATATTAAACAATTTCTTTTCTTGTGAATTGTATTTTTTTACAAATTCATCAGCTTTTGTCTGTTCAATTTCATAGCTTGGTGTGCTTTGAGGTCTATCCGGACTTTTTCTGAAATCCAGTCTGACCCTTCCGTTATCAATATTTGGACCTATCTGTAATCTCATATTGTAACCTTAACTCTTCTTATTTGATTTTTGAATTACCTTATTTTCTTAATAGTTTTGCTGACAATCTATTAAACAACTCGCCTGCATATTCCATTTTGAATAATAAATTTAGTGGAATATAAACAATCAAGCAGATAATTGCTATTAAACTTATTTTCGTAATTTCAAACGGAATTTTTGCCAAGTGTACAAATTTGTCAAATTCAAATGCACACAAGTAGCAAACTCCAAGTGTTATGATACCTGCAATTGTCATTTTTAACAAGTTTGTGAACAAAGATTTATAATCCATTTTCATTTTCTTTGTAATCAAAACCCCAAGTACAAATCCGTTGAACAGAGTTACAAGTGATGTTGATAGCGTGATACCACCAATCCCAAAATGCATTTGAGAAATCAATATCCAGTTTAGTAATAATTTCAATACGATTGATGAAAAAGCAACGATAAACGGTGTTGCAGAATCATTGAACGAATAGTACACTCTTGTGATTGAGTCTCTAAATACATACGGAATAATAGATACAGATAAGAACCAAAGTGCTTCTGTTACCATAAATGTTGCGTTTTGGTCAAATACACCATGTTCAAATACCAAACGTACAGCATCCATTCCGACAACTAAAATTCCGATGATAATCGGAATTGCACCGAAAAATAAAACACCTACACCTTTATTAAAGTAATTTCTTATTCCTGCATAATCTTTGTCAGCTACAAGTTTTGCAAAAATTGGAAATAAAGGTACTAAAAAGGCTGTGACAAGTATTCCTACAGGGAATTGAAAAACTCTGTTTGCGTAACCTACAGCAGTCCATGCGCCTTCTGAAATAGATGATGTGAAAAACATATCAACATAAATGTGAATTTGTCCGACAGTCGAACTCAACACTGCTGGGAATAAAAGTTCGCAAATCTCTTTGAAATGCGGATTGTTTGTAAATTCAAAATTAGGTCTTAGTCTGTAACCAAGTTTTCGGATATTAGGATATTGGATAATCAATTGCAAAATAGCACCGATAGTTGTTGCCCACGCAAGAGCGTACCCCTTTTGGTCGTTCGGTACTGCAATAACCACTCCAATGATTGCCAAACTCATAATTATCGGAGATAAGTTTGGTAGCATGAATTGGCGGTAAATAATTAAAATCCCATAATAAATTCCGACAATTCCACCTATTACAAGCAATGGTGTCATAATTTTCAAGTGAGCAGCTGCAAGATTTACCATTTCCGCAGAGCCGCCTGATATAATCAACCCCATAATTTGTTTAGGAAATAAAAATATTATAGCTGACAAAATTAGAAAGAAAATAATTGTTGCATTCATAAAGGTTGAATACAATCGGTTTACTTCTTCTGTCGGCTTTTCTGTCAAGTTTGGTATTAGTTTAGAAAATATTGCAACTGTTGCACTGTGGAATGGTCCACCTACTCCACCTAACAAAATCAATGAAAGAGACGGAATTTGATATGCGTAATAATAGGCATCAGATACAAGTGATGCACCGTAATAGTTCGCGATAATTATATCTCTGACAAATCCTATTAATTTACTTACAATTGTTACTACTGCGATTAGCCAAGCTGCTTTTAAAACACTTGGAGCTTTATTTTCTTTAATCGTTGATTCTGTCATCTTTTCCAACCAATTCTATATATAATCTTACTGCTTTATTTGCCCCTTGTTTTTCAGGGTAGTGGAATTTCACACAATTCATTCCTCTATTTAAGTATTTTGACAAGTCTATTGTGTTATATCTTTTTGTTGTGTCAAAATCTATTTTTTCATCAACATTATTTATCGTTGCGTCAATATAATTTACTTTGTATTTGTTATCTACAACAAGAACAGCTCTACCATCTTTTGCATAAAAGTTTTGGGTTAGTGAGCTTTGGGTGCCGTTAGAAGATAATATTGCAGGCTCTGTTGCTAGTGAAATTCCTGTATAATAGTGTTTCAGGATTTCATCATAAGTTTTGTTTAGCTCTTTGCCCATATAACCTGCGCCATATTGGCTCATGCCTACACCATGTCCAAATCCGCCACCGTAAGCTTTGATATAAATTAAGTCTCCATTATCATTGTATTCGTGTTCAAATACAACATTGGCACTTGGCAAAGCTTTGCCGTCTTTTGTTAATAATCTTCTTATAACAAGTTCTTTTTGTACTAAGTAGTTTCCGTTATCTGTTTGGATTTCCAAGTCCATTATTTTGCCTGAGTTTCCGCGTTTTTTTACATTTAATTTTTTTATGATGCCGATAGTTTCCCCTTTTTTTACTGCTGGGTGAACAAATCCTGTTGCACTTTGGGCTGCTATGTTATTCTGTACAGCATTTTGAATTTCTTGACCGTTCCACTCTCTTTCCCAACGAAAATATGAAGATTTGACATCAAAAGATTTTGGCTTAGATTTGTAGAATTTTGCGGCAGCTTCTTCTGTATTAAGAGCTCCTAAATTGTTGTAATCAGGTTGTGCAACAAGGTAAGGTTTTGGCGGTGCCGGAAACTGTTTTGTTAGTGGGTCAGAAAAAGCATTTGAATAACTTTCTGTATAACCTCCAGCAGTTGATGAGTATTGTGCAAGTATCAAATCCCAATCGTAGATTGCCACAATTCCTGTTGTTTCATTTACGGCTTGGTTAGACAAATCTCGTTCCGTATTTGCGCCAAAATAAACTTGGCTTGCGACAGAATCAACGACATCATAGTTCGGATTAGCTTTTACGCGTGGAGAAAGCACATAGTTTCTAGCTGCTACACTTTGAGCTTTTAATGCTTCTAAGCCAAAAGATACAGGCATTTCATTTGGAACAACACCTTTTAAATATTGTTCCAGTGGAAGAGAATTTACAATATGGAATTTCCCTTCTTTTGTTGTAGGTACAAGCTCAAGTTGTCCTCGATAAATTGCATCCTTGCCTGCTCGTTTTAAACCTTGAACACCCATAAAACCAAAATCTGACTTAAAAATAATCGGTCCTGAAACCTTTGCAATTGTATTATTGTCAGCATCTGTCAGAACAAAGATTTTGCCAACCATTGAGATTTTTATTACGTTGTCATTTGAATATGTATTTATATAATTTTTATTGTTGTAAACTTCAAATTCTCCGGTTCCGTAAATTGCTGCGTTTGCCCATTCATAGGAAGCGAAGTTGTTTGTACCGATTCCGACTCTGACTGTCTTTGAAGGCGGAGTCGAAATATAATCGCCCATAACCGTATCTCTTGCTATTTGCAGTGTAGTACTAGGTATTTCACTAAAGTAGGCTGCTCTTGCCGGCATGGTGAGTAATAACATGTTTAAAAGTAACGCAATCCCAAACTTATTCATAAAAACATTATATGACAAAAATATTTGAGGGTCTCAAATAGTACGTTTTAAGTTAAGACCTATTTGTTCAGTTAGAGATTCTGAATAGCAAGAAAATTTTGTATTCATTCTTCATACAAATTTTCTAAGCTTTCAGAATGACAATATAAAAAGTTAAAGTAGGGTGGGCTCACTAGCCCACCTTTTTTAATTTTATGTATATTTTACCCCATTATCGGAAAAATTGTCTCAAGAGTAATATCAAGTGTTTGGCAGATTTTTATAACAACAACTATTGTTGGATTTGCTTTTTTGTTTTCTATCATATTCAAATATTTTGTTGAAATTCCAACGAGTTCGGCAAGTTTTTCTTGCGAAATCCTTTTTCTTAATCTCTCAATCCTGATGTTATCAGCGACTATTTGTAATATATCCATATCTGCCATAATTCATATTTTATTCAAATTGACAGAACTAATGTATCCATGATAGTATATTAAACATGTAATATAGTTCATAAAATAGGATGATTTAGTTATGAAATTGAAATATAGTGCACAATGGTTGAAGAAAAAATGTGGTTTTACTTTAGCTGAGGTTCTAATCACACTTGGGATAATCGGAGTAGTCGCAGCGATAACATTTCCGTCTCTGATAACACAAAATAGGGCACGAGTTTTACGTTCGCAATATCTCAAATCCTATTCAATGATTTATCAAATGGTCAGATTGATGGAAAATGATGATATTTCGCTTGATACAAGTGTCTTAGGCAAAATCCCAAACTATTTGAAAGGGACAACATATTGTGGTGGTGCAGGTGCGACCTTGTATGACCCAAAAGGTGATACTCTTTGTTTCCGTCAATCAAATGGGGCATACAAAAGTTATGATGGTAAGACAACTATTTTTCCTTCATATATGGATGATGCACAGTATGTCCTTCCTGATGGGACATTGTTCCTTTTTGAGTGGGATATTTCGCATTTTAATGATGGTTCCCATTGTTGGATTCATGTTGATATCAATGGTGTAAAAAATGGTCCAAATCGTTTTGGTGTTGATGTGTTTACTTTCCAGTTTACGGATGGCAAACTCTTAGCTATGGGTGATGAAGGGACTGTGTATTCTGACTTAGATAAATATTGCAATTTGAAAGTCTCAAATAACATGAATGGACTTGCTTGTGCGCATTATGCCAAAGCTGATGCCGATTGGTTTAAAAAGGCAGTCAAATTGAAGTAGGAGTGAAAAATAATTAAAGGTTGGCTCCCTACTTTCTTGATGTCGGTATAGCAATGCCGACCTACAAAGGCACATCAGTTATTGTCATTCTGAAAGCTTAGAAAATTTGCGTGAAGAATGAATGCATAATTTTCTTGCTATTCAGAATCTCAAATTTAACAAATAGGTCTTAGTTTAAAGCGTACGATTAGAGATTCCGAAACAAGTTCGGAATGACAGTTAAAGTAGGGAGCCCACCAGTAAAAATCTTACTTTGCCTCTAGTGTTGTGCCTTCTTTGGTATCTTTTACGATAATACCTGCTTCATCAAGTGCGATTCTGATTTTGTCTGCAATATCCCAATTCTTTTCTGCGCGAGCCTGTTTTCTCACTTCAAGAATCTCATCAATAGATGAAAATTCTTTGTCTAAGGCTTTTGAAACATTTGCAACACCTTTTTTTAATTCATCATCTGTCAATGCTGCTTTTTCAAAAGTAAAACCAAGTGTTGTTCCTAATTTATACAAAATTGTGTAAGCATCTTTTTCACCTTTGTTTGCTTTTGTCGCAAGGTCAAATAAAACTGCCAAAGCTTTTGAGGTGTTCAAATCTTCATCCATAGCCTCTACAAATGCTTTGTATTCCTCTGTTTTTGTAATATCAAGGTTTTCATCAAGTGGAGTTTGTTTTGCATTAGTAAGACGTTTTGCGCCTGATTGTGCTGCAGTTAGAGCCTCGTCTGAAAATTCTACAGGCATTCTGTAATGGTTTGTCAAGATGAACAATCTAAGAGTGTTTGCATCATAATTTTTTAGCATATCATCAATTGTAAGGAAGTTACCCAAAGATTTTGACATTTTTTCTTTGTTAATAGTAACAAAGCCGTTGTGTAACCAGTAATTTACGAATTTGCAACCGTTTGCACATTCAGATTGTGCGATTTCATTTTCATGGTGTGGGAAGATTAAATCTGCTCCACCTGCGTGAATATCAATTGTTTTTCCCAAATATTTTCTGCTCATTGCAGAACATTCAATATGCCATCCCGGACGTCCTACACCCCAAGGTGATTTATAACCGAATTTTTCATCTTTTTTCCATAATGCAAAATCAAGTGGGTCTTCTTTCTGTTCACCTACTTCAATTCTTGCTCCGCTTTCAAGTTGGTCAATCGGTTGTTTTGAAAGATATCCGTATTTAGGGAATTTCTTCACTCTGAAGTACACATCACCGTTTGCCTCGTATGCATAGCCTTTTTCTATCAAAACTTTTACCATAGCAATCATTTCGCCAAGAGTTTTTGTCGCAAACGGCTCAATATCAGGTTTTAATGTGTTAAGAGCCTTCATTGAGTTTTCAAACTGTTTGTACCAGTATTGCGAAACTTCAGTTGGTGTTTTTCCTTCTTTATCAGCTTTTTTCAAAATTTTGTCATCAACATCGGTTACGTTTCTGCAATATGTAACATCATACCCTTTGAATTTTAAATATCTGTATAAAACATCCCATGTAATATAACATCTTGCATGTCCCAAGTGTGCGTAGTCGTATACGGTTGGACCACAAACATACATTTTTACTTTGTTTTCTTCAATTGGTTTGAATTCTTCGATAGTATTAGAGTAAGAGTTAAACAGTTTCATAAAAATTTCCTCATTTTTGTATTTGCTTACAATATTATCACAAAATAAATTGTGAAAAAACTTAATATTTTGAAACTTTTTAGCAATTATTGAAAGTGAAAATACTTTGTATATACATACAGATAAACGGAGGATTTTATGGGCGGCGAATTAACAGTTGTAAATAAAGCACAACCAACCACAGACAACTTTAAAGTCAGAGTTGACGGTAATGTAAAAATACAGAATTTTAAAGGTAATCGTGGTTTAAATGAATATGAAACTCGGACTACTGTGAAAAATGGTCAAGTTACAAACTGGTTCAGATGGGGTGGCGCGAAAGCTCCGACAAAAGAACGTGCGCTAAATTTGGGCTCAAGTAACTTTACTTTGTTTGACAAATTGAGAAAGGCTGATGCTAAAGATAAAAAAGGTACAGTTCTTACTCGCTCTGATTTAGAGGCGGTAAGAAAAAATAAAAAATTGCAACAACAATTAGGTTTGTCTGCTGTCAGATATGATGCTAATGAAAAAGTTTATTGTTTAGTCGGTAAAGACGGTAATCAATTATACTTTGATTATGAATAATATTATCAGTCAGTTATGCTAAGCAAATCAAATATTTTAAATACAGGTTCGACAAGTTCTTGAACCTGTATTTCTTCGTCTAATTCCAGTGTAATTGTTGGAATATTGCGTTCAACTCCACAATATGTTCCAAAGCTACCAGGAGTTGGATAGCCGATACTACCCTCTGTCGGATAGTTTATAATTTGAGAAATCTTTTCTGCGATTTTTTTTGCAGGACCATCGTAATTGACAACTTTGTATGGTGCATGGAGTGTTAAAATAAGTTTGGGCTGATATTTTTCAATAATATCAATGACAAATTTTGTTTCAATTTCGCTTGCCGGACTTTTGCCTCCAAAATATGCGGTTGTTTCATCATCGCAAGTTGCGTTGTCGCCTTCGTTTTTTCCCCAGTTTTTTGTTGGAAAGTTTCTGTTTAGGTCGACGTTATTTGCGTTGACTCTAGTATTTGCACTCATTCCGTCAGGGTTCAGGCATGGGATGAAG
>QHME01000020.1 GCA_003258735.1 Candidatus Melainabacteria bacterium
ACTGTTTCAGCATCTCAGATATAACGCATTGGTCAATTCAGGGTGACTGTTACCCTCTGATTAGTTCGTAGATTCGGAATTCGCTTGGGTCAAGTTTTTCAAAATGGATACTATCCATATTCTCCATCGGTTGCGGTTCGTAGTCTTTATCCTTCAATACGTATTCGTTTTTCAAGTCATAATCGCTTGGTATATAAATTTCCTTATCAAATACAGGATAACCTTCAACCAATTCTTTGTAACTTTCACCGGTTGCAGCAGTTTTCATAACTTTTTCTGTTGGGTATTTGTGGTTTGAAACTATCAAATATGCGGTTTTCATAGGTTCTTTTGTAATCAACCATGCGCTAAATCCATCTTCGTCATCCACAATGATTTGAGCCTCGCCATTATTAATGATATTGTTATTTTTTACAAATCTGTCGATTGCATCAAATTTTGTGTAGAAGTTTTCGTTTTCTGCACGTTTCATTGCAACTTCTTCACCGATAGTGTATTCTGTACCGCCTTGTGTAAAGCTTTCGTCACCATCGACATACAGCATTGGGCGTTGTGCGTATTTGCCTCCAGGTAGGAATTTGTATTTAAACCATTTGTACAATGCTCCGTTTTCACCTAATTGTGCCGGATATTGGTCTATACAGTGAAATTCTCCATCTTGGTTATTATATGTTTTCAATATAGAAAGCATATTGCCCTTTTTGAATTTGATGTTGTAGTTTGTCAAGTTTTGGTTGTCTTCAGAAATTCTTTCAGGAGTTTTGTCAAACTGTGAAATTATGTCATTGCCCCAAAGCAAGTCGAACTTCATATCTTGATGGTATTCTTTTAAGAAATTATCCCAAAGCATGTATTCTGCCAAAGTTGCAAAGTAAGGAATTTTTTTCTTCATTGTTGTGTTTAACTTGTTCAAGACATAGCGCGGTGCGCGGTAGCTGATAGGTACACCGTTACGTTCTGAAACCTCGTCAACAATATGGTCGATGTGGTCGACTCTGAATCCGTCAAAATTGTAGTCTTTTTGAAGTTGTTTCATTGAGTTGATGAACAATTCAATAACGTCTTCATTGAATTTTCCGTTTTCAAGATTTACAAAGTAATATGGAGTCTGACAATCAAGGTTTGCAAATGCTGTTACGTCATCACCTTTGTAGTCGTAGTGCTTAAATGTCGGATATCCGCCACATTCGCTCATCCCATCATATATTGGAACCCCTGCAGAGCACCAAGCTCCACCGGGAGCAGGCCACAACCCTTCATTCATAAGTTCTTGAATTGTGTCGATTTGTTTTGTAATATCACTTTCTTCAAGCTTTTTCTTATCGTTTTTGAAGTTGTGGACTTTTGCTACTATTTCGCGAACTCGTTTTTGAATTTTTATTTGATACCCTTTTTCAAGCATTGAGTTTGAAAAAGTTTTTTTGTGTTCTGCCATAATTCCATCAAAATTGTTATATAATTCTTGGAATGCAGGGCTTAAATCGCCTGAACTTCCTTGCAATCTTTGTATATATACGTCTTTTGCAATTTGGATATCATCTTGGTCATGGTCTTTTGACAAAAATTCTGCAACTTCTTCAACTTTTGCTATCAGTTGTTTTTGAAGTTCGTTTATGTCATACCAACGAGCAACTTGTGGATTTGCCAATACAAACTTTGAAAAACGTCCTGTTTGAGGCAATATATCATAAATCACAGGATGGCCTGCAAGTTGAGCCATTTCGATAAATGTTTGAACTTGTTGTTTTGCGCTCATGCCTGTAAGTTCTTCGATTTTGTCGTCTTTTAGTTTAGAACTTACTTCACTGCTTTTTGGCAGATATGCACAGCCAAATTCTCTAGGATGGAATGGTATCAGGTAAATTGTAGTATTGTAAATGCCATTATCCATGTTTCCTGTAGGTAAGATAAGGAGCTGTTTTAGCCAGTCAAAGAATTTGCCGACTTCTTTTGATTTATTTCCATTGCCCAGTGCTGCAAGGTTAAGAAGTTTGATGTCATGCCCTTCGTGTTTGAACCAGTCAGATGTTTTTTCCTGATGTCTTGCAAGTGGGCTTATTTGATTGTTTTTGAAGTGAAATTTGCCGTCTTTGAATACGTTGTTTTGTTTCCATTTCTCTTCCAATGCAAAAAGAGTTTCTTCATTAGTTAATTCGTCTAATGCCTTTTGGAACGGATAAGTCAAATAACCGTATTTCTGTATATGCATAGACAAATACTTCTTCCTGATTTCTGGAATATTGTCGCTTGGATAAGCTTTTTTTAACTCCTCGTAGACCTTGTTTAGTTCTACGTCTCTTGCAGTTTCTTGCTCTCTTTTCTTAAATAAAAATTCAAACATAAATATCTCCCTATATGTAAAAATTATATCATAAGAAAATTTTTATTTTGCAACTTTTTAATATTACCTAGTCGGCTAATGGTTTTGTCCTGTTGAAGATATAAATTTAAAGTGTTCAAGAGCTTCTTAGCCCATTTGGTACATAAAAATTTATTATATGGAGAAAAATATGATTACAGAAAACAAACAAATTTCAATTGAGATAGTCGAAGATTTTAAACTAACTAGAGTTGGACTAAGATGTGCACTAAATTCCAATCCTGATTTGAATGTCGTTGCAGAATGTGAAGATGCGATTGATGGTATCAAAAAATTTAAAGAACTAAATCCGGATATTGTATTGATGGATTTAGGCTTGCCGACAATGAACGGTATTGAGGCAATGGTTAAAATACGTGAAATTTCGTCAACGGTTAAAATTATTGCATTAACGTCTCACGATAGAGAGGAAGAAGTCGTAGCGGCATTGAGCTCAGGGGCTAATGCTTATTGTCTTAAAGATATTGATCCTTCAAAACTTGCAGATGTTATTCGAGATGTTTCAAAAGGGGTATGTTGGATAGATTCTGTAGTTGCTAATTTGGCACTAAAATCTATTCCAAAAGTTGACAATGTTGGTTTATTGGGTCACCAAGTTTCAGATACAACAAGAGTTCCTTTGACTGAACGAGAATTTGAAGTTTTGAAACACTTAGTTGCAGGTAAAAGTAATACTGAAATAGCAAAAGAATTAATCGTAAGCGTTCACACAGCAAAAGCTCATGTCTGTTCAATCTTACAAAAAATGTGTGTAAATGATAGAGTTCAAGCTGCAGTTAAAGCTGTAAAAGAAGGTATGGTATAAATATTTACATATTCAACCAAAGAGGAAGGAAAAATGCGAGTATATCGTGTTTTTCCTTTTTCTTACTATAACTTAGCTGTACCTAAAACAAATAATGCTGCACCGGAAGCCGGTTCTACAGTGGTGTCATGATATACAATCGGAAATACGTCAAGCATGTGACTTGCAGTATTATCTACAATACAATTTGAACCTGCATCAACTTTATTAACTCCGGCAGAACAATTTACTTCACGGTTTGGTAAACTTACACCGTTTACGTCAATAAAACCTACGCATTTAGATAAATCAGTACCATTAACAGGTCCTGAAAAAATATCCTGTACAGGTCTTCTGCCAATAGGCAGTTCGCACTCTTTAGCTTCCGGATGGAAAGCTATGATAATACCATCATTTAGTGAATATGCAAGGTAGTCCGTATAATTATCAGGAATGGTGTCTCTTGTTTCTAATCTGTATGGGACATGGCTGTTTCCTCTATCTACACGGTAAAGATTTGTGACTTTTCCATAGTAGGTATAGCCTTTTAATGTTCCGTTTAAAATTGAACAAAAAGTCATATGTTCTTCTGGGTTTTCATTCCCACCTTGTGCCGGATCAGGAGAACATGCTCTATCTGTTCCTGCAAAATCATATCCGTACTTAGCTTTTGCCATTAAGCTTGCTTGGTTTAATGTCGAAACTGTCTTTTTAAATTGAGAACGAAATTTTGCACCGTTTGTATATGAAATCAATGTCGGAATCGTCATAGCTGCAACCAAACCGATAACTCCAAGTGTGATTAAAACTTCCGCAAGCGAAAACCCTAAATTTTTGTTCATCTCTATAATCCTGAAAACGTACTTCCTTTATATATTATTTTATTGATTATCTAATTTGTCAATTGATAAACTTAATATTATAACGAAATTTAATATTAAAATTCGCTCATTAATTTTAATAAAGTCTTTGATGGTAAACCTATAACATTGTCTAATTCTCCATTTACGGTTTTGATATAATCATCTGGCAGTTCTTGAATTCCATAAGAGCCGGCTTTGTCAAAAGGTTTGAAGTTTTCTATATAGAAATTAATTTGTTCATCAGTTAAGTTTTCAAAGGTTACATAGGTTGTTGTTGATTCAATTTTTGATTTTAATGTCTCAGAATCAATAACAGCAACTGCTGTGACAACAAAATGAGTTTTACCTGATAACATTTTAAGCATTTTGTATGCTTCATCTTTGTCTTTAGGTTTGCCTAAAATGTTGTTATCAATAACTACAATAGTATCTGCGCCAATTACAAGCGCTTTTTCTGATGTTTCTTTCGCTACACATAGAGCTTTATTATATGCAAGATTTTCTACGTAATCATAAGAGAAATCCGTCTGGTCATGTGGTTCCACATAAGAAGACGGAATAATTACAAAATCCAATTTTAGTTTTTTTAGAATATCAGCTCTTCTGGGAGAAGAAGAGCCCAGGATAATTTTTCCCATTGCGTGTCTCCTTGTTTTACCTATTTCTATCTCAAAAACAGGCACAATTCAACACAAACTTTTTCTAACGCTGTCCCATTGACCTTTGATATCTGGCTGTTCTAGCGTTAATCGCATAACATGCAATGTTTAGTCTTTGACGAAGTTCCATCATATTACGCAAAGTTGCTGCATAATCATTCATAGCCTCCATCATTTTGTTTGGGTCAACCATTGATTCCATGTTATCGTGATTGTCAACTTTTTCTTCTTGGTATTTTTGTACTAACATCTTATCGATGTAATCATCTGCGCCTACGCCCATGCGAAGTCCTCCCTATTGATTTTTGATATCCTGTTCCTGTAAAAAATATATCCTAGATATTCCTTATATTTTAATAAAGTATTTTACGATTTCAAAATTGCCTTTTTTGAGATATTTGTATTTACAAAACTTAACATGATGGCAATTTTCAATATTCACTTTATTTACAAAGAATGATATGGACATAGTAAACAATTATAAAAGCTACAAACAGTATTTACCCGATTACGCAAATTGGCGTGATGAACAAGATTTAAATCGTGCAAAACGTTTGGATTATCTAAAGAAACATCCTGAGAAAATGAATGTCGAAGATATTCAACGTGGAAAAATTTTGCTACGCTCAATTGATGTAATGGATGAATATTCTCAATCTAATGCTGAAGATATGGAAACAGCGACAGATTTTGCAACAGGTCAGATTGTAGGTTTTGCTACTATGGGTGGAACTATAGGCGGAACTCTTTTGACAATGGCAAAACCTGTTCAAAAGATAATAGCAAAGGTTACTAAGGGTAATCAAAAACTTGAAATGCTTGCCTCAGTTGTTCCATCTCTTATTGGTATGCTTGTTGGTATGGCTGCAAGTTTTCCTGCTGTTGTATGGGCTACAAAAGCCCAAGTTTCAGCTTCAAGAAAAGGACGTTTTGAGGCAATGTCAAAAGATTTGAAAAATCCTGCGACATTTGCGGTTTTAACTCCAGAACAACAGAAAAAATCGGAAGAAATAGCAAAAGATATTAAACTTGATGATAAGGATAAGAAAAGACTAAACAAAAAACAAGGTTTGAACTTCAATCCTTTGGAATCTATTTCGACTTTGAAAAAATATTATAAAAATGATAGTGAATACCAAACAAGAAAAGCAGAATTTGACAAATCTTTAGCGCATGACGAGAGTAAATTTGCGACTACCACTCTGACAGAAAAACAAATTCGTGATGCAAAACGCGACCAGCAAATTTTATCAGATATGGTAAGAAGAATTGATGTAGCCTCCCAAGATTATGCAGAAAATACAGAACTTGCAACAAATACTATTACCACACTTGCTTTAGGTACAGGTGGTTTAGCAGGTTGGCTTTCTCATAAAATTATGAAAGGATTAAAAATAAAAGGTAACGGAATGGTAAGCAAAGCTATTCCTTGGGTTGTTGGTGCTACATTACCTCTTGTTGCAGGTATTTATTCTGCAAAAATTCAAAAGCAAGCATCTAGAATCGGTAGATATAAAATTAAACAAGAAATGTTAAACAATCCGGCTGAACTTGTTTATGTTGATGACAAAGATATTGCATCTTCAGATGTAAAAACTTTTGAAAAACATAAAAAACCTAATTTGTTTAAGTTTATGGCAAATCTTTATAAAGATAATAAGGAGTATCAAGATTATGTCAAAACAGAAGGCGAAAAAGAACTAAAAATGAATAAGGCAATTGAAAAACTAGAATTGTCAGACGAACAAATTCGAGATGCAAAAGCTTTGCAAAAGAATATCTTTAAAACATTTAATAAAGTTGATGAAAAATCTCAAGCATACTCTGAAAGTGTTGAGGCAATGGGCGAAATTACCAAAAATGGTGTTCAAACATTCGGTTCACTTGTAGCAACAGGAATTTCTCTGTTAATGGCATTAAGAATGATGGAAAATCCTGTAAATGCAACTAAATCATTACCAAAAATTATGGCAAAATTGCTGACTCCGTTTGCATTGGTTCTTTTGCCGGTAATCGGTATTGATATATTTACGACAAAGGCTCAGAAAAAGGCATCAAGGGTAGCGGATATGATGGCTCTGAAAGAGTTAGATGATTACAAACACTATGTAGATTATTCAAATGTTAAATAATATAATTTTTAGCTGACAAAAAATATTTTTTTGAGCTATTATATGGATAGTAGAAAATTATTAGGGATTTAGTCATGACACAATCAAAAAACAAAGAAAAAGTTATAGGTATACCGAGAGCAATGTCTTTTTACAACAACTATCCGTTCTATTACGGCTTTTTCAATGACCTTGGTATCAAAATTATCTTGTCTGATGTAACTACAAAACAAACTATGTCAGACGGTGCTGGGCTTGTTGTTACAGAGACATGTTTGCCTATCAAAGTTTATATCGGTCATATTTTGAATTTATTGAATAAGGGTGTTGATAAAATTTTTGTACCATCAATTCAATCAATTGACCATAAAATTTATAATTGCTCAAAAATAAGGGGATTGCCTGATTTGGTTCGTAATGTTGTAAAACAGCCATTCACAATGATTGAGGCAACTCTTGACAAATCTGAAAAGAATCAAGGTTTGTATGAATTTTTGGCAGAATCAGTTAAGCCTTTTGGTATCACTGATATGAATCTTATCAAAAAAGCGTCAAAAGCCGGTTGGAGATGTTATAACAACTTCCATGTTATGACAAAATCCGGTATGCCGTATTCTAAAGCTTTAAGTTATGCATTGCAAGGTAAAGTTGTAATTGCAAACAAATCAAAAGAATATCCGATTTCAATCGCTCTTGTCGGGCATGGATACAATATCTATGACGAAAGAGTTTGTATGAAGATTTTTGATAAACTTGAAAAAATGGACGTTGAGGTTTGTACATCATTGCAATTGTCTGATGAACAATTGGATGAAGGTATTGCAAGTTTAGGCAATGAAAAATACTGGGCAAATGAAGATGAAATGACAGGTTCAGCAGGTCATTTCTTGAAAGATAACAAAGTTGACGGTGTAATTACAATTACTGCATTTGGTTGCGGACCGGATTCATTGATGGTTGAACGTATTACAAGACGCGCAAAACAATTTAATAAACCTCTATTGAATTTAACAATTGATGAGCAAACAGGAGAAGCTGGTTTTGTTACTCGTATTGAGGCTTTTGTTGATATGTTGTTCCGTAAAAAACGTGCAAATATTGTAAATAAATTGAATATTAAAAGTTCAGAATCTGAATATACTCCAAATACTGAGTTTATTGAAACTAAATCTGTAAAAGGTTAATCAATAGAAAATAAAATATAGTTATCCGATTAGAGAAAAATCTTTTCCAAGGTTTTTCTCTAATTCTATTATGATACTTGATAATGGGACGTTTAGTCCTTCTGAAATTCTCCAAAGAGTTGATAGTTGTGGGTCTTTTATTGATTTTTCTAAATCTGCCCACATAGATTTTGTCATACCAATTTCATCAGAAATCAGACTGATTGATTTGTGCTGTTGTTGTCTGTGATTACTGATTATTTGCGACAAGGCTTTTTGTAAAGATTTTTTATTTGCATCGTAGTTGTCTTGCATGTTTTAGATTTTATTCTTGCTATTTAGAATCTATCAATGTTGATAAAAACTAGGAGGTCACCTGCAGTTGCATTAAATGTGACTCCACTTCGTTTCACCTGCTGTTCTAGGTGACAGCCCCCTCTCCCTCACCCTCTTCCACAAGGAAAGAGGGCTCTTTCAGCCCTTATGCACAGCCGGAGTAACCGCAATTCAGGCAAATAAAACAGCCTTCTGCCATTTTTATTTCCGCACCACATTCTGGACATTTTACTGTTTTTATTTCACCTGTCGGATTGTAATCTTCAGGTGGTTCGATTGGTTTTATTTCAATTGTTTTTTTTGCTTTCTCCAAATTCATTGGCTGAAATTGTCTTGAATTATTTCGATAAACCGTAATACCTTTTAAATTATTTTTATAAGCTAAAATATATGTCTTTTTGATGTCCTCTCTTGTTGCTGATTCAATAAAATTTACGGTTTTTGATACCGCATTATCGGTAAATTGCTGAAAAGCCGCTTGCATCTTTACATGCCAGTATGGTGAAATATCATGCGCTGTAACAAAAATCCTTTTGACCTCATCAGGTAATTCTTCAATATGTGCAACTGAACCACATTTTGCGATTTTATTCATCAAATCTTCTGTATATAAACCATGAGTTTTCATATACTTTTCAAAAACAGGATTAACTTCCAATAGCTCTGTTCCATCCATAATGAGTCTTGAAAAAACAAGACCAAACAGCGGTTCAATTCCGCCTGATGCGCCTGCAATCATTGAAATTGTTCCGGTAGGTGCAATACAAGTTGTTGTCGCATTACGTAATCCATATTTTTGAACATCTTTATCCAACTGAGCCCACATTTTGTCGTTCACTTTATGAGAAGTCTTTCCTGCAAATTTCTTTGAAAAATAGTGAGAGTCTTCGTATACACTACCTTTAAAATTGTTAAAGCACCCTCTTTCTTTTGCCAATTCAACAGATTCAGTTTTTGATACATAGTCAATAAATGACATGACATCTGTAGCTAAACTTGTCCCTCCTTCTGAATTATATGCAATACCCATTTGCATAAGCATATCAGCCCAGCCCATTACGCCAAGTCCGATTTTTCGGTTGTTTTGAACCATTTCAGAAATTTGCGGTAACGGATAATTATTTACAACAATCACGTTGTCCAAAAATCTCATTGCAGTACGGACAGTATTTTCTAACAAATCCCAATTCACTACAAACTCTCCGTCTTGTTCTTTTACCATAAGTCCAAGATTTATTGAGCCTAAATTGCAAGCTTCATAAGGTAAAAGCGGAACTTCTCCACATGGGTTTGTTGATTCTATTTTTCCGATTTGAGGAGTTGGATTATCTTTATTTATTTTATCAATAAATACAATTCCCGGTTCACCGTTTTTCCATGCACTATCAATAATTAAATCAAAAACAGCACCAGCATCCATTCTGCCTACAGCTTCATTATTTTGCGGATTAATTAAATCGTAGTCTTTACCGTTTAAATATGCTTCCATAAATTTGTCGGTAATAGCAACAGATATATTAAAATTGTTCAATTTATTATTATCGGATTTGCAATTTATAAATTCAATGATGTCAGGATGGTCAACCCTTAATATTCCCATATTAGCACCGCGCCTTGTGCCACCTTGTTTTACGGCTTCGGTTGCAGCGTTAAAAACTTCCATAAAAGAAACAGGTCCAGAGGACACTCCCATAGTTGAGCGAACTACACTGTTTTTAGGTCTTAGACGTGAAAATGAAAACCCTGTACCTCCGCCTGATTGATGTATCAATGCAGTATTTTTAATTGTTTCAAAAATACTTTCTAAACTGTCATCTATTGGCAAAACAAAACAAGCTGCTAATTGTCCCAAATCTCGTCCTGCATTCATTAAGGTCGGAGAATTTGGCATAAAATATCTATGAGTAATTGCATTATAAAATCTGTCTGATAAATTTTGTACATCTTTGGATGTTTTACCAAATTCTAAATCTCCGCTAGCGATTGTATCAGCAACACGACGAAACATATCTTGTGGAGTTTCAATACAATTTCCGTTCTTGTCGCGTTTAAGGTATCTTTTTTCTAATACTTTTAAGGCATTTCTTGTTAAAATAATTTTATTATCCGCAGATGACATATTAAACCTCCCACATAAACCTTTTTTTATTAAAATTGTACACCCATAAAATATAATAATGCAATATATTATCCGAAAAGAGAATACATTAATGTCTTTTTATGCTATATTAGGGACATGATTTGGAGAGGTTTTAGGGTATTTTTAGTTGTAATTTTTGTGGCTTTATTATGTAGAGCCTGTTTGGTTAAGGATGTTCCTACATCTAAAGACACAATAAAAACTTCTACCAATGAAGAACTCTCAATAAGTTATCCGACACCCAAAAATGTTACAATAAATGGTGTGGATTATTTAGAATCTCAAGCTCCGATTGGAAAATTTGGCGGAGAAATGATTGAATCAACTATTGGAGAAGGTCCAAAAACATTTAATCCATTCAATTGCAAAGACAATATTTCTTCTCAATTGTCGAGTGTTATGTATGATGGTTTATTAACATCTGACCCTATTACAGGTCAACCTATACCAAAACTCGCAAAGAGTTTTTCTATTTCACCTGATGGCAAAACTTATACAATCAAACTACGACATGGCATAAAATGGTCTGATGGTAAACCTATAACTGCAGATGACGTTGTATTCACTTGGCGCGATATTATATTTGCAGGGCTTGGTGATACATCAACAAGAGATTCTCTCGTTATAGATGATAAATTACCTACGGTAAAAAAGATTGATGATTATACTGTTATATTTACGACACCAAAGCCTTTTGCGCCATTTATAAGGATGTTATCAACATCAATTGCTCCAAAACATTTTTTCATATCTGCTGTAAAAAATGGCGGTGTTGATTTTGACACATTTTTGTCAACCAATACTAATCCCTCTGATTTTGTTGTTTCTGGCGCTTTTAAATTAAAAGAATATGTTCCTGCTCAAAGAGTAGTATTTGAAAGAAATCCTAATTATTATGAAATAAATAAAAAGGGTGAAAAATTACCGTATTTGAACAGACTTGTATTTTTGATTGTTGGGGATTTGAATAACGAAGTTTTGAAGTTTGAGGCTAAGGAGCTTGATATAATTTCATTACAAGGTTCAAAAGTCGCAAGATATAAAGCTATTGAACCGCATTCTGATTTTAAATTGTATAATCTTGGTCCAACTACAGGAACAATGTATTTGTCTCTAAATTTGAACAATCGTACAAATAAAAAGGGAAAATTCTACGTTGACCCAATTAAGCAAAAATGGTTTCAAGATTTGAATTTTAGAAAGGCGGTTGATTATGCAATTGACAGAAAAAATATGGTGTTTAATATTGCAAACGGTATTGGTGCGCCACTATTTACACCAGAAAGCCTAAATTCTATTTATTTGAACAAAAAACTTAAACCTTATGATAAAGATATCAATAAATCAAAAGAACTCCTCAAAAAATCAGGTTTTTATACGGATAAAAAAGGAAAACTTTATGATAAATATGGTCATAGAGTGGAGTTTGACTTATATACAAATGCCGGAAATACTGAGCGTGAGGCAATTGGTGTTATGGTCAAGCAAGACCTTGAAGATTTGGGGATGAAGGTCAATTTCAAACCTATAGAATTCAATTCTCTGGTTAATAAACTTGTTAGTACATTTGACTGGGATATGGTGATAATGGGACTTACCGGTTCTCCATTAGAACCAAATGGTGGAAAAAATGTCTGGTTATCGGACGGTCGACTCCACATGTTTAATATGCGAACACCTGAAGAAGGTAAAGCTAAATTATTACCGTGGGAAAAGGAGCTTGATTATTTGTATACTCAAGGTGCTTTAGCTACAAAATTTGAAGATCGCAAAAAGTATTATGACAAATATCAAGAAATTGTCTATAACGAAAAACCAATGATATACATCTATTCACCTGTTATTATTATGGCAATTCGTGACAAGTTCAAAAATATTTATCCGTCAAATCTTGGTGGACTGACTCATAATATTGAAGAAATTTACATCGGAGGAGATAACTAACAATGGAAACTCTGAAATATATAGTAAAAAGAATACTTCAAACTATACCGCTATTGGTGATGGTTTCAATTATAAGCTTTTTTATTATCAGATTATCTCCTGTTGACCCTCTTGCTGAATTGAAATTAAATCCGTCAATATCACCTGTTACTGTAGAAAAAGAGCGACAACGTTTAGGACTTGATAAACCTATAATCGTGCAATACGGTAAATGGGCAATTTCGTTTGTAAAAGGCGATTTGGGGGTAACTTCAAACGGAGAAAGAGTTAGTCAAAAATTAAAAGAACGAATACCTAATACACTGCTTTTGACAACTATTGTAATATTTTTAACTTGGCTTGTCGGAGTTCCTTTAGGAATAATTGCAGCAGTAAAATGGAAAACCCCATTTGACAGAATTTTGACTGTTTTGACAAGTATTGGTATGGCGATTCCATCATTTTTCTTTGCCGTATTACTGTTGATGTTTGCGGTAAAAACTGGTTGGTTTCCTATCGGAGGTTTGACCAGTCCTAATTTTGCAGATATGAATATCTTTCATAAGTTTCTTGATATATCATATCATTTAGTTTTGCCGGTGTTTGTACTGTTTACAATATCTCTTGCCGGTTTGCAAAGACAAATGAGAGCAAATATGCTTGATGTACTTGATAGTGATTATGTAAAATTTGCAAGGGCAAAGGGGCTACCTGAATTTACTGTAATTTATAAACACGCATTACGTAATGCGATTAATCCAATGATAACTTTGCTTGGATTTGAATTTGCAGGATTGCTGAGTGGTGCAGCATTGACAGAATATGTATTTCAATATCCGGGACTTGGCAGATTGATACTTGAAGCTGTTTTAAAATCTGATATAAATCTTGTAATGGCATCTTTGATGATGGGAGCAATAATGCTTATTTTAGGTAATTTAATTGCTGATATTCTACTTATTATCACTGATCCGAGGATTAGGGTGAAGTCATGATGATACGAGAAGTTTTGATACAATTATGGAAAGATAAATTTGCAAGAGCAGCCCTAATTGTTCTTGGAATTATTTATATTACCTTATTTTTGGCTGATTTTATTGCACCTTATACTAAAGATTTTTCAGATAGAACAATGGCGTATGTACCGCCATCAAAAGTCTTTACTATAGATGAAAATGGCAAATTGTCAAAGCCATATACTTACAATTATGTGAGAACATTTAATCAAGATACACTTGAAATTGAATATAATTTTGATAGGACAAAAAAACACTATGTAAAATTCTTATCAAAAGGTGAGCCTTACAAGTTTTTAGGGCTAATTCCGATGAAAAGGCACCTGTTTACTACGGATGCTGGCGGTAGAATATTTCTTCTCGGCACAGATATAAATGGAAGAGATGTTTTTTCAAGATTGTTGTTTGGTGGACGAATCTCTATGACAATAGGATTTTTGGCATTATTTGTCTTGTTTCCTATAGGATTATTGTATGGTGGAATTTCAGGGTATTTCGGAGGAAAAGTTGATGCGGTAATGATGAGATTTGCAGAGGCAGTTATGTCTATACCAAGTTTTTATTTACTAATCATTTTAGCCTCTATATTGCCCTCAGGCATGACAAGTACTCAGCGATTTTTATTGATTGTTATAATACTTGCTCTGATTGGTTGGGCAGGATTTGCTCGTGTCGTTAGAGGTATGGTTTTATCAATAAAAAATCAGGAATATGTTCAAGCTGCGCAGTCTATAGGTGCATCAAAAATGCGAATAATTACAAAACATATCTTACCGCAAACAACAAGTTTTGTAATTGTTGCTATGACCCTATCAATACCATCATACATATTGTCTGAATCAGGATTGAGCTTTTTAGGGTTAGGTATTCAGCAGCCTGATGCCAGTTGGGGGAATATGTTAAAAGAAGCTCAAGAGTTTACAAATATTATATATCGCCCTTGGTTGCTTGCTCCCGGATTCTTAATTTTTGTATCGGTTTTGGCATTTAACCTTATAGGTGATACCATAAGAGATATTTTAGATCCACAAAGTAAAATAAGATAATGGAGGATAAATAGAAAAAGTATGAGTAAAGATTCAAAAATCGCAACAGCATTAGCAGCTGGACTTATTGCCTTTGGTGTTTTTGTTTTTCTATGGATTCTTCCTTTTTTGTATGTTTATATTGGAATGGTTGAGCAGGGACAGACAGGTACGCACAATACAAAATGGGACAAGCTTGCCGTAGAATTTTCGCTGTTTTATCCGCAGAAAGTTTACACAATTGAGGCGGCTTTACCTGGGTTATTGGAGTCAAAAGATTATTGCTCTGTAATAAAATATTATAAGAGATTAGAGAAAATAAATGCACAAACTCCTGCTACAACATATTTGGCAACTTATGCTTATATTCAGGATGGGGATTTTGAAAATGCGCTATACTATGCAAAAAAAGAAAATAATTTAAAACATTTGGCGAAAATTTATATTCTGACAAAAGATTATAAAAATGCTCAAATTGTTGTTGGCAAAATGCTTGCTGAAGAGTCTCCAAAACCGCAAAGTTATTTGTATGAAGCAGAACTTGAAAGTCGTAGAGGTAATTACAAAGTTGCTAAAGCTTATATAGATAGAGCAATTATTCGAATGCCACATTCTGTTGATGCTTTGCAAGTTAAAGCAAATATTGAAAAGAAACTTGGAAATAAAAAAGAATATAAACGAATAATTGCTAAAATAAAAGAACTTGAAATAAAAAATAATGAAAGGATTAAGTAATAATGCTTGATGTAAATATGGACCACCTGACAAATATAATAAATTTAGATTATATGCTGCGAATTACTATTGCTGTGATTTTTGGATTTTGTTTAGGTTTAGAACGAGAACTTACCAATAAATATGCAGGTTTAAGAACGCACATTCTGGTATGTTTGGGAGCTTGCGTATTCACTTTGATTTCTATTTACGGTTTTCCGACATTTGCACCGGGAGATAATGTCGTAGTTGACCAAGCAACAGGTATAAGAGATACTTCAAGGGTTGCGGCTCAAATCGTCACAGGTATCGGTTTTATTGGTGCAGGTACGGTTTTGAGAAACGGTCCAATCGTTCTTGGTTTAACAACAGCTGCAACTTTATGGATAGCTGCAAGTATTGGTATGGCATGTGGAGCAGGCATGTTTGAAATTGCATTTGCCGGAACATTGTTATCTATTTTAACACTTGTTTCAATAAGAGTATTTGAAAGAAAAGTCCTTCCTACCAGTACAAAGCGTACAAAACGTATCAAAATCGGTATTGTTTGCCAAAATGAATTTGCAGAAAAAATCCAAGAATTTATTATTGAAAAATACCAAGATATTTCAGAGCTATCTAAAAAACAAATGATTGCAGACCAAAATTGTTCAAAAATTACTTGTATTTTAGATGTTATGACAAGAAAACCTATCAAGGAGTTATACAAAGCTTTTCAGAATATGGAAGGAATTGATTCCATTTCAATTCAAGAAACTTTAGAGTAGATAAAACCTTTACAACCGAATGTATTTACGATAGGATAAAGCAGAGAATATAAGGGAGATATTAAGTTGAAATATAAAAGAATTTTATTAAAGGTGAGCGGAGAGGCATTGTTGGGAAATCAACAGTTCGGTATTGATAAAACTCCTGTTACAATGATTGCAAATGAAATCAAAAAAGTGACATCTGAAGGTGCTCAAGTTGCTGTTGTTGTTGGTGGTGGAAACATCTTTAGAGGAATGAGAAATAGTGCTGAATTGGGCATGGATCAAGCTTCAGGAGATTATGTCGGAATGTTGGCAACTGTTATGAATGCAGTTGTTTTACAAAGTGCATTAACTCAAATTGGGGTTCAGTGCAGGGTTCAATCAGCTATCGCAATAAACCAAATAGCTGAACCATACATCCGTCATAGAGCAATCAGGCACCTTGAAAAAGGCAGAGTTGTAATTTTTGCAGCAGGTACGGGTAATCCATTCTTTACAACAGATACTGCAGCTGCCCTAAGAGCATCTGAAATTAATGCAGAGGCAATGCTTATGGCTAAAAACGGAGTTGATGGGGTTTATACAGATGACCCAAAAACAAATCCAGATGCTAAAAAATTAGAAAATATCAACTATGATGAAATTATTAAAAATGGTTTAAAGGTAATGGATACAGCAGCTTGCGCATTGTGTAAGCAAAATAAAATTCCAATTGTCGTATTTGATTTCAAAAAAGAAAACGGCATTAAAAATATCCTAGATGGTCAGAAAATAGGGACATACATTAGTTAATATACGAAAGAGGTAAAAAATGACAGAATCTTTAGAAGAATTATTTTTATTCGGAGAAGAAAAAATGGAAAAAGCAATTGCCCAACTTCACAAAGAATTTGGTTCAATTCGTTCAGGTCGTGCTAATCCTGGAATCTTGGACAAAGTTATTGTTGAGTACTATGGAGCTCCAACTCCATTAAGACAAATGTCTCAAGTTTCAGTACAAGATGGTACAACACTTGTTATCACCCCTTACGATAAATCTATTATGAAAGAAATCGAGAAAGCAATCATTAAAGCTGAAATTGGAATTACTCCAAACAGTGATGGTACTTGTATCAGATTGACTTTCCCACCTCTAACTGAAGATAGAAGACGTGAAATATCTAAAGATGTTAAAAAGTTAGGTGAAGAAGCTAAAGTTGCAGTAAGAAATATTCGTCGTGATATGACTGACAACTTGAAAAAAATCGAAAAGAATGAAAATCTACCTGAAGATTTAGTAAAAGATAATCAAGAAAAAATTCAAAAATTAACAGATAAATATACTGCAAATATTGATACAGCAGTAGCAGCAAAAGAAAAAGAGGTTATGACAGTATAATGATAGAGTTGGGCTTGAATAAAAACGCAACTAGAATGTTGACAGGATTCATAATGGGAACAATCGTAATGCTTTGCATTATGTATGGTGATATATCGTTATTGTTAATGCTAGTGGTTCTGTTAGGATTTGGTTCAAGAGAATATGTAAAAATATTGAATCACAAAGGTTTTTATCCAAGCCTCAAAGTCATTTATCTTACAGAGATAATACTTGCAACTGTCGTATATTTCAAACGCTTTGACCTTGTTGCAATAACACTCACAATCTGTGCGATGTGTTCGTTTATGTGGGTATTATTTAGAGGTAAACAACCGTATATTGCCAATGTTGCAACAACGTTATTAGGAATGGTTTATTGCGGATGGTTTCCGTTACATTTAATCTTTTTAAGAGATTTAAGCTGTCCAAAATACGATAGCGGATTAGGTTTTGTAGTTTTGATGTTTACTGCGATTTTATTGACCGATGTTGGTTGCTATTATGTTGGAACAAAGTTAGGTAAGCACAAACTTGCTCCTGTCATCAGTCCAAATAAAACAATTGAAGGCTCTATTGGCGGAATGTTTTTTGCAATTCTTGGAGCTGTTGTAATTGGGCTATTTATTGATTTGTCTTGGTACATGTCAGCTATTGCAGGTGTGATTTGTACTGTATTTGCTCAAATTGGTGATCTTTGTGAATCAATGCTAAAAAGAGATGCCGGAGTAAAAGATTCAGGTTCTAGTCTTCCGGGACACGGTGGTTTTTTGGATAGAACGGATAGTTTTATTTTAACAATACCGATTATGTATTATTTCTGTAAATGTTTCATTTTTCAGACAGATTGGATGGTTACATTAGTTAGTCATTTGAAAGGATTGTTCTAATGTCTAAAACCGTAGCTGAAATCTTTGGAATAGAAACTGTTACGGCAGAGTATTATAAACATGCACTGACCCACTCCTCTTATACAAAAGAATTAAATCTCCCTGAAACTGAATGTTACGAGCGTTTGGAATTTTTGGGAGATGCTGTTTTAAAATTGACAATTTCTGACGTGTTATTCAAAATGTATCCTGATTCTAGAGAAGGAGAGCTGTCAAAAATTAGAGGTGTTGTGGTTTCTGACAATACATTGGCTGACATTGCTAAGCATAACGGCTTACAAGATTTGATAATAATGAGTAAGCACGAAGAAAAACAAGGATGTAGAAATCTTAATTCTATTTGTGCTTGCGCTTTTGAGGCAATTTTAGGTGCGTATTATCTTGATGGTAAATTTGATGAGATTTTAAAATACATTGAAACTACATTTAAACCATATATTTTGGATGTAGAAAAGCATTTTGAAAAATTTAATGCAAAAGCAATTTTGCAAGAATACACTCAAGGGCAAACTAAAAATACACCTGAATACAATGTTATAAAAGAGATTGGTCCTCAACACAAAAAAGAATTTGAGGTTGAAGTTAGATATAACGGTGAAGTTTTGGCTGTCGAAACTGGTTTGAGCAAAAAAGAGGCTGAGCAAAAATGTGCTTATTCAGCCTGCAAAAATTTGGGGATTATTTAATGGACAAGATTATTGTTTCTCCGTCAATTTTGTCGGCGGATTTTGCAAACCTTGAAAGAGATATCAAAAAGGTAGAAAATGCAGGAGCTGATTGGATTCATGTTGATGTTATGGATGGACATTTTGTTCCAAATATCACGATAGGAATTCCTGTTGTTAGTTCTTTGCGTAAAGTGACAAATTTGTTGCTTGATGTTCATTTGATGATTGAAAATCCTGAAAAATATGTGGAAGCTTTTGCTAAAGCTGGAGCAGATATCATTACTTTTCATTATGAGGCAATTGCAGATAAAACAAAAACTTTTGAACTTATAAGAAAAATTAAAAGTTTAGGTAAAAAAGTCGGTATGTCAATTAAACCTAAAACATCACCGAATGATATTTTAGAGTTTTTATCGGAACTTGATTTGCTACTTGTGATGACTGTAGAACCAGGTTTTGGTGGTCAGAAATTTATGCAGGATTGTGCGGATAAAATCCCTACTATAAAAGAAAATTCACCTGATGGATTAATTATTCAAGTTGATGGCGGAATCAATGAACAAACCGCAAAAATTTGTACAGAACTTGGCGCATGCTCCCTTGTTGCTGGAAGTTATATTTATAAAGCTGAAAATGTAGAACAAGCCATCACATCTCTAAAGAAAAATTAGGTTTGGACTTCTTCGCCTCTTCTTATTTTTGCTTTTAGAATAGTGTCTAAATCGGTAGTCGATTTTGCAGTTGTGTCTGTGCCATCATTTTGAGCTGTTTGTATTGCTTTTTCTGAATCTGATTTCTTATCTCCGTTTGCATTTGCATCTTTATTGTTTTGGGATTCTGAAATTGCCCCAACTCCCGTTTGTGAACTTATATTTGTTTGGTGGCTAATAACAGTGTCTAAATCACCTTTGATAGAACTTAGTGCATTTTGCTGAGAGGTTCTTGCATTTTCTGAAGCATCAACAGCAGCATCTCCTGCTCGAATAACGCGTTTGCCAAATCCTCTATACCAGAGGAATCGCTTTATTTCGTTACCAATTTCTGAGGTTTCAGTTCCATAGTCTAAACCTGATTCAATTGTTCCGGATTGACCTTCAACTATAGCTTGCAAATTGTTCAAATCTACATTATAGCCTGCTGCAGTGGATTGTCCCTCTGAACCATACATCTTTAATTGTTGCATTAGGCGGTTAATTCTTGATATTCGAGAATCGTTTTTCTTGCCTTTTTCAGAGTTGATTTCCGCTTTGACTTCACTAATTTGTGACATCAATTCAGACATATAATTGTCTAAGCCTTCTATAGAATTTGAAGAGTTTTCTGCAGAAGATGAGCTAATATTATCAGATGATTTTGAGTCTTTTTCTTTGTCACCACTCAAATCTCTAAATGTTTTGCCAAGTTTATAAAGGCTTGCTCCTTCATCTTCCATTGATTTGCGCAATTCTTTTGCAGTAGGTTCTTTTTCTTCTGGCGTAGTGGTTTGAGGTTCTTCTGTCGAATTATTGGTTGTTGAGCCTTGCTCGGTTTCAACTTTTTGTAGAATATTAGTTGAACTTGTTGCCATTTCGTAGGTCGTTTCGTCTTTATCGTTAGCGGTAATATCTGCACGAAACTGCTTTGCCCATTGCAAATATTCAGCAGGAACATCTATACCTTGTGAGTCATATTTAATTATTTCTTTTGCTGTGAGTTTTCGCCAATCTATTTGTTTGGGCGATACAGCTTCTATTCTTGATACGTCCATAGTCCGACCTTGTTTTTTATAATTATCGGTACAAGAGTGTAAAAACTTTAAAATTATTAAAAAATTTTACAAATTTTAAATTATGTGCTATAGTTCAAGTCCAACAAATGAGTGATTAAAAATTTGAAAATAAAATTATAATAAATATAAAAGAGGATTTATCATGACATACGAAGAATTACTAGAAAAAGCAAAAGAAGTTTCAAAGAACGCTTATGTTCCTTATTCAAAATTCCCTGTAGGGGCTTGCTTAATTACAGACAAGGGCAACACTTATACAGGATGCAATTTTGAAAATGGAAGTCTTGGAATGACAATATGTGCTGAACGCAATACAATTGGTACAGCAATTGCTAATGGTGAAAGAAAAATAAAAGCTATTGCAATTTATTCTCCATTAAGAGACAATTGTACCCCATGCGGAGCTTGCAGACAAGTTTTGCACGAATTTTGCGACAACGATGAAGAACTTGATGTTATCGTAAAAATGGGTGACGGAATCCAAGTTTACACATTGGCTCATCTTCTTCCTGAAAGCTTTACTTTATAATGTATATTTTTGAACTTATAGCACAAGTTTTTAAGAAGAAAGAAAAATCAGATATTTCGAATTTTGATCCAATGAACGCAAATGAAGATGACTTGATTGAAGATAGTGACAATTGTGAACATCTATTTTTGCCATTGGATAGTTCCAATACAATATTTGCTTGTAAATATTGTGGTCTTGTTGTGCCGAGAGAAAAACTCAAGAATAAGAATATTTTTGAAGGAAAGTAAAAATTAGAGCCAAGAAAAATAAGTTCAGGTAAGCTTAATGCACTAAAAAAGGAAGACCGTATGGACTTCCTTTTTTAGTTATTTATTCTTAAATCTTACACTTTTCTCTTACGAGCAGCTTCTGATTTGTGTTTTCTTTTAACGCTTGGCTTTTCATATCTTTCGCGTTTTTTTACTTCAGAAAGAATACCAGCTTTTTGGATTTTCTTTTTGAAACGTCTCAAAGCGCTTTCAATGCTTTCGTTTTCGCCAACTTTAACTTCTGCCATTTATATTTTCACCACCTTTATAGCTTGTTTTATATATGTAGTATAATATAAAACCCTGAAAATGGCAACTTTTGCCAGTTTTGTTAAGTTTTGTAAAGGAAATTTGAAGTTTTCCATCTCCAGAAAACCTTGAAAAAATTTCAAGTGTGCTGAAACTAAAAATAAAAGACCTATTTGATTTTGAGCACCAACAAGATGACACAGATTTGTATGACGAGATTGTTTCACGAATAAAACCTGCAACCCGCGAAAGGCTACAGGATTTTTATAAAATTATTCGTTCGTTAACTGACTAATTATCTGCCACGGAAATAGTCGCAAATCAACTTTTCCTGACGAGGTAACAAATGTTTGATTCTATTCACCAAAGACTTGCTTTGTAAATCTTCCAATTGTTTTGTCAAAATAGCTTTTTCTATCAAAACTTTGTTGTATAAATCTGAACAAACTTCACTCTTGTCAATGTGCTCTCTTAATTTCGACAGCTGTAATTCTTTTTTTCTTATTGAAGAAATAAGTTCTCGTTTCACCTTAATTAAACCTCTTAAATATCACATGATTAGAATAAACTGTCTGTTCAAATTTAAAATCAACTTTTTAGGTGATTTTAGCATTTTGTAGCTAATAAATCATACTCATAGCCTAGTTTGAAAGCTTCAATATTTTTTGGAATCAAGTTCTTTCTATGAGGTGGAATTACGTTGTACAAAGCTTTCTCAAGGGTTTCAAGAGAAACAGTATCACAAACTTTTGCCAAAGCACCTAGTGCAATCATATTAGACATTTTGATGTTACCTAATTTTTCTTGAGCTAATTGCGCAATTGGTAGAAATACATAATTGATATCATCTCTAGTCTTTTTAATCTCTGCTAAAGATGAATTAACAATAATAGTTCCGCCTTTTTTTACCCAAGTGGTAAATTTGTCAAAGGATGCCTGATTCAATGTGATAATAAAGTCGGCATGAGACTTTTGTACGGCAGTAACTTCTTCATCAGATGCTACAACTGTACAATTAACTGTACCACCACGCATTTCTGCACCATAGCTCGGATACCAAGTTACATTTTTATCATCAAGCATAAATCCGTTAGCCAAAACTTCGCCTGCTAATAGAACACCTTGTCCGCCAAATCCTGCTATTATAAAATCTTTTTCCATTTTTATAGTCCTTAATTATTTGCTGTAATATCTTTGTAGATTCCAGGTTTGAATACCTGCATCATATCATTGCGAACTCTGTCATGAGCTTGTTCAGGAGTCATTCTCCAGTTTGTTGGACAGCTTGACAAAATTTCTACAAAACCAAAGCCCAAGCCCTTTTCTTGAACTTCAAAAGCTTTTTTTATAGCTTGTTTTGCTTTTTTGATATTTGCAACTGTATCAAGAGAAACTCTTGCGCTGAATGCAGTACCATCACACATTGCAATATGTTCGGCAATCTTTATCGGATAACCGTAATATTCAACATTTCTGCCTGTAGGTGACGTTGTTGTAACCTGTCCCAACAACGTTGTAGGTCCAAGTTGTCCTCCCGTCATACCGTAAGTTGTATTGTTTATACAAATAGCTGAAACATTTTCACCTCTTAAAGCTGCGTGCATACTTTCAGCTAAGCCAATAGATGCGAAATCTCCATCTCCTGAATAACTGAATACAAATTTATCAGGTTTTGCGCGCTTAACTCCTGTTGCAACTGCCAATGCTCGACCGTGAGGTGATTCAATTGCATCAACATTTAGAAAATCATAAATTGTAACAGAACATCCGATAGATGCTGCAACAATTGATTTTTCTCTTACGCCCAATTCGTCTAATACTTCTGCCACAAGCCTTACTGCAACACCATGGTCACATCCCGGACAAAATGTATATTTTACATCTTTTTTTAAAGAATCTGCTATTTTGAATACTTGTGTTGCCATTACATCAACCTCTCAATCTGTGCTACAATTTCTTCCGGCTCAGGAGGTGCTCCAACCGGTTTGTGAATCAATTCAACTGGAACAGCACCGTTTACTGCCAATCTTACATCGTTGACCATTTGTCCCATATTTACTTCGACTGTGATAAATTTCTTAACTGTTTTTGATAATTCTTGCAATCTCTTATTAGGGAATGGGAACAAGGTAATCGGTCTTAAAATTCCGACTTTCAAACCTTTTTGTCTGCAAAGTTTTGCAGCTGTTTTAACGTTCCTTGATGTTGAACCGAAACTAATCAATACGACATCAGCATCTTCTGTTCCGATTTCTTCCCATTCTGTTTCGTTTTCTTCAATTTGACGATATTTGTCATAAAGTTTTTCCAAGAATACACATTGATTATCAGCTAAAGGAGCGTAAGATCTGATGATTCTGCCATCCCTATCTTTAGCACCTGTTAATGCCCATGATGAATTATCAATTTCTTCATACGGATAATCATAAAATTCTACAGGTTCCATCATTTGACCTAACAAGCCATCTGCAAGTAAAATTGCAGGGTTTCTATACTTGTGAGCCAAATAGAAAGCTTTGTATGTCAAATCAACACATTCTTGGACCGTAGATGGAGCAAGAACAATGGTTTTATAATCTCCGTTACCTCCACCGATTGTAGCTTGGAAGTAATCTCCTTGAGATGGGTAAATATTACCTAAACCAGGTCCGCCTCTCATTACACTGACCAAAACCACCGGTAATTGGTCAGATGTTGCATAAGACAAAGCTTCTTGCATCAATGAAACAGCACAAGATGATGATGATGACATCGCTTTTACACCTGTTGAGCATGCTCCGATTACCATGTTGATGGCAGCAAGTTCACTTTCTGCTGATACATAAGCTCTGCCAAGCTCTTGCATCTTTCCGCTCATAAATTCTCCGATTTCACTCTGTGGAGTAATCGGATAACCAAAATAGCACTGACATCCTGCTAATACTGCAGCTTGTGCTATTGCATAATTACCTTTAATTAAAACTTTTTTACCAGTTACGCATTCTGCTACCATATAATTATCCTCTGTATACTTCTGTAATAGCTAAATCCGGACATCTTGTCGCGCACATTGCGCATCCCAAACATTCATGCTCAGGATCACAAAATTCTACGACCTTATTTCCCAATTTGTTAGTTTTTTCACTTACTTTTATCAAATTTTTAGGGCATTCTTTTATGCATAAATAGCAAGCCTTGCACCTATTTTCATCAATAACAATATGACTCATACTATTCCTCTTTCATCTCTATCCATCTAGGAACATTCTAACACTAATAACTTTTTTTACGCACCAAATCTTAACATTTGTAATAAATAATTGAAATAAAATTTACTAAAATTTCTATGCCTGCTAATATTAAAAATGTAGGGATATATATTTAAGGACATAAGAATGGCTCAAGAATTAGAACTAATCGTTGAAATGTTAAGGGAGATAAAGAGAGCTAACAGCACTAATAGTGAAAGCTTTGACAGACTTTTAGCGAGTATTGGAAACAAACTGGAAGTTATTGATAAAAATTCAGCATCAGCAGATTTGATAAAAGCTTATTTGGGCGAAATTGCAAAATCTGTGGATGATAAATATACAACGACTTTGAACAAGTTTTCTGATATAGAAAAAGCATTGAAGGCTATGTTCCAAGAACAAGAAGAGCATGTCAAAAATAAAGATATTAAAGAGCTTTTTGATATTTTCTCTACAAACATGAACAATTTTTACTCTGAAGCAAGACAGCAAAAAGCCTTGCTTGCAGGTATTGAAAACAGATTAGCCGATATTAGTAACGATAAATCCGACAAAGAAGATGTTCTTAGAACCATTACTCTTTTGAGAAATGATTTTGAAAACTTAAATCATGGTTATAAAAGCACTATTGATAGTGTAAATTCTGACCTTAAAACAATCCTTACAAATCTTATTAAGTCAGACCAAACCGCAATCAATACTCAGATGAAAGAGCAATTAGATGTTATGTATAAAACCGCAACGGATATTGTTAATTATCTGACTTTGATTGATAAAAGAGATTCTAACCTTGAAATTTTGCTTTCTAATGTTGCGACTAATGAAAGTTTAAAAATGACTCAAGGTGTAATTGATTCTATTATTCAAAAATCAGAAGAAATTTCTGAAAAAATAAATAATCTCGCTGACAAATCTGATATTGAGGGCTTACAAGTTGCGGCAAACATTATGAATAAAAAAATGGATGAGACTGCAACAAAAGAATTGTTTGCGCAAATTTCAGATAAAACAGAGTCTCTAGTTTCTCAAACTGACGAAATTAAACAAAATTTGGCAAATGTTACTAAAGATATTGAAAAGCTTCCTGATACAAGTGTGTTGGAAGATTCTTTGCAAAGTTTGTTTAACAAATTAGACAGTTTAGAAAAAGATATTGAAAAAACGGATACAACTGAAAATATTTCTGATATAGACAGCAAGTTGGGTGTATTGACAGAAGAACTTACAATTATTAAAAATATTGTATCTGATATAAGTGATGTTGTGACATCAAAAGTTCTTTCTGCAATTAATGATATTTCTTTTGAAGAAGAAAGTTATGATATTAAAAATCATGTTTCAAAAATGCTTTCAATTCTTCCTCAAAAAGAAGATATCGACAAGCTTTTAGAAAATGACAAATTAAATAAAACTGCAGTTGATGAGCTTATACAAAAGGCTGACAAATTGGCAGACAGGTTGGATAATTTGCCAACACATGATGATATGGCTACTCTAAACAGCAATCAATTGAGCCTAGTTGAAAATTTGCAAGGAGTTGCAAATAAGGATGATATTGAGGCATTGTCAGCAAAGTCAGACGATATAGAAAATATGATAGATAAGCTTAATTTTGATGATGAATTTGAGCATCTTTATGACAAATCTGCATCAATTGAAAAGTGGCTTTCAGATTCAAAAATTAAAGAAAATACAGAAAAACTTGTTGAAGGGAATGAACATAATGCTAAGCAAGAAAACTTGATGGAGGTTTTGCAAACTGTTCATAATATCGCATCTGAAATTGACGAGCTATCTCAAAATATGGATGCCAAAAAAGTTGGAAGAACTGTTGCAGATGTTTATCAGATGATTGAAGACTTGAAAAATGACTTTTTAAGCACATCTGAAATGCACAATGATTCAATTATCGTAAGTTTATCAGAACTTCAAAAGACAGTTTCTGCAATAACTTCAGGTGAAGAATTTGCAAAATTTACAGAAGACTTGAGGACTTTTGTAGAAGATTTATCTAAAAATACTGAGACTATTGACAAAAATATAGAACAAATTCTGGTTAATCAAGAAGAATCTAATAACAGTATTGAATCAAAACTTGTTTCAATTTCTGATTATCTTGCAGGAATGAAAACTTTAGACACTGAAGATTTGAAAAGTGCCGTTGGTGAACTCAAAGAAATTATTGAGAATAAAAAATCAAACTTTACAGAAATAGAGGCTGTAAATAAAGAGACAACAGCAGAAATCAAAGAATATTTGCTAAGTATAAAAGAAATTCTTGATACAAATGATAAAAATACAAATTCTGATATATTGGCAAAAATTGATGAGTTGACAGAAAGTTTACAGTCCGTAGAAAAAGTGAACGCTGATACATTGTCTGATGTGTTGGAAAAGCTTGGCTATTTTGAAAGTATTTTAACAGAACAAAATCAAAATTCAGCCATAAAAGATTCTTTAAGTGAAATTTCAGATATTAAATCTCAAATTTTATCTTTGAGTGATTCATTTAAAGCTCTGAACTTTGAAAAGAATACGTCTGAGGAAAGTTTATCAGTATTTGTTGCTGACAAATTGAGTGAACTTGGAGAAAATCTTAGTGAACTTTCATTAAATATTGATGAGAAACTTCAAACAGGTTTTGCCTATAATGCAGAACTTATTGAAGAAAAAGCATCATGTTTGCTGGATTTGATAAAAGAATTAAGACATACAAGTACTGAAAATATCGATTTATATGAGCGTTTAACAGTTACTGATAACAAGTTGATGGATGTTAAACAGGAACTTGAATTAATTAATACAGATGTTATAAGCAGTCTGAATGCTAAAACAGATACTCTTCTTCAAGAACTTGAACCAATAAAAACAATGATTGCTACAATCATTAGAACAAATACAAAAGCGGAAGAAATAAAAATAAAAGAAAATCTTACAGCAATTCATGATGCTGTCCAAGAGGACTTGAGCGAAAATACAAAATATTCTCCAAGTTCTTATGAAAAACTTGAAGAATCATACACTGCAATTTCTCGCGCGTTAGCTACTACAGAAAATAATTTGCGTGATTTTATTTTAGGTGATATTGATTCTGTTTTAATTAAAATTGACAATTTAAGAAATGATTTAGAAGACAAGTTAAACAGAATTGCCCCTCCTGAAGCTGAAAATATGAAGGAGTTTAAGGAATTTGTCGATAAAATCAATGAGTTTAAATCTGAACAAAAAGATTTGGTTGTTGAAACTGCAAAAGATGTGAAAGATACTCTTTCTCAACAAATGGAGATTCAGCACAACGAAATTAAGTCAATGTTGACAGTTGCATTAAATAACGAAGAAATTATTAATGCGATAGAAGACTTGAAAAAATGTTTCCAATCTCGAGCAAAAGATTTGAGTAAACTTCAAAATGAAGAATCTATTGAGGATATTGAGTTTTTTGAATCTAACCAATATGAAAAAGAATTTGAAACGGATAAAAATGCTCAAATTATTGAAGAATTAAAACAAGATTTTGACAAATTTTCTGAGCTTATCAAAGATTTATCAGGTGAAAATGCTGAAATAAAAGAAGTTCTAAATGTTATAAAAAACAAAATGGATACAATTTCAGTTGCAAAACCTCAGCCGCTTGCAGAAATTTCACCAACAGATACTGACATTGATATAGATGAAGATATTGATATCGTCGATGAAGATATTGACACAGAATCTGAATCTGAGGAAATTCAAGATACCGAATCTGAAAATGAAGTTGAAACAACAAAAATAGAAAATAATGAGGATCAAGAACAAGAAGAAATTATTGTTGGTGAAGGTAATTTTGACTTTGTAAAAGCGCTTAATTTGCTAAAACAAGATATTCAAAATCTTCATAGTGATGTCGAAAAGGTTATTCCAAAAGAAGACCAAAAGAAAGTTTCATCTACACTAAAATCAATTCCAACATTAGGAAATGATAATTTGTTATTGACTTTGAATAACAAAATTGAATTGTTGGCGCAAACAATCAAACCTCAAGAGTGGCTTGACGAAATAAAAACTTATATTGCAGGTGATGAAATCCATACAATGTTAGAAGAAATCAATGGCAAAATTGATATTTTGACCCTTTCTGATAACTCTGAATGGATTGGAGAAATTAAGCAAGCACTTGAACAACTAAATTCAAGTGATTCTGTAAGTAGTGCTGACCCACAAACGCAATCAATGCTTGCATTAATCAATGAAAAACTTGATATATTGGCATCAACTGATGATTATGATTTGATTGAAGAAGTTCGAGATGCACTTGAGCAAATTGATAATTCTGAACAAACAGAAAAAACTCATAATTTATTAAATGTAATCAGCGATAAAATCGATATATTGGCGGCTACTGACAATTCAGAAGAATTGGATGAAATTAGAGAAACTTTAGTTTCTATTGAAGAAAAATTTGATGAAGCATATTCTTCAAATAATACAGAAGAAATGTCAGAGTTAAAAACCGCTCTTGAAACTATTGAGAATGTTGTAAATGAACTATCTTCAATATCAAAAGATACTAGTGAAATTGAAGAACTTAGAAGTTCACTATCTTCTATTGAATCAAAAGTCGATATAATTGCTCAAAGTGATGAGATTGATGAATTTGAAGATTTAAAAGAAATTCTTGATTCTATTGAAAGCAAGATTGATAATGTGGCATCACTTGAAACAAACAATAATATTGAAGACATTAAATATACATTATTAAATGTTGATGAAAAACTTGATTCTGCAAACAAATCTGCAAATGAGAGCATTAAGTCTTTGAAAGATACCTTATCTTCAGTAGATAAAAAAGTTGACAATGTTCAAAGACTATCGGAATCAGATGCGAAAATTACATCAATTTTGGAAACTTTGAATCATAAAATTGATATTATTGCAGAAAGTGATAATGCATCTCACCAAAGGGACTTTCAAGATGTAAAAGATTTGATTATGGCTCAAACCGATTACATAGATAGTCTTGAAAAGAATAATAAAACGGATGCGGTTAAAAAATGTTTAAAAGAATTAACAATAGAAGTTAATAATATAAATTCAAACAACAATACAAAACAGATTCAAAAAACTCTTCGCGAAATGAAAGAATCTATTATGGCTGCTGTTGTAACCATTTTTGAACAGGTTTCATTTATTGAAGAATCCGAAGACATCAAAGATTTTGTTGAAGAAAAAACTGATGAAATTAACCAAAATCTTGCTGCAGTTACAGAACAATTGAAGCAAATAACCAGTCCTGAAGATGGACCGGATTATACATATTCTATGCAAGATATTGAATCAGATTTAGCAAAATTGAGATTAGCATTGAATGAATTGCAAACAAATGAGCAAGAACACAATGCCACACAACTAGCGTCAATCTTAAATAATATTAACCAAATCGGAACATCAGTTGAAGATTTGCAAAACTCCCTAACCAAAGAAGAAGTGTTTGGGCTAAGAATTAAGTTTGATAGGATAAACACTGATATCAAGAGTTTGCAAGCTCTAACAAATCAACTTGTTGTAAAATCAGGCGAATCATACAATGCCTTAAATAGTACATTTGAAGACTTTGGCAAGGTTATAACCGACCAATTAACTACAAAAGTTGACAAAGTTACAAAAATGCTTGAAACTTCAAATGCATCAGATAAGGTTATGCGCCAAGCTCTTATTTATATGGGAGAATGGATTGACTCTGCTAGTGAAAGTATGAATAAAATTTCAACAAATTCTGATGAAATTGTTGATGTAAAATCAGCATTGGAAGGTTTGAAAAAAACTGTTCCTGCACAAACTGAAATTCTAAACTCAATAGAAGAAAAGTTTGATGAACAGCAAGAACGCCTTGCTTATTTTGAAAAACAAATTAGCAAGCTTGGCGGTCTTGAAGATAAATTTGAAGAACAACAAGAACGTATTGATAGGTTAGAAATAGCTTTAGATAAAATTTTATCAGCGGTTGAAGATATTGATGATTCTAAAGTTACAAGAAAAATTGATAAAATCGATAAGCAAATTGCAAAATTGAGTACAAATATAGAAAAACTGGCATCTTATGTTGACTAGTAATTTGATAAAAGAACTGAATAATACCCTGCCAAAGCAGAATGTACTAACTGATATTGAAGAACGGTACGTATATTCTGTTGATGCTTCAAATGATCCATATATAAAAACTCAATTGCCGGATGCAGTTGTTTTTGTTGAAAATATTGAGCAGGTTCAACAAGTTGTTCGATTGGCTAATAAACACCTGACCCCAATCATTTGTCGTGGTGCCGGAACAAATACAGTTGGAGCGTGTATTCCGACTCATGGTGGGATAATTTTGAATTTTTCAAAAATGAATAAAATTCTTGAAATCAATTCTGAAAATATGACAGCAAGAGTTCAGCCCGGAGTTATTGTAGGTGAACTTCAAAAACGGGTAGAAGAGTTAGGATTATTTTATCCGCCAGACCCTTCAAATTTGAAAGTCTCTACAATCGGTGGTAGTATTGCTCAAAATTCAGCAGGTGCAAGATGTTTTAAATATGGTGCAACAAAAGATTATGTAATAGACATGCTTGTTGTAATGGCTGATGGAAAACTTATTAGAACAGGTTCAAATACCATTAAAAATGCTACAGGTTATAATTTAGGCAGTCTGTTTGTAGGTTCAGAGGGAACTCTTGGAATCGTTGTTGAGGCTACATTAAAGCTGATAACAAAACCTCAAGCGACCCAAGTTGTAATGGCATATTTTGATACGGTAGAAGATTCTATTTCTGCAGTTAATAAGATTATCGAAAAACAAATTTGTCCTACTACAATAGATTTTATGGATAAAAATGCTCTGCAAACAGTGGAAAAATTTTATCCAACAGGTTTGCAGACAGATAAAGAAGCTGCTCTTATTATAGAGTTTGACGGATTTTCTTCAACCATAGATGAGCAACGAGCAACTATTTGCGCTGTTTTAAGAGAAAACTCTGCCTCTAGTCTTCAGTATTCAAAAAACAAGCAAGAGGCTGATAACATTTGGAGTGCAAGACGATCTTCTATGGCTGCTTGTACAAAGTTGCGTCCAAATGTGACTACAGATGATGTAATTGTTCCGCGTGAAAATCTAGCAAAACTTGTTAAAGGTATTCAAGAAATTTGTTCTCGATACAAGCTTAATATGTGTATGGTCGGGCATGTAGGAGATGGCAGTGTGCATCCGCAAATTCCAATTGATTATAACAACAAGGATGAATACAGACGCTACAAAATTGCAAAATCAGAGATTTATCATTTAACGGTTAAGCTTGGTGGTATAATTTCCGGCGAACACGGAATTGGATTGGAGAAAAAAGCTTATATTTCAAGAGTGGTTGAAGGGGGCGCATTGGATTATATGCGTTTGATAAAAAAAACTTTTGACCCTAAAAATATTTTAAATCCATACAAAATATTTTAATGAACTATCCCAGGAGCTTATTACTGACTTGAAAACACAATGCCCTTGTGGTATTCTTTGATTGCTAAAAATTTTTAAAGAAAGAAGGCTAAAATGTCAGAAGTTAGAGTTAGAATAGCTCCGTCTCCAAGCGGAAACTTACACATTGGAACCGCTAGAACTGCGCTATTTAATTATTTATTTGCGAAAAAAAATAACGGTAAATTTATTTTAAGAATTGAAGATACTGATGCTGAAAGAACTTCTCAAGAATATATTGATAATATTTTTGACAGTTTAAAAGCATTAGGTTTGAACTGGGATGAAGGTCCTGATGTTGGTGGTCCTTACGGTCCATACACTCAATCAGAAAGATTTGATATTTATCCTAAATATGTTCAAGAATTATTAGACAAAGGTTTTGCTTATGAATGTTTCTGCACACCTGAAGAACTTGAAAAAGAAAAGGAAGAAGCTGCAGCAGCTAAGAAACCTTATGTTTATACAAAAAAATGCGAAAATCTAACAGAAGAAGAAAAAGCAAAATTGAGAGCAGAAGGTAGAAAACCTGCAATCAGATTCAATATTGCAAAGGCTCAAAAAGCTTTCCATGATTCTTCTATTTTGAGATTCAATGACCTTGTAAAAGGTGAATTGCACATGGATACAAACCTAATCGGAGACTTTGTTATCCAAAAATCAAACGGTGCGCCAACATACAACTTCGCTGTTGTAATTGATGATGCTTTGATGAAAATTTCGCACGTAATCCGTGGGGAAGACCATATTTCAAATACATACAAACAAATATTGATTTTTGAGGCTTTGGGTCTTGAAGTTCCTAGATTTGGACACCTTGGTATGATTTTGGCACCTGATAGAAGTAAATTGTCAAAACGTCACGGTGCTACAGCTGTTTCTGATTTTGTAAAACAGGGTTATTTGACAGATGCTCTAATCAACTTTGTAGCATTACTTGGTTGGTCTCCATCTGACGGTGAAGAAATCAAATCTGTTGATGAAATTGCTCAAGACTTCAGAATTGATGAAATTTCATCTTCAAACTCAATTTTTGAATATGACAAATTGAAATGGATGAACAGCCACTATATCAAAATGTTACCTATGGACAAATTAAAAGAAATGTTGAAACCATATTTAACAAAATATAATTTGAGTGAATTGACAGATGCTCAGTATACAAAAATGGTTGAAATTACAAGAGAACCTTTGACATTGTTGTCAGATATAACTGATGCCGTTCCATATTTCTTTGGTAAAGATGTTGAAATAGACCCTGAAACTCAAACAGGAACTCTTGATACAGAAACATCTCAAAAAGTTCTTAAAGATTTTGTAGAAAAAGCAAAAGATTGGGAATGGACAGACGAAAACTTACATCATAATTTGGAAGAATTTAGAGGTGTTTGGAAAGAACAAGGTATCAAACCAAAAGTTACTATGTGGGCAATAAGGGCAGCAATCACAGGTAGAACTCGTGGTGCTGATATGGTTGGTATCCTTGATATTTTAGGTAAAGAAACTTCTTTATACAGAGCAAATAAAGCTATCAAAGCTACTGTATAATTGAATTTTTAGAATGATTAAAAAAGCTCCGAAATTTCGGAGCTTTTTTGTTGTTTAAATAATTGTAAACAATTGTAAATAAATAATCTAAATTTCTAAAGTTCTCTCACAAAATAACCGATATATATAATGTGGTTACGAAAAACTGAAAGGGTTTAAAATGAATTTTGAATTTAACGAAACAAGATTATTTGAACACAAGGATAATGAATTAAATGATAGTAATTCTTACTTAATTCTATCAAAAAGCGAAGCTGTTCCTGAAACTGACTTTGAAAATGTAATTCAAATTATTGACGAATCAGGAATGGAAGTAAATTGTACGTACGACAAATTTGTAGAGATATTTGACAAGGAGGGCTTAGCGGGCTTTATAATGTAAGAGTATAAAAATTGAATAGAAATTTGAACTAAAAGAGGCTCATTTAGAGTCTCTTTTAGTGTTAAGAAATAATTCTTTATAAAAACTTTACAGGTGAGCGTTAGATTTTATGCTAGTATAGTTTTATGAAAGAATTTAAACATTATACAGTAATGAAAAATGAAGCCGTTGATGCCTTGAATTGTCAAGATGGGCTTATATATGTCGATTGCACCCTTGGCGGAGGCGGTCATAGTGAGCTGATTTTAAAAAGAATTCAACCAAATGGAAGATTGATTTCTTTTGATGTAGATCAGGATGCAATTGATGCGGCAACAGAAAGATTGAAAAATTACAAAAATTTAACAATTGTAAAAAATTCTTATACAAATATAAAACAAGTATTCAAGGAGCTTGGTATTGAAAAAATTACCGGTGGAATTTTATTTGACCTTGGCGCATCATATCACCAGCTAACTAAACAAGAGCGTGGTTTTTCCTTCTCTAAAGAAGCTCCGTTGGATATGAGATTCAATATGGATTCTGATTTTTCAGCTTATGATGTTGTAAATAATTATAAAGAAGAGGAGCTTGTAAAGATATTTTCTGAATACGGTGAAGAAAGATTTTCAAAGCGCATTGCAAAGGCTATAGTGCAGAAAAGACAAGCAAAACCTATTCAAACGACTACAGAATTGGCAGATATTATTGTAGATGCTACACCAAAGATAAAAAGTTCTATACATCCGGCTACAAGAGTCTTTCAGGCTATTCGTATAGAGGTTAATCATGAGTTACAAAATGTTAAAAATACATTGACGGATGTATTGGACTTATTAGATTTTAATGCTATAATAAGTGTAATAAGTTTCCACTCTCTGGAAGACAGAGTCGTTAAGCACGTTTTTAAATATTACTCAACACGCTGTCACTGTGAGAAAAATCAAATGATTTGTAATTGTCCTCCACCGATTTTGGAGTTAGTAAATAAAAAACCGATAATGGCAACAGAGCAGGAGATTAAGGAAAACCCACCTTCAAGGAGTGCTAAACTTAGAGTTGCAAAATGCATTAGAAGGTAAGGGATATCAAACGAGTTTATTGGCAGGTAGTTTAATGAGTTTAAATTCTAGAATTTTAATTGAAGAGCAAGAAATAGCATACAATCGTAGCGGTTATATTTCTAATCCGGTAAAAGAAGAAAGTTCAGTTATTACTGGAGATTTTTACCAAGAAAAACCTATGACTATTAGAGAAATGGTTACCAGAAAAATTAACAAATCTCTATGTTTTTGTCTTGGTGTTGCAATTGCAGTAACTTTTGTAAGTTATTATATTGCGATGAACTACGAGGCTAAATTGAATAATCTTGATAATGAAATTGTTAGGTTGAATGCAGAAAATCAAGATTTACAAGCAGAATTAGATAAATATAAATCATTCAACAATGTTGATAATAAAATTGGTGAATATAATTTGTTGCAAAAGGCAGAAAAAGTTATAGAAGTAAATGCTCTAAATACAACAAATAAAACAGTTGTTCACCCTGTTAAGACTGCGTCAAATACATTTGATTGGGCAGTTGGGTATTAGTTGATTTTTGAAAAATTGTCATTCTGAACTTTACAAAACGAACCGTTGAGCTAGAGCGAAACGAGTGAGCTTGTATGCGGGCGTAGGCTGAGCTGATTCAGAATCTATCAATGTTGATTAGAAAAAATATGTCACCCTGAATTGACTAGAATATGAGTTGAGATGAAATCGAAACGTAATATTCTGTTCCTACTCGGTATTTCAGGGTCTCTAATTTTACAAATTTTACATAAGACTAATATGTTTTATTAGAGATGCTGAAACCGTCTTGGATTATT
>QHME01000006.1 GCA_003258735.1 Candidatus Melainabacteria bacterium
TAGACCTCTTCCGCCACCACCTATGCATAGACCATATCGTCCAATAATCCGACCTTATTATTCTCCATTTTATTACTCATCTGTATATTATCCAAGATACACAACATATTCTTATTACTACCCAACAGAATATGAAAGAGTAGTAATTACACCTGCAACTGCCGGAACTGTTGTTGTTCGCGATGACTATGCAGGAGTAAATACCGCCGCAAATGTAATTAACGCAGCTGCAAATGTTGCAGCAACAATCAGATATTTGACTTGGTGAACATAAATGATAGAACGAAAAATCCTATTAAGACGAAATCCTTTTTTAATTTTTATACTAAGATTCATTCCGGTAATATTTACCGGTAGTATTTTTTCGTTCCTATTATATTTACATGACGCATCAGCTGCTAAAGCACTTTGTTGTTTGTTTTTCACAATTGCAATAATTATTGGAATAAAAAGTCTCCAAAATAACAACAAATATCTTGTATTTAAAGATGGCGAATTAACCATCTATCAAGGGAAAACAGTCACAACAATTTCTAAAAAAGATATCAAAAAAATCAAAGAATTTCCGCTATTTAAGATAATAATAATTGAATTATTAAATTCAAATAATGTTGAAGTGGTTAATTTTCATCTGGTGAAAACTCTTGGGGCAAAGTTGTATTTTTTAGTAAAAGCAAATTTGTACACCTCGTTTCCTGATAAGGCAAAAGATTTTGAAGATGAATACGTGAAGATGTATTCAGACTCTGGTGATATTCCTGAAAGTGTAAAAAATATTGATGAAATAGGAAAAACGCAAACTATAATTTTTGCAATAATTGCAATAGTTTTTGGGATAATTCCGATAGGCTTTTCCTATGTGTCGCTTTTATGGCTGATTTCAGCTCTTATGACAATTTTGAGTTCTGGGATTTTTAGTAGTTTGAATGGAGTGTAATAGGAGTGGCTCAACTCATATTCTTTCAGGGTGACAAAACAAAAAATATCAACTATACAAACGAGGCATTGCGCGTAGCGCAATGCCTCGTCAAAAAATCTTTACTACAAAATCCTATAGAGATTCTTCGTAAATCTTACGAACAACTTCTCTTGAATTTCCGCTTGGACCGATGTCAATCAAACCTTGCAATGACGGAGTAGTAAATACCAAATCTGTCAATTTATCAACATCTTCAGCTTTGAATCCCATATCAGTAAGTTTTTCTGGAACATCTACTGATTTCAACCAAGCATAAACACCTTCTGCAGCCTTTTCAGCTTCATCAGGAGTTCCTTTCAACTCAGGAACAATTGGTGCTAATATGTCAGCCAATGTTGCAGCTCTATCTTTGTAGATAGTTTTGATTACTGCAGGTAACAAGATTGCCAACCCTAAACCATGTGACAAATCCGGTTTTACAGCACTCAATGGGTGTTCAAGTGCGTGTGTATAGTGTAACAAGCCATTATCAAAACTTACACCGCCCATCATAGCTGCATAAGCCAAGAAATATCTTGCTTCCAAATCTTCAGGATTTGCAATTGCTTTTGGTAAATATTTTGCAACTAATTCAACAACTTGTTTTGCCAATGTAATTGAATAAGGTGATGCAACTGTAGATGTTGCAGCCTCTACAACGTGGTTTACAGCATCAATTGATACATATCTTGTTTGTTTTGGAGATAATTTTGTCATCAATTGAGGGTCATCGATAGCGTATGTAGGATAGATACAATCATAAGCAATTGCAGGTTTAAAGTTTTTTTCCAGATTTGTAACGACTGCAAACCTGTTTGTTTCTGTACCTGTACCGTGGGTAAGGTTAATTGAAATAATTGGAGCAGCTTTTGTTGGAGTGAATCTAAATTCATAGATATCTTCTGCAGTTTTATCAGGATTTTCCAACAAGATTGCAACTGATTTACCAGCATCTGTTGGAGAACCTCCACCGATAGCGATTACAGCTCGTGCACCAAAATCTCTAGCCAATTTGAATGCGTCGTTTACGTGGTGAGTGTTAGGGTTTGGTGTAACTTGTGCGAAGTTTACGTATTCAATGCCGTTTTCTTCCAAAGCAGCTTTTACAACATCCCATGCACCTGTTGCTATGTATGCATGCTTTCCTGACATTACAATAACTTTATTAATACCTTTTGATTTAATGTCTTTTGCAATATCATGAATTTTTTGAATAGCTCCAACACCAAAGTATACATTTGTTCTTGTACGAATTTCTCTAACTTCATGGATATCAATGTCTTTTGTCCACATAATAAACTCTCCTTTCTCTACTAAACCATTGTTATTTCACGAGAATTATAGTGTATATAAATAAAATTTTCAAGCAATAAAAAATTTCTAAAAATAAATTAGGATGGCATAGACTTTTGTGTTCAATTAGAGGTGCTGAAACACCGAGTAGGAACAGAATATTACGTTTCGATTTCATCTCAACTCATATTCTAGTCAGTTCAGCATGACTGTAAATGACGTTATTAATTTACAATTACCACTAATCTTCAAAATTTTTAACTTTGTCTGGGATTGTATCTTCAAGCTTTTTTATCAACTCATCCACTGTCAAATTAAAACCAACTGCTAATCTTTTCAAAATAATAATATTAGGTATTCTCAGACCATTTTCAATTCTGCTTAATGTCGCACAGGGAACGTCTGTTTCATACGAAAAAATTCGGAGACTTTTTTGTGCAACATTGGTGCGCATTTGTTTTAGTGCACTACCAAATGCTTTCACGTATTCTTTCTCTTTTTGTGATGTATTAACCAATCCCTTACTTGACATATTGAAATTATACGGTTATCATATAGTTTACATGTTTCCATTTGGAAATGGGTATTGGGAAACAGGTGGGTATTATGAGCTATTTCAACTTCTTACAAAACAAAAATTTGCAACCAACCAAGGGGCAACTTGGCTTTACTTTAGCAGAAGGTGTTACGCACGTAGATTTGCCACCAACCAAAAATAAACGCGCATTTACACTTGCAGAAGTATTAATCACGCTTGGCATAATTGGAGTAGTTGCAGCGATGACGATTCCAACACTTATGCAAAAATATTATGAAAAACAAACTGTAACCAAAGTTATTGAAATTCAATCCATCGTTTCTCAAGCTCTGAAATTGGTAGAAGAAGATTATGATACTCCAGAGAACTGGGGATTGTCCGCAGGATATTATGATAAAGATGATGCGCTAAAGATTGGTGAAATTATGAAACATGGACTAAAGCTGGCATTAGATTGTGGGGTAGATGATAGAGAAGGTAAATGTGTTATTACTCAGTCTTACAAATATTTGAATGGAAACTATGGAACTCAGAATTATAGTACAAGTGGAACATATAAAGTTGTACTTAATAATGGAGCATCGCTGTGGTTCGGTGCAAGTCATGGGCGACAAGTTGATTTCTTTTTTGATACTAATGGAAAACATAAACCAAATACTGTAGGTAAAGATTTATTTGCGGTGACATATATTTTTGACAAAGGTTTGATTGCTGATGGTGGTCCTGATGATGATACTCCATATCAAAGTTCATGTAATACCAAATCTTCTGGTTGGGGTTGTGCTTATTATATTTTGAGATTTAAAGATATGAAGTATTTGAAATAGGGTTATATCGCTCCTTTGCAATGACGTTACGGAGTTTGAGGGTCGTATTTGCGAGCGATAGCAAAGTAATCCAGCTTTAAGAATAACTATTACCAATTTTGCATAATACTAATGTGTTCAATTAGAGGTGCTGAAACACTGAGTAGGAACAGAATATTACGTTTTGATTTCATCTCAACTCATATTCTAGTCAGTTCAGCAGGACCTTAATATTTTTTAAGCTTACCTTCAGGATTTTATGCCATCTTGTCATCTGATTAACAAATTTATTTTTGTTTGTATATTATAATGTTATTGTTATGAAAATTTATCCAATACAAAATTTTGCAAGTAAAACATATAGCAAGCCGTCATTTAGCTCATCAATTTCGTTGAATCAATCACCTATTGGTAATAATTATAATGGCAAAGGTGATGATAAAAAGAAACACCTTCCGGATTGGGCAAGAAAAATGGCAATAGGTACATTGGTCGTTTTTGCAGTTCAAAGTGACCCAAATGTCAAAAAAATATTCAATCAAGAAGATATTGCAGATGAAGAACCTGACAAAACTGAGTTTGTTGAAGATTTGCAAAAATATAACAAAACAGATTCTGTCAGTTCTGCATTTTATCAACTTGGGCAACTGTATGATGTTGAGACTCCGAAAATTCAAAAACTTTCAAAAAATAAATATCAACTGGACTTTGATTTAGATAATCAAAAAATTAGTCTGGATATGAATATTAATGAAAATAAAAAAGACACAATCATAGGTGAAATCAGAACTGAAAACGGAGAAAATTTTAAATATAAAGCGATTTTCCCTGACGATGCAATTGAACAATTTAAAATTCTTTTGTTTGATAAGGATACTCACAAACAGTTAATTCTCGGACGAGATTATGAAGGTGATTTGTATAAAATTACAAATGGTAAAAAGGTTGTTCTTAATTCAAAAAATGTGGAAAGATATCAAAAACAAATTGATGGGGAAGAAAATGACTTTGGGGTATTAAACTTTTTTACCGACAAAAATCCAATGTGGCGTAAACTTAATTATTTGTTGTTAGCATATTTAGTGCTTAATGAAATGTGCTATGACAGAATTAAACGAAACAAAGAGGAAGAAGAAAACAATAACAAAACTGATGAAGTTTAAGGAAAATTTTTTGTTTTTGTAAAATAAATTTACAAAAATTACCTATCTGTATAATGACAGGTATGTTTGTTTTATAATCAAACCGAGAGGTTCGAATTGAAACATTCACGACTTACAGTATTGATATTTTTAGCACTGATTTTTGGTGTTATTTTCGGTCATTTTGCCCCACATTTAGCGGTTAAGATGCGCTCTTTTGCTTTGATATTTTTGCGCATGGTCAAAATGATTATCGCTCCGCTGTTATTTGCAACTCTAGTTACAGGGATTGCTGGGCATGGAGATACTAAGCAACTTGGTAAAATTGGTATTAAAACAATTGTTTATTTTGAAGTTGTTACAACTTTGGCTTTGATTATTGGGCTTACTGTCGGTAATATATTCAATCCGGGGAAAGGTTTTGTGACAGGAACGGTTGCTAATCCTGAACTGTTAAAAGAAGCCGGTTTGATGGCGGTTACAACTCCTCACACTTCAATTTCTGAAATGATTGTAAATGTATTTCCGACAAGTATTGTTCAAGCGATGTCGGAAGGCAATTTGTTGCAAATCGTTGTTTTTTCTATCTTTATGGCAATTGCGATTTGCGCTGTTGGCAAAAAAGCCAAACCTGTTATGGATTTGTTAAATTCCGTATCTCAAATAATGTTTAAGTTTACAGAATACGTAATGTATTTTGCGCCACTTGGTATATTTGGTGCAATCGCATCTACTGTTGGGATGAACGGTTTATCTATTCTTAAAAATTACGCAAAAATTATTTTTTCATTATATACAGCTCTTGCAATATTTGTTTTGTTGGTATTATTTATTGCCTGCAAATATGCAAGAATTTCGTTCAGAAGTTTGTTAAAAGCTATTCAAGAACCTGCGATTTTAGCGTTCACTACAGCAAGTTCTGAAGCAGCTTTTCCTAAAGCAATTGAAGTTATGGAAAAATTCGGAGTTCCGCAAAATATTGTAAGTTTTGTTATGCCTACAGGTTATACCTTTAACCTTGATGGCAGTACGTTATATTTGGCAATGGCTGTTATATTCTCATCACAAATTTGCGGAATTAACTTAGATTTGAATCAACAGGTTTTGATGATGCTTGCTTTGATGTTGACAAGTAAAGGTATTGCTGGTGCTCCAAGGGTTTCTTTGGTTGTGCTTGCCGGTACATTGGCAAGTTTCAACATTCCGCTGATTGGTGTTGCAATTTTACTTGGTATCGACCAAATTCTTGATATGGGCAGAACAACCGTAAACCTTGTCGGCAACTGTGTTGCAACTGTTGTTATTGCTCGTTGGGAAAAAGCTTTCGATTATGATAAGATGAGATTATTTATTAGAGAATCTAATGAAGAAGAGGCTGAGAGCATTGCTGATATAAAACAAATTTGCGATAAAGTTACAAATAAAATAGAGGGTCAATAAATATGGCAGAAAACACTAAATCTGAGTACAAAAATACTCTAAATTTGCCTCAAACAACATTAGCTATGAGAGCAAATGCCACTGTTAGAGAGTTAGAAATCCAAAAATTTTGGGAAGAAAATAATATTTACGAAAAAATGATAGCAGAACGTGATAAAGCAAACTCTTTTGTTTTGCATGATGGACCTCCATACTTGAGTTCTGAAAAAATTCACGTTGGTACTGCATTAAATAAAATTTTGAAAGATATTTTAATCAAATATAAATCTCAAAGAGGTTTTTATGCCCCTTATGTTCCAGGGTATGATGGACATGGTTTGCCTATTGAAAACGCGGTAGTTAAAAATATCAAAGGTGGACGTCATGCAATTACTGAGGCTGAACTTCGTACTAAATGTCGTGAATTCGCTCACAAAAATTTAAAAGGTCAAGAAAGCGAATTTAAACGTTTGGGTGTACTTGGAAACTGGGAAAAGCCTTATTTGACAATTAATCCCGAATACGAAGCTGAACAAGTTCGTGTATTTGGTGAAATGTACAAAAAAGGTTATATTGAAAAAGGGCTAAAACCTGTATATTGGTGTGCCGCTTGTGAAACTGCACTTGCTGAAGCTGAAGTTGAATACGCTGATCATACATCAACATCAATTTATGTAAGATTTAAGTTTGATGAAGATTCTACAGAAAAAATTAATAATAAAATTTTGACAGGAAATACAAAACCTGTTTATGCAATTATTTGGACAACAACACCTTGGACAATTCCTTCAAATATGGCTATTTCTATGCACCCAAGATTTGAATATACATTCTTTGAATATAAAGGTGATGTATATGTTGTAGCCCAAGAACTGTTAAGTTCTTTCTTAAAAGATGTTGAATGGGAAGAATCTGACATCAAGGTTATCGGTTCTTGTGTTGGACAAGATTTAGAATTGTTAAATACTAAACATCCGTTAGTTGATAGAAAATCACCTATTATTTTAGGTGAACACGTTACACTTGATGCCGGTACCGGTTCTGTACACACAGCTCCAGGACATGGTTTAGAGGACTATGAAGTTGGATGTAAATATGGTATTGAAGTATTTTCACCTCTTGATGGTCAAGGAATATGGACTGATTCTGTAGGAATTTCTGACCTTGTTGGAGTACCTTATTACAAAGGTAATTCAATGGTTATTGAAATGCTTCAAAAATGTGGTGCACTATTGCAACAACAAGATATTCAACACAGTTATCCGCATTGTTGGAGATGTAAGAAACCTGTAATTTACAGGGCTACTCCGCAATGGTTTGTAAAAGTTGATAAATTCAGAGATAAAGCACTTGAGGCTGTTCATAATGTAAAATGGATTCCGGCAAGTGGTGAAAACCGTATTGGAAACATGGTTGAAAGTCGTACAGATTGGTGTATTTCAAGACAACGTGCTTGGGGTGTTCCTATCCCTATTTTCTATTGTGAAGATTGTGGCGAAGTAATTTGCTCTGACGAAACAATTGAAAATGTTGCAAAAATATTTGAAAAAGAAAGCTCTGATGCGTGGGTAAAATATTCTGCAGAAGAACTTCTTCCACAAGGTTTTGTGTGTCCAAAATGCGGAAAGGCTCACTTTAGAAAAGAAAAAGACATCATGGATGTTTGGTTTGATTCTGGTGTGTCTTGGAGAGCAGTTGTAGAAAAAAGAGCAGATGAATTAGGTCATACCCCTGTTGATATGTATTTGGAAGGTTCTGACCAACATAGAGGTTGGTTCCAATCTTCGCTATTAACATCCGTAGCAACTCAAGGAAAAGCTCCTTATAAGCAAGTTCTTACTCACGGATTTGTTTTCGGAGAAGATGGACGTAAGATGTCAAAATCTTTGGGCAATTACATAAGACCTGACGATATTATCAAAAACTATGGTGCTGATATTTTGAGATTATGGGCTGCATCAGTTGATTACAGAAATGATATCAAAATTGGTAACAATATCGTTGGACAATTGACTGAAATTTTTAAAAAAACAAGAAATACCGCAAGATTTTTGATTGGAAATTTGTTTGATTTTAATCCAGCAATAGACTATGTACAATATGATGAACTTAAAAATATTGACAAATTTGCACTTCACAAATTAAATAAATTGATTGCCGAAGTAACAGAAGCTTTTGAAAATTATGAGTTTTACAAATATTTCCAATGTCTACAAAACTTTGCCGCAGTTGATTTGAGTTCATTTTATCTTGATATTGTAAAAGATAGATTGTATACAGCAGGCAAAAAATCACTTTCTCGTAGGGCTTGTCAGACAGTTCTATTTGAAAACTTGATGGCTTTGGTTAGAATTTTAGCTCCGGTTATGCCTCACCAAGCAGAAGATATTTGGCAAAATATTCCTGAAGTTCAAAGAGGTGGTTTAATCAGTATTTTGTTGTCTGATTGGCCTGTTGTAAATGAAAAATGGAACAATGTGCAATTAGAAGAAGATTTCACCAAGATTTTGAAATCTCGTGAAGTTGTTTCACGTGCAATTGAACCGTTAAGAGCAGACAAAAAAGTTGGTAGTTCATTAGAAGTTGCAGTATATGTAAAAGCTGATGATGACACTGTATTAAAAGCTAACTCTGCAGATTTGGCTGATATTTATATTGTATCTCAAGCAACTTTAGCAACAGATGCTCCGTCTGAAGTGTTGAATGAATACTCAGAAGAAGGTTATACCGTTTGGGTGACAAAAGCTAAAGGCGAAAAATGTACAAGATGTTGGAAATACCGAGAATTGAATGAAGATGGTATTTGTCCTGATTGTGCAGATGCTATTAAGTAATAATTTAATATTTTATAAAAAACAGGTGTCGAAATATTCGGCATCTGTTTTTTATTTGGAAATTTCTTCAATAAAGTTTACTTAAATCTTTTTAACATCAATTAAATTTTCATGTGCATTGATATTGTTTATGTAGTATCTTTAAATAAGAGGTGAAAAATCATGCCGGCAATTTCAAAAGATACAAGAAAAAAAGTAGATGAAAGTTTAATTCCACAAAATATAGAGGCTGAAGAAGCTGTACTTGGCGCAATTTTAGTTAATCCTGAAACTTTAGCAAAAATTTCTGATACTCTGACTGCTACAAGTTTTTACAAACCTGCGCATAGACATATTTATGAAGCAATGTTGCAGCTGTTTAATAACAATGACCCAATAGACATTGTTTCTGTTTCAGATGTTCTTAATTACAACGGCAAGCTTGAAACTGTCGGAGGTCGAGCATATATCAACGATTTGGTAGAAAACACAATTACTACTGCTAACATTGCTTATTTCGCAAAAATAATTCAAGAAAAAGCAGTCAAAAGAGCTTTAATCAATGCCGGTTCCGAAATTGTAAGTAAAGGGTATGATTTAGAACCGAGCGACAGGTCTTTAGAACAAGCAGAAAAATTGATTTTTGATATAGGTTCAAGCAAGGCTACTGCAGACCTTAAACACGTAAAAGATTTGGTGCTTGATACTTGGGACAGTATTGAATATCGTTATAATCACAAAGACGAGCTTTCAGGTTTGAGAACAGATTTTACCGAGCTTGATACAATGATGAGCGGTTTACATAGGTCAGATTTGATTATCCTTGCAGCTCGTCCAGCGATGGGAAAAACTGCATTTGCACTAAATATTGCACAAAATGTTGCGATTAAAGAAAATGTTCCTGTTTGTATATTCTCTCTTGAAATGTCAGCTTCTCAGTTGGTACAGAGAATGTTGTGTTCTTATGCCGAAGTAGATGCTCAAAGACTAAAAACCGGTAATATGCTCCAACAAGATTTGGAAAAACTTGCAATGGCTATGAACGATTTTAGCCAAGCTCCAATCTATATTGATGATACGAGTGGGTGTACATTGACAGATATTCGTACAAAATGTCGCAGATTAAAAACTCAGCAGAAAGATTTAGGCTTAATTGTAATCGACTATTTGCAATTGATGGAAGGCGGTGGAAAAGATGACCGTTTGCAACAAATCTCTGCAATATCAAGAGGTTTGAAAATTTTGGCAAAAGAACTTGATGTCCCAATTATTACATTATCTCAGTTGTCTCGTGCTGTAGAAGGTCGTAATGATAAACGACCGATGCTTTCAGATTTGCGTGAATCAGGTTCAATCGAACAAGATGCCGACATCGTAATATTTATTTATCGTGAAGATTACTATAATAAAGGCGAAACTGAAGAAGAAGAAAACGTAAAAGCATCATCAAAAGGTTTGTCTGAAATTATTATCGCAAAACACAGAAACGGTCCTGTTGGAACAGTTAAACTTCTATTCCAAGGAAACATTACAAAATTCAAAAATCCGATTGACCAAGCTTTTGATGCGTTTTAATCCTCATCATCATCTGATATGTATTTTGTAACCTTGCAAACATCTGGACGATTTTGAATATAATTATTCATTTTGTTTTGTAATCTGTTAGCTGCACCGGAATCGGTTGTGGCAGATGTCATTAATTTGGCTAATTCTACACGTTGTTCCTGAGTAAAAGCGCATTCAACTTTTAGAACAACCTGACCTGCTTCTTGACAATAGACTTCTGATTTTGTTGCACATTTTCCACCACGAATACCGAGAACGGTTTCTGTCGTTGTCAAATGTACGGTATAATGTTCCTGATTTGATGACATAGTTGTTGAATAATTTTCGCTAAATGCGCCACAAACTTCAAGTCTATGTGCATATTGAGCAGAATAGGTCTTTTTCATAGCAGAAATTCCAATTCCACTAAAACCTATAATCAAGAGAGAAATTATTAACAACTTTTTCATTCGACTATATCCTCATAAAAATTTTATCTGATATTCTATTATAACTTTTTTTGAGAATTGATACAAGTCTTGTTAGATTGCTTTTTCTAAAAAAGGTACTATAATATAGTGATGAGTAAGAGGTGACATTTTATGGATATCACAAAACAAAAAAAGTATGCTGCAGCATTATCAATAATCTCAAATTCTGTGATTATTGTGTTTAAATTTATTGTTGGGATAATTTCAGGTAGTATAAGTATTATATCTGAAGCCATACACTCATTGAGTGATTTTCTGGCATCTGTTCTGACCTTTTTTGCAGTGATTAAATCGGCTGAACCTGCTGACAAGACTCATCCTTTTGGGCATGGTAAATATGAAGATATGTCAGGGTTTATTGAAGGCGGTTTAATTGTTTTTGCAGCTTTATTTATTATTTTTGAGGCTGTAAAGAAAATGCTTGCACCAACACCGGCAGAGATGGATACAACTTTGGGTATGGTTGTAATGGGGCTAGCTGTTGTTATGAATATTGTTGTTAGTTCAGTTTTGTTCCATGTTGCAAAAAAATCCGACTCCGTATCATTATATGCCGATGCAGAACACCTGAGAACAGATGTATTATCATCTTTAGGCGTATTTGCAGGTTTGTTGATTATCAAATTGACAGGCATTTATATTTTGGATTCAATTGTTGCAATTGTTGTAGCCCTTGTGATTTTAAAAGCTGGTTTTTCTGTTTCTAAAAATTCAATGAATGACTTGCTGGATTGTTCTCTACCTGAAAAAGATTTAAATGAACTTAGAACCTTTTTGAATTCATATAAATCCAAAGGAATTATTGATTATAAAAATCTAAGAGCACGCAGACTAGGTCCTCACAAAAATGTAGAATTAACTTTGATATTTCCAAATGAGATGTCAATCTATGACTGTCACAAAATTTGCGATCTTATTGAAGTTGATATGGCATCAAAATTTGGAGATATTTCGGCAAGTATTCACCTTGAACCTGAATGTATAGACGCTGTTTCTAATTAAATTTTGATAAATATTTTATCAGTTTTTGCAGGTTTTTGTTCCATCCGCTATGCCAGTTTTTTATAATTACATCAGCAGGAGTAAGTCCGCACATTGTATATTCTTTTATCGCGTCAAGGAACAATTCCTCGCCTGTTTGTTCTTCTTTAAGAGATTTTTCGGCAATTTTAATTATTTCTTTTGCATAATCAAGAACTTTGCCTTTTTTGATACGGGAATGCAAAGCGTTGCGCGGAACATTGTATCGTAACTCTGAAAAATCTTTGTATTGCAAGTGTTTAAATAGCTCCTCACATTCAGCCATAGCACTGTTGCTATAAAGAATTCCTTTATAAATAGCTAAAATAGCATATTTCAAATCGCCACCAACGCAATCTTGGTTTCTGATTTCAATAAAATTTCGTAATCTGATATCAGGAAAATACAAATTTGAATGGAGTTCATAATCTTCTAAAGTCGCTTGTGCTCCTTCAAAGTCTTTTTGCAGAAATTCTTCAAATGTAATATCACCGTTTACTTCAAATTGCAGGTTATTGCGTTGAATAAATATCATTGGAGATTTTAATACACAGTCTATATAATCTTCAAATGAAAATTCTTCACTTATTTTTCCGGCAAAGCCACATCTGTCATTATCTGTATTGAGCCAAGCAAGAGCTCTAAATGATTTATAGCCTGTATCAACACCGCCTCTGATTGGAGAATTGGCAAACATTGCTGTCATAAACGGAGAAAGCTTATTTGCGAGTTTAAATTTTCGCATAGCGTCTTCTTCTGATTTGAAATCTATACAGCACTGGATACCGGCAGTTTCGCGCATCATAACATCTGCTAAAATACCCCATAAATATTTTGCCATAATTTTATATCTGCGCTTTGGTATCAAATTTATTGATTTATAAGTATTTAACGGAGAAACCCCATAATTAAGTAAAGTGAAATTCATTCTTTGGACAATTGGTTCAATCAAAGCGTTGAGGTTATCAATTTTCTTTTTTAGTTCAAAAATTGTACGTTCTGGTTTTGCACTAATTTCTACCTGACACCCAGGTTCTAGAGTAATTGTGTCGTGTTTATGTTTTAGTCCGATGATATTTTTGTTATCTGTTATATAGTCCCAAGTTTCTTCTTTCGCAAAATTTTCTAAAAAGTTTTTAATACCAAATTCGCTCCAGTAATCCACTGTATTGAATGAACTACATGAGATAGGCAATCTTTCGTATTCCATACCTATAGTAAAATCTTCTGGTCGCTTATAACCTTTTGTATATAGTTTTAAAATCTCATCTTTTGCTAATTTTTGTTTTAAATTAAGCATGCCCCTCCCCTTTTCGATAATAATTATAACATTATTTAAAATATCAAATAATACATTGTAAACATTTAGCCGACAGGATAGATTTTGAAAATTATATTTATTTACCCAAAATTGTGTGTGTGATAAGATAAAACCTATGATGAATTACTTTGAACGCGCAAAATTTTTTAGAACAAAAAAACGTCTTGGTCAAAATTTTCTTGTAGATGGTGAAGTTATCCAAGATATTATTGAGTATGCAAATATTTCAACTGAAGATACAGTTGTAGAAATTGGTCCTGGGGTTGGATTTGTAACAGAACAACTTGTAAAATATGCAAAAAAAGTTATTGCAATTGAGCTAGATGAAGAGGCTATAAAAGAACTCAAAAAACTAAATGCTCCAAACTTGGAAATAATCCATAATGATATTCTTAAAACCGATTTATCAACCTTGACAGATGGGGATTTTAAAGTTGTTGCAAATATTCCGTATTATATTACAAGTCCGATTATTGCACATTTGTTAGGGGAAGTTGATGATTTGAACAATAAAAACCGCAACAAAATTAAAGATATAATTTTGATGGTGCAAGAAGAAGTTGCAAGGCGTATGGTTGCGGATGAAAATTCTCCGAACAAGCAATACGGTTTGTTGTCAATTTTGTCTCAATTTTGGGCAGATGTTGAAATTTTGCGTCTTGTGGGTAGAAAATGTTTTTATCCTGCACCAAAAGTTAATTCTGCACTTGTAAAATTGGATGTCCGAAAAGAACCTAAAATAAAGCTTTCTGATTATTCTTATTTTAGAAGAACAGTAAAAGCAGGATTTGCTCAAAGAAGAAAAAATATCAAAAATTGCTTGTTAAATGGCGGATTTTTGCGTGAAAATGTTGTAAAAGCACTTGAGACTATCGGAGTTGACGAAAATACCAGAGGAGAAAAACTCTCAATTGAAACTTTTGGAAAATTATCAGAGGCTCTCTTGGCATCGGAGGAAAAATAATTGAAAAAATCGATAAAAATTCAATGCCCGGCTAAGATAAATTTAGATTTAAAAGTTGTAAATAAACGTCCTGATGGTTTTCATAATATTGAGAGTGTTATGCAGACAGTAAGTTTGTATGATTATCTTACTATTACTGTCAAAAAGTCCGACAAAACAGAAGTTATTTTGAGTGGAAACAGCACAGAAATTCCGTATAACGAAAAAAATATTGTCTATAAAGCCGTTGAACTGTTCCTAAAAACTTGTGTAAAAGAACCTCAACATGTTGATATTTATATAGACAAAAGCATTCCGGTATCAGCAGGTTTGGCAGGTGGAAGCACAAATGGTGCCGGTACATTTTTCGGATTGAATAAGATTTTTGGAAATATTTTATCTAATGACAAGCTTCACGAGCTTTGCGCTCAATTAGGTTCAGATTTGAATTTCTGTCTAAAAGGCGGCTGTATGCAAACTCATGGGCGCGGAGAGGTTTTAAGCGATTCTGAATACAAAAAACAAACAGTGAATTTAATTAAGCCAATTAAACTTGGAATTTCTGCTAAAGAGGCTTATACAAAATTTTCAGAAAAAATTAAAAATAGTGTAGATATTGACTCTCGTGCCAATTATGTAAATGATTTAGAATGGGCACTAATCAATGATTATCCTGAACTCCAACATATAAAAGCAAAATATCCGACAGCTATTATGACAGGCTCTGGGTCTACTTATTTTTCATTAGACGCATCTTTTGAACAAGAAGAAGGTTATTGGGTGAAAAATGGGCTTGAAACAACGGAATTTGGTGTTGCTGTTGTTGAGTAAAATATTAAGTCGTCATTCTTAGTAGGTCGGCTTTACCAAGCCGACATTTTTAGTGGTGGGCTATCGTCTGTTCCCTCGCCCCTTGAGGAACACTAGTCGAACCAACGAGCTATGCGAGTTGAGAGAGCCTGAGTGCCGTAAGGCTGAAGGTTATGGTGAGGGGTGTTCGGTTAGAGATTCTGAATAGCAAGAAAATTTTGTGTTCATCCTTCACGCAAATTTTCTAAGCTTTCAGAATGACAAATATGTTTAACTAAACTGCTAATTTCTTAATCAATTCTTTAGTCTTAGTGCGGACTTCTTTGTCTATTTCAAAAATCTCATCTATTGTAGGAGTTTTGATGAGTTCATGTGATTCCATCATTTTAGCGGTAATTGTATAAATATCATACAATTTTATATCACCGTTTAGAAATGCAAAAACAGCCTCTTCGTTTGCGCCATTCAGACACACTGTTGCGCTGCCGCCCAGTTTTCCTGCACTATATGCCAATTTCACACTTGGAAATTTTTCAAAATCAGGTTTTTCAAAATCAAGATGAGCAATTTCTGCAAAGCTAAAGCTTTTTGACTTAATTCCTTCATATCTGTTAGGGTATGTAATTGCATATTGTATTGGAATATGCATACTAGGCAACCCAAGCTGAGCTATTACACTGCCATCCTTATATTCAATCGCAGAGTGAACAATACTTTGTGGATGAACAACAACATCAATTTTGTCGTACGGCATATTAAAAAGGTGATGAGCTTCAATTATTTCCAGCCCTTTATTCATCAGGGTTGCTGAATCTACGGTGATTTTTCGTCCCATGTGCCATCTTGGATGAGCTAAAGCCTCTTTGACAGTAGCGTTTTTCATATCTTCTGTTGTTTTATGTAAAAATGGTCCGCCACTTGCGGTAATAATTAATTTATCAACCAATGAAATATCTTTGATACATTGATGGATAGCGCAGTGTTCGCTATCTACAGGGATAATTTTTACTCCTGCATCTTTAGCTTTTTTCATAACAATATCACCGGCCATAACAAGTGTTTCTTTATTTGCCAGTGCAATATCAATACCATTTTCAATAGCTTTTAGAGTAGGATGTAAGCCAATTTTTCCTGAAACCGCTACGAGAATAATATCATTTTCTCTATTTGAGCAAATTTCGTCTAATCCTTCTGCGCCATATAGTGTTTTTACACCGTCAATATTTATTTTTCCAGAAGTTTCTTTGCCAATACAAATATATTTTGGGTGAAATTTTTCGGCTTGTTGTTTTAAGAGTTCAACATTGCCGCCACCAGATAGTGCAATAATTTCAAATTTGTCTTGCAATTTTTCTATAACTTCCAGTGCTTGAGTTCCGATTGAACCTGTTGATCCTAAAATACTTATTTTTCTTTTTTGAGTCATTATATTATCCTTTTATAGCAATTCTTTTTGTATTGTTTTTTCATCTCTCATCTGCTCTGTAGAAACAGGCAAAGCAAAATGGAAACTTGAGCCTTTGTTTTCCTCACTATCGCACCAAATAGCACCTTTATGAGCTTTGATAAGTTGTTTGGCAATAGGTAATCCTAAACCGGTACCGCCAACTTTGCGAGAAAGAGAATTTTCAATTTGGGTGAATTTGTCAAAAGCTTTCAATAAATCTCCTTCTTTAATCCCAATACCTTCATCTTCTACACTCACAACAATATATCTGCCATCAAGATTTTTGATTTCATCTTCAAAATAATGATTTGTTGAAATTTCAGCAGAGTTTTTAAGTTCTGATTTAATAGTGATACATTTGCCTTTTGGAGTGAATTTGATGGCATTAGAAACAAGGTTCGTCAAAACTTGTCCTAGTCGTTGAGAGTCCGCATAAATTTCAGGCAAGTTGTTTTGTTCATTCGCTTGCAAAATTATTTCGTGTTCTTTCGCAACACAATCAAATGTTGCTTTCACATTTTCAATAACTGAATGTATGTTCATTAATTTGTAATTGAAATCCATTTTTCCTGCTTCAATTTTGTTGATATCAAGAATGTCATTTATAATATTAGTTAAGTTTTCAACATTTCTTTTAGCCATATCAATAAATTTCTCTGCAGTTTCACCTAATATTCCGCATCTACCGCTTGATAAAATACTCAAAGCGTTTTTTATCGGAGTGAGTGGGGTTCGCAACTCGTGAGATACAATTGAGATAAATTCAGATTTTACGCGTTCAAGCTTTTCTAATTCTTCATTCTTTTCAATAATTTCTTTGTACAACCCAGCACTTTTTAACGGCAAAGATACTTGCTGAACAATAGTTTGGAAGTATGATGCATCATCTGTTGTGAAAGGTTTTTCTTTGAAAATTTCAATACAGCCAAAGAAATTATCCCCTAAATCAATTGGCGCAAACATATTGTCATACTGAAAAATCGTAAACGTAAATTTGTTGTTAGGATTTTTGATATTTTTGATAATTTTAAGGTTTTTATCATCAATATCAAACGGAATATGTTTGTTATCAAATAATGATTTGTAGTTCAATATTGCACGGAGTTTCAGTGCACTCATCAATTCTTCAGAAATATCATAAAGGGAATTTATAATCAAAACCGGTTCATTTTCAAATCCAAAAGAGATAGTACAAGTTAAATCAAAACTCAAAGATTTGTCTAAGCCTTCTATCATATAGGTCAAAAGTTCTTTAGTATCAAGCGTTCCTGCAAATTGGGAACTTGTTCCGTACAAAACATTCAATCTATACAAACTATCTGCCAAATCTTTGTTTTTCCCAGATAAAATATCTAATTTTTCTTTAGTTTTTAAATGAGTGTTTACGGTTGCAACTACAAGTTCATCTGCCAAATTGTCTAAAATAAAACCGCTTGCATATTTTTGCAAGTCTTCTTCTGAATTATTCCCATCCGTAAGGAGTAATATCTGTGCGTTTTCAAGTTTTGATTTTATTTTTTTGATTGTTAAATTCAGGTTTATGTCAGGAATATTTTCATCAACTATTACCACATCAACATGTTCAATTTCAATTAAGTCAAGAATTGAAGTATTGTTGCAACAAGAAGTAAAGCTATTTGACGCATTGTCAAATAATCTTTTATATCTCTCAAAAATATTATCGTTATCAGTGATAAGTAAAATATTCCCCATATTTTTATTGTAAACTGAGCAAAATTTTTGGCAAGTTGTTAAAATTTCACAAAAAATTGTCAAAAATAAAATGTAAAATTTTATTAAATTTTTAGCCCCTGAATTTGGTGAAATGGTTTTGTAGAGGTTTTATTCAGGGTTGTCTAGTCCGTATTTCTACGTACGTAAAAATACGGACTGTTATTTTTTAGAAAGTCGTTTATACTTGGAATGTAATCAGTTGAGAGACACATTTCTTCAACAGGTTAAAAGAGGAGAATATTAAGGCAATACAAGTATTTGTATAGTGCCATAGATAAACTCGTCTTAATTTTAGAAAGTACGAGATAGGGAGAAATATAAGTAAAGGAATAATTAAAAGTTTAAAATACATACCATTTTTTGACTAATCCTTCAATCATTTGTTTATTATTCATCTGATGAATAGACGAGGGGCGTTTATCTTTTCAAAACTACCCCAAACAAATACCGTCCCTCTTTTCTTTCATAGTCGGAGATATTATTAATCAATGAAGACAAGTCTTAATGTAAGATTAACTAAGAGGTAATAGAATGCAACTATCTCCAAGGAAACTGGAAATATTAACTCTTGTAGCAAAAGGATACACTGACAAGGAAATTAGTCATATTTTAAAAATATCAGAAAGAACTATTCAAACTTATATTTCTTATATTGTCTTAGGCTTGAATGCACGCAATAGAACCAACGCAGTAGTACGATATATGCAACAACATCCGCGTTGGAAGATAGAATGAGGTTTTATTACGTATGGCAAAAAGATTAATTATCCATTGGAGTGCAGGGAGATATTACCCAAGTGAATTTGAAAAACAGTACTATCACTATTTGGTTGATGTAGAAGGCAAAATCTACAACGGCAAATTCTTACCGGAAGACAACAATAATTGTAATGATGGCAAGTATGCTGCACATACAGGTGGTGGCAATACCGGTTCAATCGGTTTATGTATGTGCGCAATGTATGGCTTTAAGTATCAAAAAGATACAGGGAAATTCCCAATATCAAAAGTGCAATTTGAAGCCTGTATGGAATTTGGAGCAATACTTTGCAAAAAATACGCTATACCGATAGATAAAGAGCATGTACTTACTCACTACGAATTTGGTCAGGCTCATCCAGAGACTTCAAGCTTTGGCAAAATAGATATCATTTACTTGCCACCATATCCGTGGGTCAACAAGAATGATATTGGCAATTTTATTCGTTCAAAAATCCGTTGGTACAGAGAAAAATTATAGGGAGTAAAAATATGGATATCAATTATTTTGACTTGTCAGGTGGGATTAATCAATCTTCCACCAAAACTGAACTTGGCTTAAATCCAAGTAAAATATTTTGGACTGATTCACAAAATATAGAAATTTATAAGAATAAAGGTATCATAAAGCAAAAAGGCAATACGCTGTTAATAAATTTGCCTGTCCTTGAACAAATTACAGGGTTACACGAACTTGAAAAAGAAAATAAATTTAAACTTATTATTACGACAATTTCAGGCAAAATATATGTTTATTTGTTTGAGTCAAATGAATTAAAACTTTTAGAAAAAACATTGGTCGGAAAAGACGTAAAATTTGCAAATTTTCTGAACGGCATTTTAATTTCGACTGAACTAGATGAAATGTTTTATCTGAAAGATAATGAAAATTTTGATATTGTTCAATGTAATTTGAAAAATCAAAAAAATGAAATATTTTATCCAAGTTGCATAACTGTTTATAAAGGTCGAATTTGGTGCACAGAAGGTTCAACTATTTATTATTCTGCCTTAGGAACATATAACGATTTTAAGACTGAAAATGATGCAGGGTATATCAAAGATTTTCATACTGATACCTCTGATATTGTAACAATGCGCACATACAAAGATTATCTTGCAATATATAAAAAAGATAGAGTTTATTTACTTTCAGGAACAAGTCCTGCTGATTTTGCCATCGAATTATTTGCTGATAAAGGTACAAGTGCAAGGAACTCCATTGTCAATGTTGATAATAAGCAATATTTTATGAGTAATGGGATTTATGCATTGGAACAAGTTGGCGAATTAAACCAAATAAGGTTAGGGTCTGAAATCTCAGGAAATATTTCTTCGGAATTTGAAAACTTTGACCCAACGAGGTTTGATGAAGTCTTTGTTTTGCACTATCAAAATAAACACCAAGTTTGGTATTTCTTCCCTTATGTCGATGATGGATATTTTCACACAATTTGGATAAATGATTATTTGAACCACGCTTGGTATAAACGAGTTTTGCCACAAAATATAACGACAGCTTGCAATGCAAATTCTAAAATTTATACAGCAGATGATAGTGGAAATATCTATTTAGAAGATTTTGGTACAACTTTTGACGGTAAAAGTATTTCGTTTATGTGGAAATCTCCGTTTTTATCATTGGGAAACGTTTTACACCGAAAATTGATAGATGAATTTTATTTTGTGCTTGATGATATTTACGACAACAATTTTAAATTTTCTATCTATAAAGATTTTGATAGTGAATATCAAGATGACAAGGAATTGATTTTTGCAAAACACTTGAGGCATTTTATGTGGAGTGGAGAAGATACCCCTAATGAGCCTCAATACTGTTGGAATGATGGAGAATCAGAAGTTCCTGTTTGGCCGATTTCGACTAATGCGATGGAAAAAGCAGAAATTTGCGGAAGCAATTATTCAATCCAACTTTGCGTTGAAGGAGAGAAAATCGTTGATAATTGTGCAATTATCGGACTTCAATTTAGAGAAATTTACAACGATGACTAAAAACACCACTCATATACGTATATACACGAAAAATAGAAAGGGAAACAAAAAATGTCAGAACAAAAAACTACGTATTCAGCTTTTATTCCACAAATTTGGAGTCAAAAGCTAAGCCAAATGTTAGAGAAAAATTGCGTTATGTTGCAATGTGTCAATCGCAATTGGGAAGGTGAAATTAAAAATCAAGGAGATACAGTAAAAATCATCACACCTGCAGCAGTCTCAGTTTCAACTCTAACATCTGAAAATATTGAATACTCTTCACTTACCCCAACATCGCAAGATTTGGTAATTGACCAAAAGAAATTCTTTGCATTCAAAATTGATGATGTTGCACAAGTACAAGCAAATACAGATATTATGGAAGCCCATTTGGTAAACGCGAAAAAAGCTATTGAAGAGGTTCAAGATTCATATTTACTTGGTATGCATACAAATGTTTCAGAAGATAACACTATCGGTAGTGAAAGTTCTCCAATTGTATTAGACAAGTCTACAATTTATGAAAATTTTGTTAAATTGTCACTTGCTTTGAAAAACTCTGATGCAGTACATCTTGGAGCTAAACCTTGGGTTGTAATTAATCCGAATATTGAATCTTATCTTTTGCAAAGTCCTGAATTTATTTCGGCATACAAGGTTGCAGATGAAACTTTGCGTGAAGGTTCTATTGGCAGAATTGCTGGCATGGATGTTCTTGTCAGCACAAATTTAACAGATGTTGACGGCAAATACTATGTACTTGCAGGAACAAATGAGGCTATTACATTTGCATCTCAACTTGCAAAAATAGAGAGTCTTAGGGATAAAGACAGTTTTTCTGATTTGGTTAGAGGTTTGTATTTGTATGGTGCAAAAACTGTTCAGCCAAAAGCTTTGGCAAAAATGGTTGTAACTGCCGTATAAGTTTAAGGAGAGAAACTAATGTTTTCAAATTTAAAGAAGCAAATAAAAGAATTGGCAAGAAACGCAGTTTTGGTTGCAGAAACCGAGCTTGGTTCAAATAAAGGAAAAGAGAAAAAGCAACTTGCAATAAATTATATTTTGAAAAATCTTCCAATTTCAGGGATTTTTAAACAAATAGTTGCTATTTTGTTATCGGGTTTTATTGACGATGTTGTAGAAATCTCTGTAGCTTATATGAATTCTTTGCCAAAATCCGAGGGAGTATAACGTATGCAAAATAATATATCAAACAACAATTCATCAATTGCCGTGAGTCCACAACAAAGCGGCTATGATTCAATAATGCAAGAAATTGCGACACAGGTTCAACATGTGAAAGGGCTTGTACAGCAAAATTTAATTACACAAGAACAAGGACAATATCTTTTGACCCAACTGGCTGGGAAATTAAATCAAATCAACAACACGTACAATCCACAACAGCAAGAGCCTGCATCCTCTCCATCTGAACAAACTCAATTTGAGATATTCAATACAGAACATCCTGAGTTTTTTAAATCAGAAGGAAGAGGCGATATTCTAAATTACCTCAAACCGCTCAATCTGGACAAAGATGAATTACTCAAAATCGCTCAACTTGTAGAAGGGTTGGAAAAATCTGCAGTTGATAGATATTTGAAAAAATCCGAATACGAGAAATCATTGAATGACGAGAACACACTGGCAAAGAGTAAATTGACGGCTTATGCACAAAATTCTGCTCCGGAGACCGGCTTTAACAGGGTTTATACTCGTGAGGAAATCGGCAATATGAGTGGTGAGGAATTTACGAAAAATGAAAAAGCAATTATGGAGCAGGTAAAACTGGGACTAATTAAGTAATGTCGTAAATTTCAAGAAATTTGGGCAGAAAGATATTTGATTTTTCTGCCTGAATTTTCAAAATTATAGGAGAACTTATGAATTTTTTAGAACTTATAAATAAATGTTTGTTAGAACTTAACTATAGGCAAGTTAATGCATTTTCCGAGTTGACAAAAAATGACCACAAACGAATAATTACAATTTTGAATATTATAAATAAAGAAATTTGTGCAACAGAGTTTTGGAACTTTTTATTAAGACGAACTCAAGTGAATTTTAATGCCAACTCCACAGAAATTCAAAATCCAATAAATGGCAGAATTTTATATTTGTTTATTGAAGGGAAACGCTATGAGTTTGATGAAAATATTGCATATTTTTTATCAGGTAATCCAAAATCTCAAACTTATTCAATATTTGATAATAAACTATTATTTCCAAAATTCGACAAGGATAAAAAGTTGGATATAATTTATTACACAAAAGATTGTGTACAAAATGAACAGGGCAAAGAAAAATCTGATTTTGAAACTTCAACAGATAAATCTTTAATTCCAATGCCGTTTGTTGAGCAATTACTGGTTTATGGTACGTGCATGCGATTGAAAGCTAATCCGCAATACTTCAAGTTTTCGTATTGGATGAGCATGTATAAAGAAGCAATGGCTAACTTAAAATCCAAGTCCACAATTGCGACTTCAAATACTCCAACAATCAAGTTATCACGGATATAAGGGCAAAAAAAACAGGAAGTCCTTTTCATTCCCCCCTGTTAAGATTTACACTAGCCGAAATATAAATAGCATGTATATTATACAAATTTTTCGGCAAAAATACAAATTATGATAAGAAATGTAAAGACATGAAACACCAACTGACACAACAACAAAAACGGTTTGTAAGTGAGTATATCAAAAGTCTTGATAGTGAAATGGCAGCTAAAAAAGCCGGTTACAAAAATAAAGATTTGAAAAATTTTGCGACAGAATTACTGAAAAAAGAGTATATAATTCGTGAAATTAAATCTCAAATAAATCTGCAAATCAACACCCTCAGTGTGCAAAGAGGATATGTAATTCAAAAACTTTTACAAATTGCAGAGTTTTCGTTGACGGAAGAAGATATTACAGACAAAGATGGAAATTTTACTGGCAAACGCAAACTTAGAGATTCGACTGCAGGTCTAAAAGCGCTGGAATCTTTGTGCAAATATCTTGGATTTTCTTCTGTATCAAATGATGAAAACAGCTATCAGGAAGCTAAGATTATCACAATTTCAAACTTAGATGATGAAAAAATTTAATATTTGAAAGGTAAAAAATGAAAGAACACAATGAAATAGAACAAATTTTGTTAAATGATTCAGAATATGAAAAAATTACAAAAGCAAAATTAGAACAAGATTTTAGAAAAGAATTAAATAAAAAATCTTGCCAAAATTCAAAAAATATTACAGATATAAAATTAGTCCCAAAGGACAAAATATTTTCAAAATTCACAATATTTGAAGTTTTGAATAAGGTTAGCAAAACTTCTTCCAAAATAAACGGACTTCAAGCTGATGGATATTTGGGCAAGCAAAATTCTGACAGGATAAAATTGCAATCAGGAGAAATAGACTCTTTTGTCTGCGGTGATAAATTTGTGAAATTTTTAAAATACAATGGATAGCTTTTATGTGCAAATTTAAAAAAGTTGATTCAAAAGTAATTCTCCTAACACCTCAAGAGCTTTCTTTTATAAATAATTGTATAAAAAATTATTCAAAATATTTTCAAGATGATTTTGCTTTTATTCCTAAAAATATTTTTGAAATTCCAAAAATTTTACCAAATAACTTTTGGTTGATTTTGAATTTTTATAACAAGCCGATGGGTTTTGTCTATTTAGATAATTTTATCGGTAAAGAAACTCGCTTATATAGTGCAGAATTGACAACATGTTTTGCTAAATGTGCTTGGGGTGATTTTACTAAATACAGTGCAAAAATCTTTTTGAAAAAATGTTTTGATGAATTTGGGCTAGAAAAAATCAAAGCCCAAGTTTATCCTGACAATTTTAGAGTGAAAAATTTGCTCAAAATTTGCGGATTTACTCACGAATCAACATTACAAAAAGAAACTCTACGCAATGGTAAGCCTCAAAATATTGAAGTTTACGGATTGTACAGAAATTATTACTACAAAAAATGAGGTAAATATGAAAAATGATAACAACAATTTGTCCTATGCGGATGAACAATATTTGCTTGGTCAAATAACTGAAAAATACGATTATTATGAGGATGCTCGCAATTCACAAATTGCAGACAATTTACTGGTAAAATATGCAATTTATGATTCTGTTATTCCAAAAGTTAATGCTTGGGATTGTAAAATTCAACTTCCAGATATTTATGAACTTGCCCAAACTTTAAAATCGCACATTGTACAAAATTTGTATTCTCATCCTGATAGCATGTTTGATGTTGAAGGTATTGATTATGAAACTCAAAAATATGCCAACAAACAAAAAGCAATGCTTGTTAATACATTTGAATCAATGAAAATCGAAGATGAGATGGAAAAAATTATTGATTCTGTTGTTGAAACAGGAGAAGTAACTCTTTTTGTCGGATGGGAAACAAAAACAAGAAGGACTCGCAGAGCCGTAACACTGGATGAGCAAATTACAAAAGGAATTAAGGAATCTTTTATTGTAGAAGATAATGTGATTTATGACAACGCACGAGTAAAATTCATCAATTATGAGGATTTTGTATTTGATAGAGCAGAGAAAGAAAACTGGGATTCTTGTGGCAAAATTTATCGCACATATTTGTCGTTAGATGAAATTAAGTCAAATAAATCTAACAACTTTTTAAATCCCGAAAAGCTTGAAATATTGAAAGGAGTGGTGGCAAAAAAAATAGCAAAAAATACGCATTTAACATCTTCTCACAATGGGAAAATTGAGGTATTAGAATACTGGGGAGATATTGAACTTCAAAATGGAACTGTTTTGAAAAATAAATTAATTGTGCTTGCTGGCAGGAGTGTGATTATTAGATTTGAAGATAATCCTTTTGTAATAAATCCATTTATTCATGCAAATATTATAGAAAATCCGACAACAGGAAGAGGTATTTCGCCATTGCGTGTGGCTTTGATACTAAACAATATAGCCTCAACGATTTTAAATAAACAACTTGATGCGCTTGCTCTTATGATGAATCCACCATATCTTGCACCAAAAGGCTGTTTTAAAGGAGAACAAGATGTGCGTCCTGGAAAAATTATTGAATATGATGCAACTCTTATGACGTCAACTCCAACACCAATTTCTTTTGACAAAGCTATGCAAGGTTGGGATTTTTTAAACTATTTCAAATCAACAATAGAAAGTGCAACAGGAATTTTCAAAAATATGGCAGGAAATATCCAAGAATCACAGCGTACTGCTACGGAGCTGAATTATTCTGTTGGAGGTCAAGAGGCTCGATTAAATATGATTTTGGAATCTATAAATCGCAAGGTCATAGTACCAATGGTTGAAAAAACAGCTGAATTAATTTCAAATTTTAAGCTGGGTAAAGAAACTGTATTGGCAAATGATCGTGGGCATTTGTATCTTGTAGAAATTGATGATAAAATTCGCAATTCAAATTATGTTTACCGCTATGGAGACAGAAAAGCTTCTTTTGAGCGCAAAGCCAAGTTAAAAGAGTTGTTTGAAGTTCTTCAATCTTTTTTGAAAATAGAGACTGTTGCAAATCGTATTGATTGGCTTGAGTGTTTCAAATTTGCAATGGAACAATATGGAATTGAAAACGCGAATAACTTTTTGACAGAAGAGAAATCGATAGATGAAACATCGGATACAAAAGTTCAGTAAATTATGAGGTGATATTGTGAAATATAAACTGCTGGATGCTCAAAGAAGATTTTTAGAAATTCCGCACGATTATTCTTTGGATGTCGCAGTTTATCAAGGTGGTTACGGTTCCGGCAAGACTTTTGCCGGAGCTCTCCTTGGTATTCTACTTGCGATAAAATTTCCAGGAATCATTGGGCTTGTGGGTGCTCAAACATATACACTTGTTCGTGACACAACACTAAAAACTTATTTTGAACACTTTGACAATATTGGATTTGTAGACAAAATTGATTATAAATGGGTGAGTGCGGAGCAAAAATTGGTTTTTCGTAACGGTTCAGAAATCTTATTCAGGCATTTTGATGAACCCAACAAATTAAAGTCGTTAAATCTTGGTTTTGTGGAAATTGAAGAAATGTCGGATGTTCCTTATGAGACCTTCAAAATGTTGCTTGCCAGAATGAGACAGCGAGTAAAACCGCATTGGAAAAACTTCACCTATAGAATTTTTGGACATACAAACCCTGAAACCCAAAAAGGATGGCTCTACAAAACTTTTTACGATAATCCTCCGCCGAATTATCGACTGATTTGTGCACCTACGACCCAAAATATTTATCTGCCGAAAGGTTTTTGTGACGAACTCAAAAATTTATATGATGAAAGTTACTATCAGATTTTTGTTATGGGCAAAACCGGTGATTACAGTTCAAATCTAGTGGTAAAAGATTTTACGGATGAAAATGTTAAAAATATAGCATATCAACAGGATTTGGATGTACATATAAGTTGCGACTTCAACGTCGACCCTATGGCTTGGGTTTTGGCACACAAAACCGAAAACAAAGTTTTCTATTTTGATGAACTGGTTTTAGAAAATACGACAACATCTAAAACTTGCGAGGAATTTCACTCAAGATATCCAAACCATAAAGGCAAAATTATCGTCAACGGTGATGCCTCAGGTGACAACAGAAGTTGTACGAGTGAATATACAAATTACGTAATAATTAAGCGCAAATTGGAATCATTTGGCTACGAAGTAGAAATAAAGATAAAAGGATTTAATCCGCCAATCAAAAACAGAGTTGCTGCCTTCAATGCAAAAGTCAAAAACGCAAATGGAGAAATCGGTTTGTATATTTCGCCCAAATGCGAAAAACTTTTGTATAACATTTACAATTTGAGATATATAGAAGGAAGTTCCAAAATAGATATTCCGACTTATTCTCAAATCAAACAGGCAAAAGAATTAAAGTTTTTGTCACATCCGTTTGATGCCGCATCATATTTGGTAGATTTTTATTGGCCGATTGTACTTTAACTTTGGAAAGGAAAAATTATGGAACAATTTATATATTATGCACCGGTGATAGTTGTTGTGCTTGTGTTTTTGATACATGAGCGCATTGTTGTCACACCTGAACAATTGGAAAAGAAACACCGAGAGATTATCAAAGATGTTGAAAAACGCTATGCGACCCTAAATAGCCTAGAAGACCTCAAAGAACAATTTTGTGACATGAAAGACAAAATCGACAAAATTTACGATTGTTTGATGTAAAAAGAAAGGAGCTTTAGTTGGCAGTATCTCTAACTTACCTCCAAATCAAGATTTTCAGAAAATTGTACAAACAAAAGTGAAACAACAACTTGGGCAAAAAGATTCTATGGGGGTCATTTTTAAATCCGATAGCAATATATCAAAAGAAATTGCCATTTCCCCTGAGATAAAACAACATTTTCTTGAGAATAAAGATATACTCCTAAACCAAAAAGTAGTAAAAAATAGAAGTACATATTTTCAATCTAATAAGAATTTAGGAAAAGCAATAGGACACTGCGATATCGTTTATTCATACTTAGATAATGATAAAAACATGATTTCAGTTTTACTTGATACCTATGATATGAATCAAAATGACCCTAGTAGACTGGTTCAATTAGCTCGCAAAGCTCAGGATAATGGAACATTTAGAACTTATTATTCAATATTTGTAACCAAAACAAACCATCGAATCTTACAAAAATGGCTAAAAAATTAATGACCTAAAGAACAAAAGCAAACAGGCTAAAGCCACAATCATTGGGATATAATTCAATGACAAAATAACAAGTAATTGTGATTTTTGGTTATGAAAAAGTTTCCACGTAGAATACTCGGCAAGTAATGCTACTACATTTAAAACAATATTAGCAATTATTAAATATAAATAATCAATACTTAATTGTTTTGCTAAATCCAATGTGAAATTCGCTATTAATTTCGGTAAAAATAAACTTATTAATACCGAAATTGCAATAAAAATATTACATAATTGATGAAATATTATAATTATTGCTAAATATATTTTTAATAAAGATTTTTTCATAACCACTCCTTTCTTTTAACTTGGATTTGGAATAGGACTCATTTCTCCTAAAAAAATTAACATCCAAGTTCCAAAATACATTAATACTGCGATAGGAATATATATTCCTATCGCTAAAATTTTAAATTTATTTATTTGATTTTCTTTTATAAAACAATGTAAAAAATTCAAAACTGCAATACTGTATACATTAAAAACAATACAACTTAATATTGATTGTACTCCTGTTGGAATTGAAAATAAAAATGTTGTGCCACTGAATGGTACGAAAGACACTGAAAAAAGTGCACCAAGCATTAATAGCAAAAATACACAATTATAAAATAATATAGCAAAAATGATTATTATAAAATACAATGTTAATAATTTTTCTTTCATAACCCCTCTACTTAGTCCACCAACGGAACTACCTCTTTAAATAATAATGCCATTATCCCCAAAGTCAAAATTACAATAAATGGAATATATGCAAAAATCACCAAAATTTTGAATAAGTTTGATTTCTTACCTTTGATAACGTCATATAAAAATTTAAAAGCAATAACGCTATAAAAATTAAATATAGAAAAACCTAATATAAACTGCACTATCGCCGGAATTGCAGAAATTAAAGTTTCGGGTTTGAATGGCGAAAAACACACTTGAATAAACTCACACATTACAGAAAATAATGCAGTATTATAAATTAGCATAGCAAAAATGATTATTCCAAAATATAATTTTAATAATATGTTTTTCATTTAAAATTTTTCCTAATTCCCTTTAGAATAAAACCACCAGACTTATTCTTAATAATTTTATTATGTGACAATAGTAGCATTTATTGCAACAAAATGCAATATGCAAAATCTTTTGAACCTTTATTTTACTTATCTCTTGCTTTTTTTTATTATAGATATTATAATTAAAACAGTAAATTTAAAGGAAAAATAAAAGGATGAGTGAGTCGAGTCTGGGAATCATAATTTCCAATTGGTTGATAGTTTTTGTATTGTTACTAGTTAATGGCTTTTTTGTATCCGCAGAATTTGCAATTGTGCGTGCAAGGCGTGCTAAAATAGAACAGCTTACCAAAGATGGTAATGTAGATGCAAAATTAGCCCTAAAAGCGTTGGAAGATATGAATTTCTTCATTGCTGCCGTTCAAGTCGGTGTAACTATCGCCAGTATCGGTATTGGTTGGTTTGGTTCTCCAACTATCGAAAAAATGATGGATCCGATTTTGTCGAACTTGCCATCATCTTATGTATATTTAACTCATACAATCACTGCGGTTGTGGCATTTTTGGTTGTAACATTTTTGCATGTGGTTATTGGTGAGCAAGTTCCAAAATGTATTGCACTCCAATATCCTGAAAAAATTTCTCTGTATGTTGCAAAACCGATGGATATTTTTATGACGATTTCAAAACCGTTTGTATGGGTTTTGAATGTTGCATGTAATGCAATTTTGCGCTTGTTTAGAATCCCTGTTAGCACAGCTCGCGTTGTGCATACAATTGAAGACTTAGATTTGATGGTTAATACCAGCTATGACGAAGGGGTTCTAAATGAAACAGAGAAAGATATGATACACAATGTATTCAAATTCTCTGACTTGACCGCAAGAGAAGTAATGATTCCAAGAACTGATATGGTTTGCGTTCCTATAGGGATGTCTATTGAGGAATTAAACAAAGTTGCAACAGAAAATCAATATACAAGATATCCGGTATATGATGGCGATATCGACCATATTACAGGTTTGATTCACGTAAAAGATTTATATTCTCTTTCAATCAAGGACGAAGTTTGCCCAATTGAAAAAATCCAAAGAAAAGTTTTGCTTGTACCTGAGACAATTACAATGGATAATCTTGTGCGCGAATTCAAGAAAAATAAAAGTCAAATGGCTGTCGTCGTTGATGAATTTGGTGGAACTTCAGGTATTATTACATTGGAAGATGTTTTGGAAGAAATCTTTGGAGATGTACAAGACGAATTTGATGAAGAAACAGAATTTGATATAAAAGAAATTAAACCAAATCATTATTTGGCAAACGGAATGATGCGACTTGATGAATTGGCTAATTATTTTGATTTGCCTGATGACAAATTGGAAGATGATGATGTTGATACAATTGCAGGATTGGTTGTCAAGGAACTAGGCAGACTTGCTCAGCTTGATGATGTTGTTAAGTATCACGAATTTACATTCACCGTAAAAGAAGTTGATGGTGCAAGAATTACTAAATTGTTGGTTGTTAGAGATGAGTCTCAAGAAACCACTGAACAACAAGAAGGGTAATTAAAGCACTCCCTTGCGGCTATCTATAAAGCAGGTTTGTTTTACTATGTTGACGATATTTATGCAATATCGTCGCAGTCAGCAATATGAACTCGTTTAAAAGAATTTTTTAATACATCTTGGTCGCAGAGTTTTCGTTTTAGTGCTCTATCAATATGAGCATTACTTACCAAAAATTCATCTGTATCTTTCAAATATGCGACGCTTGTTGGGCTTTTTCCATTTTGGAGTTCTGAAAATTTTATCTCTAACTGGTTTAGTAAATTGGAAAATTTGTTATATATATCAAGGCTTTTCTTTGTATCTTTTGAACCAACAAGTAGTCCTTGTAAGTTCTCATTTTTTAGGTCAATATGGTTTCTCAAAAACATTAGGACATTATTAAAACAGTGGTTTGAGCTGTCTTCAGGGTTTAAGTGCATAAGTATGGAATTATTTCCATCGGTAATAATGCAAGATGTGCAATCACAGATTCTATTTGTATAAACATCTTTGCCGACAACGCTTGATTCTATGTTCCAAGGAAAAGCCGCAAAATTTTTTTTCGGAATTTTTGTCCCTACATAGTCCGAAAACGATTTTATATTTATCGGCTTTATAGAAGATGTAAAACTAATATTATTCATTTTAGAATCACCTTTTGTATTCTTAAAAATCCCTCAAAATAAAATTTGCTATTAAAAAAGAACTTTTGCAAAAATAAAAGACCTTTTTAAAAGGTCTTTGACAAATAATTCCTATTCTAATTCTTTAAATGATTTTCTTTCCTATATGTTCCTATATTCCAACGATTTCAATATCTTTTTAAGCGATAAAGTTAGTTCCAAATCTGTTTGCACCGTGGAAAAAAGACTGTTTCATCATTTGTGTTAAAGTCTTTTTTACAACTTTTTTATCGTTTAAAGTAACTTCTTTCAAAGCTTTTGATGTATCTTTATATGCGCTTGTAACTGCATCAGAAAATAATAGCACTGTAGCCATAATTTTATCCTCTCTTAATTTTGAATCTTATTTAAACTAATTTTCTTTTTCTTTATTTATCTCTTACATATATATAAAAACTTTGTTTAAAAATTTATTGACTTTTTATATTCATTTTATATAAATTTCGTTACAATTCTTCATATATTACCTAAATGATTAAAGAATACAGGTACAAATGCCGAAATACATAATATAAGTTATGAAAGGATTGTATTAGATTATGGGAATATCAGCCTCTCAAGCAAGATTATTAACAATAACCGCAAGGCTTACATCTAATGAGTATGAATCTCAACAGATTTCTAATGCAAAAATGAGATTGGCTACTCAATCACAAGAAGCAAGTAGTGAATATATTGCTGCCTTGAATACAACTCAATTGCAATTTATGACCTATGATTCTAAAGGTTCTGCCATAACTACAGATTTGACTGCAAATTCTTTATATCAATATGCTGATATGAAAAATCAATATGCACTTGTTAATGCAAGTGGACAAATGATTGTATCTTCCGGTGATGCGAAAAAATTCCAAAATGCCTCAAACTTGAATGAATTTTTGGAGTCTTATGGAATTACTAAAGTTTACAAGTCTGATGCAATTGCAGAAAATGTGAAAAAACTTGAATCAAATAGTTCTGAAGGCGGTGTAAAAGATTATTATGATGCTTGGGAAGCAGCAGTGAACGAGCAAAAGAAAAATTACACTGATGATGATTATGCTAATGAAAAAGCTCTTACTAATAAAAAATATACAGATGCATTGAAAACTTACGAAGACGCTGTGAACAAAGTTAATTCAGGGCTTGAATTGGATACCTCTGGACTTTTGGAAAATCTTACAGCTGCAAAAGTTGCATATTCAAACTGTATCACTTATGACAATTGGATTAAATCAAAAGCTGCATATACAACAGATGATGCTGGCAATAAAGTTGAAACAGAAGAATATACAAATGTTCAAAAATATTATGAACTTTTGGAAGAAACCTTGGCAGAGGCAGAAGATTTGGGTTGTACAACAATTGAAGATACCTATACGTATTCAGATGAATCTAAAGCGCAATGGTATACAAATCTTTGGTATAGGTTGAATGGTGAATCTTCAGATAAGTCTACTGCCGGTGAAAATGGTTCAAATTATGCAATCATGAATAGCAAATTAGGCTCAAGTAGTGATTGGTTAAAAGATGCATTGACTCAAGGTCTTGTAACTCTTGAAGTTGCATCAAATAAAGATGCAACAAACGATATCCCTGATATGAATAATCCATTGTCAGTAAATTTAAGAGGTATAAGTTGGACTACAACAATTTATTCATCTGTTTCTGATATTACTCAACAAGATGACAATGCCGCAATTGCAAAGGCTGAGGCTGAATATAACAAAAAGAATAACGAAATCAGTGCAAAAGATAAAAAATATGAAAACAAAATTAAAACATTAGATACTGAACATACATCACTACAAACAGAATATGAATCAGTTCAATCTGCAATGAATAAAAACATTGACAGGTCATATAAAACTTTTAGCGGTTAATAAATTTAAAAACACTACTATTTTATATTTTATAATTAATTTTTCCCCTACAATTTTTACAACCCCTCCACTTTATAGTATAATTTACTAAAAATGGAGGTTTTTATTATGCATACGATAACATTGGTTAATGGTGATGGAATTGGTCCTGAAATTTCAGCAAGTGTAATGGAAATAATTCAGGCTGCAGGGTTGAAAATAGATTGGGACATCCAAACTGCAGGTGCCGATGTTATTGAACAAGAGGGGGTTCCATTACCGAAACGTGTTTTAGATTCGATAAGAAAAAATAAAGTAGCATTGAAAGCTCCTGTTACAACTCCAATCGGAAAAGGTTTCCGCTCTGTTAATGTTCAATTGCGTAAAGATTTGGATTTATATGCAAATTTAAGACCTTGTAAGAATCTTCCTGGAGTTGAAACCAGATTTAAAGATGTAGATTTGGTTGTGGTTAGAGAGAATACGGAAGATTTGTATGCCGGAGTGGAAGAACAAATTGATAAAAATACTGCACATAGTATAAAAATTATTACCAGAAAAGCTTCAGAAAGAATTTGCAAGTTTGCATTTGAGTATGCTGTTAAGAACAATAGGCATGAAGTGTGTGCTGTTACTAAGGCAAATATTATGAAGTTGTCTGATGGTTTGTTTTTGGAAAGTTTCAGGCATGTGGCTCAAGATTATCCAAATATAAAAACTCGAGAAATTCTTGTTGATAATTTATGTATGCAGCTTGTTCAAGACCCAACACGCTTTGATGTACTTGTTTTGCCGAATTTATATGGTGATATCGTTTCTGATTTGACTGCAGGCTTGATTGGTGGGCTTGGGGTTGCTCAAGGTGCGAATATTGGGGAAGATTGTGCGGTTTTTGAACCGGTTCATGGTTCTGCACCTGATATCAAAGGGCAAAATAAAGCCAATCCGACAGCGCTGTTGTTATCTGCAATAGAAATGCTTAAATATATAGGAGAGCGAGTTTATGCAGATAAAATTGAGAAGGCATTGTTTAAAACTTTGGCTCAAGGGTGCAAAACTGTTGATATTGGCGGAAATCTGTCAACAAATGAATTTACCGCTGCTGTGATTTCAAACCTTGGCAAATAAGGAAAAATTGTAAATGATATAGGGGTAGTGTGACTCTTTAAGCTTTAGCGGAGTCCCATAATTTTTTACTCTTGCAAAAGCTTTCTAATTCATGTAATTATCCTAATAATAAATCAATATAATAGAGCGTTTTATCTAAAAAAATGGTGTTCTAGATTATAGAACACCTCAAATACCTCTTCTTTATATAAATATATCCTTATAATTCAAACAAGCTGTGAAGTCTTGCCTGAATGTCATCTTCTTCTAATTCATCTGTTAATCTGTTTAAGTCAATTGCCATTTGATAGTAGTGCGCTGCGTCATTGGTAAAACCCATTTCCTGACTGGCACGTCCGGCATTAAAGTATGCTAAAGTATAATTAGGATTTAGCGCAATTGCCTCTTCAAAATATTCCAAAGCCTCTTCTGCATCCATCAATCCGTCAAGATAAAGAATACCTAAATTGTTTTGTGCATATTCGTTGTCAGGTTTTAATTCAACAGCTTTGTGATATGCAACAAGCGCTTCTTCAAGATAATCTTTTTCCCACAATGCAATTCCGACTTTAGAGTATGCTCTAAAATCTTCTGGGTCCAGTGTAATAGCATCACAATATGCTCGAATTGCCTTGTCTAAATCATAATCTGCCATATAAATATCACCTAATGCGATATATAAATCATAGTTTTTAGGGTCAAGAATTATACCGGCTTGGTATGTCGATACGGCAGCTTCGATATTTCCTTTGTTTTCAGCATAAATTGAACCAAGAGCCTGACAAACAATTGAAGTCCATTCCGCATCAGGATTGATTGAAATTGCTTTTTGGTAATGTTCGATTGCATCATCATACAATTCAGCTTTTGCATAGGCATAGCCTAGAGAGTTGTTGAAAAACGGATTCTCAGGTTCTCGTTCTACAGCCAATTTGAATGCACTTACAGAATTTAATTTATCTTCTTTTGCCATGTATAAGTGCCCTAATTCATAGTAAATTTGCGCAGTATCAATATCAAATTCTAACAATTTTTCATAACAATCAATTGCTTCCTCCGTATTTTCAGGGAAGTATGTTTGCATAATTGTTGCCAATTTGACCAAAATTTCACGGTTCATCGGATTAGCTTCAAGAACTTTTCTATAGCAATTTACGGTTGTATCAATATCTTTATTTTTTAGTGCAATATCGCCGATTTTGTTGTAGAAATATTCGCTGTGTGTAGTGTTTTCAACAGCTTTTTTGTACAATTTTTCAGCTGAATCATACATTTTAAAATGCTCAAAGAATTTTCCAACAGTGTTGTATGAAAAAACTGAAACATCATCTGCCATGTTTTTGCTAATCATTTTCATTGTCGGTCTGTCCCATGCCAACATTACACTACCGGTCAAGAAATAATAAACAAAACCAAGATAATCTTTGTACGTTCCATTTTGCGAATTAATCTTTTGCAATAATGATTGGGAAAGAATCATTCTCGGACGACCTGAACTCAGCGGATTCATTTTTATAGCAGATTTAAATTCTTTTTCTGCAGATTGAAAATCCTGAGCCAATTGCATGAAATAACCTGTATAAAGGTGGGCGTCCTTATTATTTGGAGATAATGAAATTGCAGTTTTGCACTGTTCAATAGCTGAATTTACACTAATTTGACCTTGCTCCCACATCAAAGAAGCTAAGCGATAATAAGTTTCAGGTATAGTTGGGTCGTATTTTACCGCGTCAACATAATATTCTACTGCTTCCTGCAAATCTGTATTGCGTTGACCGATTAAATATTTTTCGTGAGCAAGTCTAGCTTTTTCTAATGCATTTTTTGCTCTTTCTTTGTTTTCTATGCTACCTGTGCCTATCATCGGCATTAAAACTTGTTCTGACATTTTGAAGCTCCAATATAATATATAGATTTACATGTCATGTCGTGTGTGAATTTTATATCTTTAAAACATGGAACAAAATCTCCTCCATTTGTACTAGATGAATAGGCAAAATAAAGGGACTGTTTTTAAAACAGTCCCTTTGGTAAGTTATATGTTTTGTTAAATTAGTTGTTTCTGCTTTGAAGTTTTGCAAGTAGTTTAAGCAATTCTATATACATCCAAACAATTGTAACCATCAAAGAAAATCCAAAAAACCATTCATAATCTTTGCTTGCTTGACCTTGGAAACGCTCAATTGAGTCAAAATCGACAATCAGGTTAAATGATGCTACAGCAACACACACAAGACTAAAACCTATGCCAATCAAGCTGTTTGAGAAAATTTGCGGAATTGAATGGTTAAAGAAACTCAAAACAACTTGTAATAAATAAATCCCTGCAATTGCAAGTGTTGAGTTAAAAATTACCATTCTAAATTTGTCAGTGCATTTTACAAGTTTTGTCTTATATAAAATAAACATGCCAAATAATGCTAGCATTGTACCCATTGCGGCTTGTGGAGCAATTCCTGGATATGCCATATTGAACATTGCAGAAATCCACCCAAGGAATAATCCTTCACACATTGCATATAATGGAGTTGTTATAATTAGAAATTTGTTTTTAGGTGCAAAACAAATAATTATCGCAAGAATAAATCCTACAATTGAACCGCCTTGACCTAGCATGATTGCTTTATCCGCAAATCCTGTTAATGTCAGATACCATGTGTAGGCAAAAGTTACTGCCATCAATGCTCCTAGAACACATGTTTTTAAAATAGTACCATTTATTGTCATGGCATGTTCACTATCTAATGAATTAAATGAAGAAGATTTTAAAATTCCTTCTCTTAAAACCGGATTAGCCATATATATCACTCCTTTCAATATCACCTAATTCATTGATATAATAGCATATAAAACGAAAATCTCAATTGTCTGAGAAAAATTTTTAAAAAAGGGCTTTACAATATATTTTTTTTGTTATACACTAATTACATAATCCTCAGTAGCTCAATGGCGGAGCATTCGACTGTTAATCGAAGGGTTGCTGGTTCGAGTCCAGCCTGGGGAGTTTTTTCTATTATTAGGGCAAGAATTAGTTTCAAGCCCTTTTTTAGTGCCTGTTTCAAGAGTTCGATTGTTGGCATTTTTTTGTTCCAAATTGTACTGATTTTCTATTATTGTTTGGAATATCGGCTTTAGTTTTATATCAAAGTTTTTATCTTTATATGTGATTAGTACGCTTTAACATTTCTAACCAAAATAATTTTCCGTTAGTTTTCTTTAAAAAATGAACTTATTTGTCCTTTTAATGTCTAAAAACAACTTATTCCAAAACAGAACTTCGGCAATTACTATTTGTTTTTAAAACAAAAATTTATGCCGAAGGGAAAACAAAGCTAACGAAGTTTAATCTAACTTTCTGGCAATTTTGTGGCAAAATACCGGCATTAATGAGAAACCTTGCTAACAGCTTTGAATCTCGTCCCAATAAAATCTTTACCTGCTAATATAACAAAACATTCGCAGAGATGTCACTGACGCGAGTTTGCAGGTAAGTTCAAGCGTATTAGCATAAACTTTCTACAATTAAAACTCTAATTCTCTTAAAACTCGCGTGAACAGTGACAAAACAAATTTTTATAATAAATACTACACTAGAATCGGATATTTACATTGGCTACTTCATAAAATATACCATGCAAGGGCGCCCGCCGGTATCGTAATTTATTTGTTCTATAACTTCACTGTTTTTTGTTAAATAGTGCATGTATTTTCGAACCGTAACTTTTGAAATATCCAAAAATGCGGCAATCTGTTCTGATGTATGTCCGCTATTTGTATCTTCTCTTAAGTATTCGCGGATTTTGTCTAATGTCTTTTCTTGAATACCTTTTGGAAGTTCAAAATTATTATTCCCAAAATGTTCGCTATTCATAATTTCGTCAATTTTTTTCTGATCCAGAACGCAAACATTATTTTTTTGAACTCTACACTCAACGAATTTGTCCAGTGCTTGTTGAAATCGTTCTTGTACAAAAGGTTTGACAAGGTAATCAATGACCCCAAAGTTTAAAACCGTATCAAGGGTATTTTTATCATTTGATGCCGTAACCATAATTATATCAGTATTAATTTCTTCCGTTCTGATTTTTTTTAGCAAAGATAAACCATCTAACACTGGCATATAAACATCAAGGATAGCCAAATCCACTTGATTTTCTGACAAATATTTGAACGCATCATTCCCGTTCCTGAAAGATTGAACAACATAAAAACGGGAATCTTGCTCAACATAATGAGTATTTATCATTGCAACCATAGGGTCATCTTCTACGATTAAAACCTTATACATTTATTACCTCTTATTCATAATATTCAGGTGCTAATTTCATTGTTTGGAAAAATTCCCAATCGTGAGCAGGAAAGACTTTTGCATTATATTTTTTAGCCAAATTTCTTACTTTTTCGATTGATTTTAAGAAACTTACACTATCATACATAAAACCACTCATTTTGGCAGGTGGTCCAAAAATTTCTGATGTATAAACGCAATCTTGAGGAAGAATTATAGTTTGTCCTTCAAGATGAACAACAAGCCCTAAGAGATTTGGAGTATGACCGGCAAGACAAACTACTTCAACCCCTTTTGCAAGTTCAAAATCCTCATCAACCAAATGATATTGTTTTACGGGTGCTTCCAAATCTCCTTTTATATAACCGCCATGAGTTTCTCTATCAGGGTTCATGTGAACTTTTGCAAGTCCATATTTGTAATCTTCCCCAGGAACATAAACATCAGCGTGAGGGAATAAATTGATATTTCCTGCGTGGTCTAAGTGCATGTGAGAAAGTACAACAGTTTTAATATCTTCCGGTTTAACACCGCAAAGTTTAAGTTGATTTTCCAATCTTTCTTCATCTTTTTGATAAAGCGGATAAACTTCTTGCATAGTTTTGGGCCAATAACCGTTCATAGCTTCAGGGTTTGAGCCTGTATCATATAAAATATAACCATCATCTGTTTCAATCAAATAAGCCATTACAGGCAGTTTAATCCATTCATTTTGAACATGCGGATTAGAGCGTGTTCCAAGTGTTGCACATGCAACAACGGTATTTTTATCGGTTTCTAAATACCCTGTATTTAGTGCGTAAAGTTTCATCATTTCCCTTCTTTCTTAAATTTAACGGTGAATTTTGTTTCTATTTCCATTTCTGACGTAACTGAAATTTTACCGTTATAAGTTTCAATCAATGATTTAACAACAAAAAGTCCCGTTCCTCTTGAATTACTTTTTGTTGAAAATCCGTCTTTGAATATCTTTTTCAAATTAGATTTTTTTATTCCGTTGCCATTATCGCTTACGACAATTTTTATTTCTTTTGGCGTTGATAAAATAGATACATATATTTTTTTGTTGGAAACATCTGTTGAATTTAGTGAATCCATCGCATTTTCGATTAAATTTCCAAGCACTGTTATAAAAACATCTGACGGAATTCTTGTATCGTTTTCTTCCAGTGAACTTGATGAATCCAATGCAAAATGGATGCCAAGTTCTGATGCTCTAGCAAATTTCCCAATCAAAAGAGCGGCAATTGATGGAATTTTAATTTGTTTAATAATGGTGCTTATTATTTCTTTTTGTACCATACTGACATTCATAATGTATTCAACTGCTTCATCGTATTTTTTCATTTGGATTAAGCCTAAGATTACATGTAATTTATTAACAAAATCGTGATTATTTGCTCTCATTGATTCGACAAGATGTTTAACCCCGGTCAAATTTTCTGCAAGTTGTACGACCTCAGTTCTGTTTCTAAAAACAGCAAATGCTCCAACGATTTCACCATTATCATAAATTGGCATTCTATCAGAAATTACGTAATCATTTTTTAATGATTTCATCTGCACATTGAATTCTTTTTTGCCTGTCGTTAAGAGTTCACCTAATCTTGATGCAGGATAAATCTCATTCAAATCTTTACCGATAGGTTCACTTTCTGTTATATGCAGCATTGGAATTGCTGATTTGTTTATAAATATAACTTTTTTGTTTTTATCAATTGCTAAGATGCCTTCCTCTAATGCCATAAGGATATCTTCACGCAATTTAAACATTTCAAGTAATTTATTTTCATCCATAATTTTATTTTACCTTGAAATTACAACTTTGCTATTAAATATTAGGAAATTTATACGCATCTTCAATATCAACAGGCATTTCCTTGTACTCACAAGTGTTTATAGCCTTATCAAGATAATCGTACAATTCCTGTTTAAATTTCGGATGTGCACAATTTTCGATAATTGTTTTGGCTCTTTCTATAGGGTCTAAACCTCTCAAATCTGCAACCCCTTGTTCTGTAATAAGTGCGTGGATTTCATGGATTGTATGGTCAACGTGACTAACAAGTGGAACAATACAAGAGATTTCTCCATTTTTTGCAGTAGATTTTGTGATAAAAATTGATAGTCCAGCATTTTCGCAATAATCGCCAGAACCGCCGACACCATTCATCAAACGACAACCGTTAATGTATGAAGAATTAGTGTTACCATAAATATCTGCCTCAATAACTGTGTTAATCGCAATTATACCAAGTCTTCTGATAACTTCGGGGTGGTTACTGATTTCTTGCGGTCTTAGTACAATTTTATCTTTATATTTTTCAAAGTTTTTAAAGAACTCATCAATCTTATCCCAAGAGATTGTCAAGGACGTACCCGATGCACATTTAACTTTTCCTGCCTCAATAAGGTCGAAAATTGAATTTTGCAAAACTTCTGAATATACTGTTAAATCTTCAAAATCAGAATCTTTCAAACATTCTAAAACTGCATTTGAAACACTGCCGACACCTGCCTGAATGGGAGGAAGCGGATTACACAATCTTTTATGTTCAACTTCATTTTTCAAAAAGTTAACCAAATTTTTAGCCATAGCATCAAATTCCGCATCAGATGGTACAACTTTCCTTCCATTATCCGGAATTGTGCTGTGAACAACAGCAACAACTTTATCAAAATCACATTTTATATAAGGTGTTCCAATTCTATCGTCAACTTTTGTAATTGGAATAGGTTTTGTATATGGAGGATTTTCAGGAGAATAAACATCATGAACCCCTTCTAAAGACGCTGGAACATAAGTGTTTACTTCAATTATAATTTTGTCCGCACATTCTGCATATATGTTAGAAGTACCAACAGAAGTTGTCGGAATAATATTTCCGTTTTCATCAATCGCAGTTGCTTCAATTATTGCAACATCAACATGGTTTAAGAAATTTCTTTTTACCCATACAGGCATCAAACCAAGCGGAACATCATGATAGCCGACTTTCCCGTCATTAATCGCATTTCTCAAATCTTTATTGGTTTGGTAAGGAATACGTTTTTTTAAAGCTCCTTTTCTTGCAAGTTCACCATCAAACTCATCTCCGAGAGAAGCTCCTGAATAAACTGTTAAATCAAGCTTTTCACCGTTATCTGCACGTTTGGCAAGCTCTCCTGCAATAACTTTAGGATACCCTGCAATCGTAAAACCACTGACACCAAGTGTCATATTAGGGTTTATAAACTTTGCAGCCTCAGCCGGTTCCATAACTTTAGTTAAATATCTTTTATCTCTAATCCTTTTTTCAAATTCTTTGTCCACAGTCTTTACCTCACTTACTCTTTCATTTACCAATAATTTATCATATTGATAAAATTTGTATGTACTAACGAAATTAAAAAAAGAGTTTGGAAAGTAAAGAAAGTTTTAAATAACGCAAAAAAATTTTTATACTTACAAAAGAATGTACAAAATTGAATTACAAAACTAACATATTGCTATAGGTTGAAATTGTAAGAAAGGAAATATAAAAATGGAAAACGAAATTAGTGCAGAAGAATTGATTAATTCGTTAGTTGAAAAAGCTCATAAAGCTCAACAAGAATTTGAATCATTTTCTCAAGAACAAACAGATGCTATTGTTAAAGAAATTGGTAAAGTCGTTTATGATAGAGCTGAAGAATTAGCCAGAATGACAGTTGATGAAACTAAAATGGGTGTTTATGAAGACAAAGTTGCAAAATGCCACGGTAAATCAAAATGTATTTGGAACAGTTTGAAAGGCAAAAAATCAGTAGGGATTATTGAAGAAAATAAAGAAACAGGAATTATTAAAGTTGCAAAAGCAAAAGGTGTAGTTGGTGCAGTAACCCCTGTAACAAATCCTGTTGTAACTCCAATGTGTAATATTATGTTTGCTATTAAAGGTCAAAACGCAATTATTATTGCTCCGCACCCAAGAGCAGAACATGTAAACAAATACGTTGTAGATCTGTTTAGAGAAATTTTGAAAAAACACAACGCTCCTGTTGATTTAATTCAAACAATCGAAAAATCATCAATTGATGCTACAAATGAATTAATGAAAAAAGTTGATGTAGTTGTAGCAACAGGCGGTGGCGGTATGGTTAAAGCTGCTTATTCATCAGGTCACCCTGCATTAGGTGTTGGTCCTGGTAACGTTCAAGTTATTATGGATAGAGGAATTGACTACGAAGATGCCGTTAAGAAAATTATCATCGGCAGAACTTTTGATAATGGTATCATTTGTTCAGGTGAACAAGCCGTATTCATTCCAAAAGAAGATTTTAATAAAGTTCTTGACTTGTTTAGAAAAAACGGCGTATTTGTTGTTGAAGATGAAGCATCAATTAAGAAATTTGCTGATACAATCTTCCCTGAAAACGGTCCAATCAATAGAAAAATTGTTGGTCAATCTGTTCAAACAATTGCAAAACTTGCTGATGTTGAAGTTCCGGAAGGTACAAGAATGATTTTGATTAAGGCAAGGGCAATCGGTAAAGGCAACGGCGAACCTTTATGTCGTGAAAAAATGTGTCCTGTAATGATTACTGCTCCTTACGATACATTTGAAGATGCTATTAAACTTGCTCAATCAGATTTGGAATACGAAGGAAAAGGTCATACAGCATCAATTCATTCAAATGATATGGAACATGTTCGTTATGCAGGTGAAAATTTGACTGTAAGTCGTTTAATTGTTAACCAATCCTCATCAACAGGTGCAGGCGGCAGTTTGTATAATGGCTTTGCTCCAACTACAACATTAGGTTGTGGATCTTGGGGTAACAACAGTATTTCAGAAAACTTGAATTACACTCACTTAATTAACGTTTCTCAAATCGGACTTTATAATAAGGATAAAAAAGTTCCGACAGATGAAGAAATTTGGGCTTAAATTTGTTGTTATAATAAATTCCGGATTGCATAATGTAGTCCGGAATTCTCCTAAAAGAAAGGATTTTTAATCATGAAACAGTTAATATTAAAACCGGAATTGCATAAATTCCAAACTTGCAAAGAATTTGCAAAAGAATTTGAATTGGGGGAAGATGATTTAATTCTTACAAATGAATATATTTTTAATCCATATTTCAAAGAATTAAATTTGCCTGTAAAAACAATTTTCCAAGAAAAATTCGGTGCAGGTGAACCAACAGACATTATGGTTGATGCAATTATTAATGAAGCCGCAAAATATACTTTCAAAAGAATAATTGCAATTGGCGGTGGTACAATCATTGATATAGCAAAAGTTTTGGCAGTAACAAACGGAGAATCTGTCGATAAATTATACGACAAAAAAAATGAATTAAAGAAACATTATGAACTAATTATTATCCCTACAACTTGTGGTACAGGCAGTGAAGTTACAAATATTTCAATCATCAACAGAACAAGATTGGGTGTAAAAATGGGATTGACTTCGCCTGAAATGTTTGCACAAAAAGCTGTTTTAATTCCTGAACTTTTGAAATCATTACCGTTTAAAGTTTTTGCAACAAGTTCAATTGACGCTTTGGTACATTCTGTTGAATCAAGTTTATCCCCAAAAGCAACCGATTATTCCAAATTATTTGGTTATAAAGCTATTGAAATGATTATCACAAGCTATCAAAGACTTGTTAAAGAAGGTAAAGAAATTTTGCCTGATTTGATGGATACATTCTTGACGGCAAGCAACTTTGCTGGTATTGCGTTTGAAACAGCAGGTTGTGCAGCGGTTCACGCATTGAGTTATCCATTGGGTGCAAAATATCACGTTCCACATGGAGAAAGCAATTATGCCGTATTTACTGGTGTTTTGAAAAATTATATGGAAATTAAACAAGATGGCGAAATCGCAACTATGAATGAATTTTTAGCAAACCTTCTTCATTGCGATGTAAAAGTAGTTTATGAAGAACTAGAAAACTTGTTGAATTCTGTATTGCAAAAGAAACCTTTGCACGAATACGGTGTAACTGAAAAGGATGCAGAAGATTTCGCTGAAAGCGTAATGAAAACTCAAGGGCGTTTGATGGCAAATAATTTTGTTGTATTAGATTATGATAGAGTATTAAAAATTTATAAGGAGTTGCTATGAGCTTATTAGAAGCCGGTATGATGGCAAGCTTTGGATTAAGTTGGCCGATTGCAGCATACAAAACTTATAAATGTAAATGCGTACATGGAAAAAGCCTTACTTTTTCATATTTAATTCTATTTGGATATATTTGTGGAATTTTAAATAAACTTTTGCATAGTAATGACTATGTAATTTGGATATATTACGCAAATGCAGCGTTTCTGTTGCTAGATATGTTTTTGTATTACAGATATAAAAATAATCCGGCCCAAAAAACTGCCGAACTTCCGATAGAAATAAACGAAGAGGTGGAAATTGATTAACAAAAAACAGCATACTTTAAGTGTGCTGTTTTTATTGTATTAAATTTTTATTTTGTTGATATAGCAAAATATTCACAGGAAGCCACTGACACGAATTTGCAGGTGTGCTTCAGTGTATTTGAATAGTTTCTTACAATTAGAACTCTAATTCTCTTAAAATTCGCGTGAATAGGGGCTAAAAGAGATTTATCATTACTCCCACAAATTATTAATCGGGATTGTAAACATTCCATTTGACCAAGTCATTGTTCGTTCCCTAGTATAAGCCTGCAAATTTGTATAAAATAAGTAAGCGATTTTGTATAATATATTTAAACTGGCAAAAACGTTATGTATTGTATCTTTCCATAAAAAATATTTGTTTTGTATGTTTTTTTTATTATAATGTTATCGGAATGAGGAAGCTAAAATCTAGACGAAGAAAAAATATATTATTATATTCAACTATTCTATCGTTAATTGTTGGAAGTAATAGTTTTGCTATAGCAAAAGATGTTACTGTTTCTTCTGGTGATGAATTAAAAAAAGTAATACAAGAAATAACTGCTGAACCTACGAATACCAATATATACTTTGCAAATGACATTGATATTTCAGGGAAGGATATTACTGTTGGAACTAATGTTATTGAAATTGACGGTGGTGGAAAGAGCTTAATAAATGAAAAGGATTCCAGATTTAAATTTGTTGACAATAGAAAATCAAGCTTAACTCTAAAAAACTTAAAATATGTTGGGAAAAACTCAAGTATAAATGTAAATAATGCAAATACAACGATATCATTGGAAAATGTTGATATTAGTGGTAGAACAACATCTGCTGTCAAAGATGGACCTGTTTTGTTTTTAAAAGATTGTGATACAACCTTGAATAAGGTTAGTGTTTCTTCAAGCATAGTAAATATACAAAACGACAGTATTTATGGTGGAATTATAAATATTCAGTCGTCAAAATCCAAAGGAGTTATAACAGATTTAATAGATAATCAAATAACATCAGCCGGGAATGTTTTAGGTGGATTAATTTATAACAGACGAACTCTAACTCCTGTTGGTGGCTTGAATTTGGACGGTAACGTAAATGAAAATAAAGTTACTGCGAAAGTTAATATTTTCGGTGGAATTTTAAATAATGAGGGTAGCAGTATTCAATCCATAAATTGGAATGAAGTAAAAGGTAATACTATAACAGCTACTAATAATGCGGTTACAGGTGGGTTTATACAAAACAAACTTGGAACGATAGATAACTTGTATATTAAGTCTTTTTCTGACAATACAATTATTTCTAATTCAAAAATTGATGGAGGCTTGATATACAATGAAGGTGGAACAATTAATGGGACCTTGAAAATTGAAGAAATAACTGGAAATACTCTAAAGGCAAAAACTGATTTCAACGGGTTAATTACAAATGTTGCTGGGAACATTAATTCAATTTCAATAGATTCTGTTTCAAATAACAAATTTGAGATGAATTTTTTACGTGGAGGAGTAATAAATCTTCAGGGTGCAAAAGTCAATGACATAAATATTGGGGAAATTAATAATAACAATATTATTGGAATTAATGATAGCACTATTATTGGTCGTGAAAATTCTACTTCTACCGGTTTTGTACTGTATTTAAGAGAATTGCCAACAGATGCCAAAATTTCATCTAGTATCGGAAATGTTACAGTAGGTCAAATTAAAGATAATACTATTGAATCGACAAATATAACTTCTCTGTTGCTGCGAACTGCACTAGTTCCAGTGGAAGATGCTATTGTTATATCAAAAAACGGTAATATAACTGTTGATGATATTAGTAATAATAATTTGGTTGCTATTGATTGTGATGATAATGCTCGTGGCGGAATTATTTATAATTTTCTTTATGGTGGCGTGAAAACAATAAATACTACGGTTAGTCTTGGAGATATAAATTTAAAACAGGTTTCTAATAACCGTTTAGAAAGCACAATTTCAACATCAACTTCTGGCGAAACTAAGGCTTTGGGTGGCAGGCATGCTTCCGGAGGAATTATTGCAAATTCAATCCAATCTTGTCAGGGAAATGCTATTATTAAAAGTATTAATGGTGAATATATCGGCAATTCACTTGTTTCAAAGTCAAAAATAATGGATGCAAGTGGTGGTGTAATTTCCAATTCTATTAATGGACAAGGAAATGCCTTTGTCGGAATTGGTTATACACTTGATGAAAATAATAAAATAATTCCTGTCGCAGATGCGATTTTGGGAACTTACAAAAATAACTCTGTGCAAGCAACAGAGCTTTCCTCAAACGGCGGTGTTATAGCAAACCATGTTGAAAAAAGTCTGGAGCATAATGATATTGCTCAAATAGGGAATATCAAAGCTTATTTTAGCGGAAACTATGCTTTATCCACTAAAAATAGTGCTTACGGTGGAGCAATAGCAAATTTTTACGCAAAATCAGAAGAAGATTATAAAAATGCTATTATTGATTCAATAAATAGCATTTTTGAAAATAACTATGCAAAAACAGAATCTGCAGATGCTTCAAAAGGTGCGTATGGTGGTGCAATTGTTAATACTGCAACTATTAAAGCAATAAATAATTCTATTTTTAAAAACAATTATGCAAGCTCTATTAATGGAAGTAGTGCGCATGGTGGTGCAATATACACAAGACAAGATTTGGTTATTAATGCGAATAATAATGGATTGTCTGAATTTACAGGCAACTATGTTTCAACTGACGGTGGAGCGACAAAAAATTATGAAGCAATTAATGTTGGGGCATCAGGAAAAACTCTTACATTAAATGCAACTACAAACGGTACAATATTATTAAATGATTATATTAATGGTGTAAGTGGTTATAATGTTTTATTGACCGGTGATTCTACAGGAACAATTAAACTTTTTGATAACGCAGATATTAAAGGTGGGGCGAATGTTACTGTTGATGGAGATGTTGTTATTGATACGGCAGATGGGGTAATTCAAAATTTTTCAGAATTTAATTCATTAAATTCAAGTGAAAGTGCTAGATATAACATTGATATAGATTTGTCAAAAGCAAATGGTAATAAGTTAGATTACGCAGTAGGTGACAAAATTTCTGATGGATTTACAACAAAATCGACTTCAAATGGTGGTTCTGTTACTTTGGATAGGTTGAATTTTGTAAATGCTTCATTAAATGAAGATATCTTAAATAAAAATTTGAAAGTTCAAATAATTCAAAATAATGATAATACAAATAATTTACAACTTGCGTTGAGTGAAAAATTAACACCATTTGTTTCCTCTGCCGGAATAATATCACAGATTGTAAAAACAGAAACGAAGGATTTGACACCAACGGTCAATTATAAGGACATTTTTGGTGAAATTATAACAACAAAAGATATTTATGGAACATTAGGGCTTGGCACGACTAATACAACCAACGATAGTCTTAATATAACTGTTACCAAAGTTGAGTCCAATACCGTTGCAACAAAGGCTGATGCTTTGGTTGCATTGACTAATACAGAACTAAAGGGTGCTGATGGAAGTATTTTAGACAAGACACTAAATCTCTTTGATGAAGATACTCTTGGGAATAAAACTCCTGCGAAATACAAGATATCAGATAATCTGGGAACTACTTATAAAAAGTTAAATATTGTTGGTGCAACAAAAATGGATTCCTCAGGAAAACTTATTTTATCGGAATTAGATTTGAATGGTAAATCAGGTTTTGTGGTGAATGCGGATTCTACATTAACGCTTTCTGATATAAATTTGAAAGGCAATGAATCCGTTATTAATAACGATAGTGGCTTTTTAATTTTTGCAAATAATAATATTGTTGACGGAAAAGTTACAGGGGCGCAAGCGACAAATACTGGGGTTTTGAATATTGATGCTGATAATTTAGATGTTGCATTAACAAATGATGGAATTTTGAATTTGGGAATGGGTTCTGTAACAAAAGAAATTACAGGTACCGGAACAACAAATATTTTAGGCAATGTAAAAAATAATGTTTCAATATCACAAGGGGTAAATGTTAGTTCAACTGGAAATTTGACTGTTGGTGCAAATATTTGGGATTTAGTAAATAATGGAACAGTCAATGCAAATTCTAGTAATCTATATGGTACAATAAACAATTCCGGAACATTGAACTTGTCAGGAACATTAGATAAAGTTATTGCCGGAAATGGGATAACTAAAGTTTTAGGAAGTAGTTTAACTTTAGTTGATGGTGCTGAGATTAAAGGTTCTTTAGAGGCAAATAATCAAACTCTAAATGTTTTGGCAACAAATACTTATAGTATGTTTAACAAAGTGAAGGTGAATTCAGGAACAATTAATCTAATTAACAATAACATTAACGACATGTTTGCTAATTCATTGAGTATAAACGGAAATGTTAATTTGTTATTAGATGCCGATTTGGCAAATTCTTCAATGGATAGACTTCCTTCAAAAACGGTTGCTAATTCTTTTATTACAGTTAGAGGTATAAATTTATTATCAGATTCTAAAACCGAAAGAACATATATTCCATTTGCTTATGATAGCTTTAAAGATAAAGTCCAAACAAATATAACAGAGGTTGGAAAGGGAGTTGAAAACCCATATCAAACGACTACATTTGCCCCAATTTATAAGTATAATGTAAGTTATAATCCGAGTAACGGTTATTTCTTATTTTCTCGAGGTGGAGGGCAAAGCTCTGCTGATTTCAATCCTGCGGTATTATCTAGTGCTGTGAATTCTCAAGTTGGAGCATATTCTGCAGTAAACGAAACTTTTAATTACGCATTTAGACATTCGGATTATTCATTTATGCCGTTGCCAAAGAGAATTAGAACTTTATCTAATCAATATGCAATAACTGATTCTCAATCAATTCGGTATGAAAGAGAATATTCAAAAGCTGGTGGTATTTGGTATCAACCATACGCAAATTTTGAAAATGTTGGATTATCTAACGGACCAAGAGTTGATGTTCAATCTTACGGTTCATTGGTAGGTGGGGATAGTGCTTACAAACAACTTAAAAAAGGTTGGGGAACCGTAACAACCCCTTATATTGGATACAATGGAACGTCTCAACATTACTCTGGAGTTTCAACCGTTACAAATGGTGGAATATTAGGTTTAACTCAAACTTTTTATCGCGGAGATTTCTTTACAGCATTAACGGTAAATGCCGGTGCAAGTGTCGGTGAATCAAATACAATGTATGGAAAAGAAAATTATACAGCATTAATGGCTGGTGTTGGTAGTAAAACCGGATATAATTTTGAGTTTAATAATGGTAAATTTATTATTCAACCTTCTATGCTGATGGCATATACTTACGTAAATACTTTTGATTATACAAATGCTTCTGGTGTAAAAATATCTTCAGACCCACTACATTCAATCCAAATACATCCAACTATTAAATTTATGGGTAATGTTGGTAAAGGTTGGCAGCCGTATGCAAGTGTTGGTATGGTTTGGAATATTTTAAATGATACCAGAGTTACAGCGAATGATGTTCGCTTACCGGAAATGAGTATAAAACCTTATGTTGAATATGGTGTGGGGTTACAAAAAAGCTGGCATGAAAAATTCACAGGATTTATTCAAGCAATGCTGAGAAATGGTGGGAGAAATGGTGTTGCATTGACATTTGGTTTTAAATGGTCTTTAGGTAATGAGAGTAAACCTGTTGAAAAAGTTCAGAATAATTTTAAAAATGTCGTAAAAACATCTATTGTCCCAGTTCAAAAGGTTGAAGAATCTTCCCAAAGTTTTGTGCAATTACCAATAAAAACAATTCAAAGAGTTAATACTGATTCCCAAAACCTAATTCAACCTTCAAATAACAGCAGGTTAAATATTTTAACACCACAACAAGTGGCGCAGAGGGCAAATATTGTTGCTATAAACAACACAACCAAAGCTAAATTTTGATTAGCATTTGGTTTTTGTCACCGAAATTTTATTTAGCTTTATAAAATCCGTTTGCCATTGGCAAACATTTTTACAATTTTTCCTTCTAGATTCCTGATGGTTTCATTGATGTAGTTGTTTGCAGGTTTGGTTTTGGATTCAAAAACTTCAGTTATATGGTACAATGAGTCTTTGATTTCTTTGGTGATAGTCCTTGTGTACTCCTGCGATTTGTTTTTATAATGCTCAATCATTTTGTTTGGTAGGTATGTGTATTCCTGAATCGCTACGCGGTTTCCGCAATTGTCAAAAGTTTCGACTTTTAAAAATTTATCTGTTTTTGCGTCTTTTTCTATATATTTTAATAATTTGTTATCGTCAGAAAATTCTTTAGAATACGTGATGGAGTCAGTTTGTCCTGTTTCTATTCGATTACCAAATGTGGTATTATTTATGCAAAAAATTTTCATACTTATTATAAATCTTTAACAAGCTATTTTTTGCTATTATGCAAATGCTAACAAATGTAACAAAAACTGGGTCTTTTGAAATTTCAGTTGTAAAATCTTTTTTATAAATATATCAGTTAAAAATACTGACTTTTGTTCATTTTGAATGGAAAGGGGCGAAGAGCCCCTTTCATTTTGTGTTGAGGGGTTGTAAATAATTTTTCAAGTGTTAGGATGGTCTTGCAAAAATATTTTCCCGAATCGTCTAGTGGTAGGACGAAAGATTCTGGCTCTTTTAACGGTGGTTCGAATCCATCTTCGGGAGAATTTTTATTGAGATATGCGAGTATCTAATGTTTATTCGAAGAGTCTTCGAACCACAGATATTTTTTCGTGAGTCTCAAAAATATCGTGGTTTTACCTATAAGGTACCCTCATCTGCTCGGCTCGTGTCTCTCGCCGGCATCTGAGCTGAAATCCATCTTCGGGAGTATTTCTATTAATTTTATACATCTTTGATTAATTCATTTATTCCTCGTAATGACGTAATTTTATGTCATGTTGTTTCGGAATCTCAATTCTCACTTTGTTTAGCTAGAGATTTAAATAGAATAAAATCTACTTCACGAATACTATACGAGGTCAGAGTAACGCGTTCTTCTGTCTTATGCAAACCTTTCTTATTCCTGAGTTGGAATTGGCTCTTCTGAATCTATTGCTTGTGATTGGTCATTTGTTTGAATATTCTGTGTATCTTGTATTGTTTGCGGTTGTGTCTCAGATGGTATTGTTTGTACATCTCTGCTATATCCGTCAATTGTTCTATTTATTCTGATGTTGCTGTCAGTTGGAAGGTTTTCGGATTTTTGGATTTCGTCCAAAATGTTATTTAATTCTGTCTTATATGATTGTGTTTTATTACACGTTTTGTAGTTGTCAAGCATAGAGACCAATCCGCGAACATTTCCGGCAGCTACACTTCTTTTAGATTCATCAAGCTCCATTCTGCGACTCGTTAGGCGGTACAACTCAATTGCGTTATGCTGAGCGTAATCAAGATAAACACAAGATGCATTTTTTATTGGGATGTTTTTGTTTTGGTTTAATTTTTGGTTCAAAAAATCTGCAAAAGATAAGTATTTGTAATATTTGTCAGTAGAAGACATTTGGTTGTTATCGTCAATCAATTCAAAGTCAATTTTGTCTCCCAAATTTTTGAGTTCTAAGTAGCTTGAAATGGAATACACACCAAGAGCTCCACCTATTACCAAAAACATAATTCCAAGCATTAGTAAATCATTATTATTTGAACGATTGTCGTACATCTCTCTATCTTCCTCTAAAATTCCTTTCAGATTATAACATATTTCAAAGTAAAAGACCATTCATTCGAATTATATATATTTTAATGAAAATATGCTATAATTCAAAGAAGAAAGTTGGAAATTTATGAAAAAATTGTTTTTGATGTTATCAATTGTAGCTGTGGCTATTCTTGTGAGTAGCAAAGGTTTTGCAGATGTTGTAACAAAAAGACCTGTAAATAGACCGAGTACAGCAACTCAGCACAGACCGAATTACAATAACACAACTCAAACTCAGCGAAAATCTACCGGAAATAAGTTGGCAGATAATGTCATGATGTGCAAACCATACAGTGAAAGTTTAAACTCTAATGTTGGTGGTATGAATTTTAATTTCAATGTGAGAATTGAAGGTTGGGTCAATAACAAATGTCGTTTGAATTTTGTTGCTCGTTCTACAGGTATAAATGAAATATTTAAGTCTTTATATGGTGTAGATGCATCTCAAGCTTCAATTTATACATTTGAACCAAAAATAAGATGTGATTTTACAAAACAGCAATTGATTACTGTTGGGGATTCGATTTTGCAAGAACAAGAACGCAACAATGGTGCAACAAACAATATGCTCAAAAATCCGCAGGATATCGTTATTCCAACAAGTTTGTCCGCATCTGATGCAAGTTTGATGAATGTGATTTTGAATGAGAGAGCGTGTACAATTTTAAATGCAGGGGATTCAAATGGTATGTTTGAATCACTGTTTAACAGTTTTTAGGAATTTATTATTATAGGAGAAAAGAATGAAAAAGATTAAAATATTAGCATTAGCTGTAGTGATGTTTTTGGGTGTTCAATCGGCATCTAATGCTATTCAGACAACAAATTTGAATGAACAAAAGGCAATTAACAAAAATGTTGCAATTCAGGCAAGAGAAACTGGGGCAACAAACCCTTATGAGGCTTTTGCGGTAGAAAAACTTGATACTTTAGTTAGTCGTTATTACAACAATCTCAGAGAGTGTGAACCTCTACATATTAGTGAATATATAGATATTTTCGGATTGAAAGTAGGATTCAAAATAGATATGAACGGATGGGTGGATAACAAGTGTTCTCTTGAAATGACAGGCAAAATCTCAGGTATTGGTAAAGATATTCGAGATGTGTTTGAAGTGAAGATTTCAGATGATGCAATTGCAAAAATTGAACCTCTTGTAAAATGTAATTTTACAAAAGACCAAATGAATATAATTGTTGATGCAATTATTGCAAGAAATCAAAAAAATGAAACTCAAATTCGTCAAATGTTTGAAAAGCCGACAAAGAAATACAAAGATGAGCCAACTAAATTAACTAAAGAAGAAGAGGCTTTAGTTGCAATGCTTATGAGTGGTGGTGCTTGTACAATTCCTAATCAGGAAGAGTTGATGAAAAATCTCACAGAGATTATGATGCCAACAACAACTCCACCTGCGAAAAATCCAAATCCGATAAATATTGATAACAAAATAAATATGCCACAAGCACCGACAAAATAAGATGAAAGAGGTTTTTCTAAAATCTATAGATAATACAAAAATTGCACTGAATCACTATAATCACAATAGTGATTCAGTCGTTATTTTATGCCCCGGATGGTTTATGACAAAAGATTCTGCGGTTTTTAAAAATATTGCAAAAGATTTTGCTAAACATTTTGATGTAATTGCGATGGATTTTCGCGGCCATGGTAAAAGTGGGGGATTTTACACATTTACGAGCAATGAAGAAAAGGATTTGGCATGTGTTGTAGAATATGCGCAACAGTTTTATAAAAAGATTTATCTTTGCGGATTTTCTCTTGGTGGAGCTTTGGTTATTTTGCATGGCGCAAAATATAACAATGTTAATAAAATTGTTGCAATTTCAGCTCCATCAGATTTTATGAAAATCGAAAATCGTATGTATTCGCCTGATGCGTGGATTCCGACATTGTTTGACAAGTTTGAACCTTTGCGATGGTTTACAATTCGTGCAGGTTTTCCGTTGTTAAAGAAAGACAGACCGATTGATTTTGTTGATAAAATCAATGTTCCGACAATGTTTATAGCAGGAGAAAAGGATCCAACTGTATTTCCTTGGCATACTGAAAACTTGTATAACAATGCAGTTTGCAAAAAAGAATATAAATTGTTCAAAAAAACGCGACATGCGGAAGACTTATACATAGATTATCCGCAAGAATTTATAAAAACCTGTGTTGATTGGTTTAGTGACTAGTCCTTTTATCTCCTGTACCGGAGCGATATCCGCAAAATGCATAAATAAATGGCAAAGCTCGTTCAATTTTAATCTTTTTCGCAAAAGGAATTTTTGCAAGAACCATAATAGCGACAAAGTCATCAATATTGGCAATCATGTCAATTAATTTTAATTCACGTTTTGGCTTTTTGGCTTCTTTATCATTTCGCAATTTGTTTGAAATTGCAATTGCTGTATTAGAACCAATTGCAACCCCAAATGCAGAAACTATAATTTTGACAAAGTTATTATTGATTTTTGCAGATTTGCATTTTTCAACAAGTTTGATACTGCCATCAACAAGTAACAATGGTAAAGTTGTCAATGACATTTGGAAAGCTCCCTCTTTCCATTTTTTCTTTTGGTCTTTTTTAGATTCACCGATGGAACTTAACAAAATTCCACCAATATTACCTGCTGCAGCCATACCAATCATTTTGTAGGCATTATATTCAAGTTTGAACATATTATTCACTTTTTGGTGCTTCATAAAAGCGAGAACAGGTATCGCAACACCCAAAGATGAACCTACACCAGCCAAAATTCTATCTTTTTTAGACAAGCTGTATTCAGAATCTTTAGACTTTTCCAAGTTTATGTAACCGTAAGAAATATTCTTACGATTAGCCATAAAACTTTTCATATTGTGCCTTTGAGACACATTTGTTGTGATTGATTCAATTGCCATAATTGTGAATCCTGCCCCAAGTGTGTATACTACACTAAATCAAAATTTATGTAAAGTAGTATTTTAATTTCTTATTGCAAAAGGCAGAGACAGATTATTTTCTTTTTTTATTGGCAAAATGTCCCAGCTTGCCATATTTAAACAATCTTCAACATGAATTTTTGATAATTGGTCGTTATCATATTCAGCCGTATATTTTCTAATCAGCACATGGTTTTCATCATAGTGTAATTCTTGGATTTCGCGACCATTATCATCATAGGTAAATTCGACATCAATATATAAATCAGGAAGTTTTTTGTTTTGGTATTTGAATTTGTCAGGAGTGATTTGGAAGAATTCAACAATTTCGCCTTTATCATTATAAATATAGTGCTTGCCGTTTGAATAATAATATTCTTCTATTTTATTGTCGTTTGAATCGTATTTGATGTATTTCAAAACTTTGTCATTGATATTTTCATCAAAACTTGTCACTGCAGATTTCCTTACAAGTTCTTCTGTATATAACAAATCCTCGGTATCACTGTTAAAGGTTTGACAACTCATCAAATAGCCAAATTCATCAAACTTACAATCTTTGAGGATGTTCACTTGTTCTTCTTCTGATGGTGTTACCATTTTAATATTTTTAGTGTCAAAATATTCACCATCTTTAATCAAAACTTCGGAAATCGCGTGTTCATTTGGTTGTGATATGAAATTAGGGGTATCGTTTACTATAAGTCTTTCATTATATATATAATTTATGATATCAGGTTGCACCTTTTGGGTGCAAAAGTTAGGATTGTCTTTGGTGAAACAATTTTGTGGTTTTTCAGGATAATTAAATCTGACAAATTCAAGTGAATCCAATTCATTTTTAGCTAAATAAATGAAAGATTTCATTGTTGTCGGTTTAAAATATTCACTTGGCCAAAGTTTTGAAAATTCAACTCCGTCATTGTCTGCAATGGCTTGAATTTTATTTACTACATTTAGTTTTTGGAAGTTTTCAATATTTTGAAAACCTTTAAATGTAACGTTATAATTGTCGGCTGCAAAAGCAACAGAACCTGCCAAAATTATGCTTAATCCTGCTAATATTTTCTTATACATAATCTCTCCAACTTTATTCTAATAATCTTAGTGTACAAAACTCAACAAAAACTCACATCATCTGATAATATTAGAATATTCGTGCTAGAATGATTTTACTTGGTGAACTTATTATGAAAAAGATTTTTTTAATAATTTCAATTTTAACAATAATTACTCCAACAATAGCGTTTGCTGATGTTGTTCATATTCCGCTTGATGAAGCTGTTAATTTGGCATTAGAAAATAATCTTGATTTAAAATCAAAAAGAAAACAGGCAGAAGAACTTAAACAAGAAATTAAAATGGCTAATGCTCTAAAAAATCCGCAATTCCAATCTAACTTTCTGATGGGGAAAGTTACAAGAGGAAATTCTAGCCAATTTGGTGCAGCTTTGCCGATTGAAATAGGTAAACGTGGAGTTAGAAAAAAAGTTGCCCAAGTTAATTTAAAAATAACCCAAGATGAAATAAGAGCCTCTGAACATGATCTCAAAATCAAGGTTATGCGCTCATATTTTAATATCTTATATATGAAATCTATTGTGATAATTTTGCAAGAACGTGAAAAACTTTTCCACAGTATGAAAGATATTGCGGAGAAAAAATCAAAAACTTCACCAAATTACGATATTGATGTTTTGCAAAATGATATGAAATACAAAAAACAACTTGTATTTCTAAATCAAGCAAAAGCAAATCTTCTCGGAGCTCAATTTGCCCTGAACGATGCTATGAATATCAAAGATTCAAAAATAATGTATGATACAAAAGAATCTTCATTATTTGAAAAGGATTTGGATATTTTAAATCTGAATTTGCTACCATATCAAACCATTGAAGATACTGCGATGAAGTATAGTTACGCACTATCTATTGCAAAATCAAATATAGATAAAAGCAAAGAAGAAATTACTTTGGCTAAACATAAGCGCATACCTGATATAACAGTAGCTGGTGGTTATGCTTACCAAACAAAACACCAAACTGGAACAGAGGCATATCCTGGAGCTTATGTTGGTGCATTTGTTGATGTCCCGATTTTATATACTTACGCGCCTGAAATTAAACGAGCAGAAATCAGATTGGAGCGTTCAGAATTGGACAAAGCATCTTTTGAAAATCATTTGAAGTTTGCACTAAAAGAAGATTATAACGACTTTAAATATGCAAAAGATAATATGAGTCACTATAATGTTATTTTAAAAGAATCAAATACTGTTTTTGAAAGTTATAAAAAAAGATATGAAAAAGGGCAAGCAAGTTTACTTAACTTGATTCAGGTTGAAAATGCTTATCAAGAGACTTTGCGTGAATATATCAGTGCAGTTCAAGTGTTTTATGATGCATACCTAAACTTGATGCAAAATGTCGGACACGATATTTTGTTAAATTCAAAAGATTTGTAAGAATGATTTATATATAAAAATTGGCGCGATGGATTTTCCATCGCGCCAATTAATTCTAGCTTTTTATCCTATACAGCAGCAGCTGATTTTGATTTTTCGATACATTCCATCAATGTTTTTGCAACTGTATCTTGTTCTTCATGAGTTAATTCAGGGAACATTGGAAGTGAAATAACCACTTCAGTGTTCTTTTCTGTGATAGGAAGAGAACCTTTGCCCATTCCTAACCACGCATTAACTTTTTGGAAGTGAAGAGGGATTGGGTAGTACAACATAGCGCCAATACCTTTTTCTCCAAGCATTTTGTGAACTTCATCTCTGTTAGGGATTTTAACTGTATATTGGTGGTAAACACAATATGTGTTATCCAATTCTTTTGGAGTTTGAATATCAGCACAACCTGCAAACAATTTATTGTAGTATGCTGCATGTTCTCTTCTTTGAGAGTTCCATTCGTCAATGTGTTTAGCTTTTACTCTCAAGATAGCTGCTTGAATTTCATCAAGTCTGCTATTTACACCAAGTTCATCGTTGTGATAACGAACCATTGAACCGTGGTTTCTCAATGCGATTAATCTGTCTTTTAGTTTTTCATCATTAACTGTGCAAAGACCGCCATCACCCATTGTACCTAAGTTTTTAGTTGGATAGAAACTGTAACATCCGATATCACCGAATGTTCCAACTTTTTGACCTTTGAAAGTTGAACCGATAGCTTGGCAACAATCTTCAACAACTCTCAAATTATGTTTTTTAGCAATAGCCATAATTGATTCCATATCACATGGTTGACCATATAGGTGAACAGGAATGATAGCTTTTGTTTTAGGAGTAATAGCTGCTTCTATTTTTGCAGGGTCAATATTGAATGTATCAGGGTCAATATCAACAAATACTGGTTTAGCTCCAACCATGCCAATAGCTTCAGCTGTGGCAACAAATGTAAATGCAGTTGTGATAACTTCATCACCAGCTCCGATATCCAAAGCTCTCAATGCAATATGTAATGCATCAGTACCAGAGTTCAATGCAACTGTATATTTGCATCCGATATATTCTGCAAGTTCGCTTTCTAATGCTTTTACGTTTGGTCCAAGAATATAGCAACCTGACCTCATAACTTCACATACAGCTTTTTCAGCTTCTGCGCCAATTTGTGCATATTGACGTTTTGAATCAAAAATAGGAATCATGTTTCTCTCCTTTGTTTATCTGTCAAATTTTTACCTATGAAATGATTATACCATAGGTTTTTGGGTATTAATATAAAATTTATATTAATAATATTTTGTTTGTTTACTATTTCTTTCTAAAAATTATTGCCCCAGGAACAATAAATGCCATATCAATTGATTTTTCTAAGGCTTGAATGTGTGGTGGTAATTGGTTGAAAAATGGACGATAATTTACTTGATTTCGGTTTTCGGAAACTCTCAAAATTTTCATTCTATCCATTGCATAATCCCAAAATACTTGAGCATCAAGAACTTTTGGCGGATAATTTGGATAAGCTCCAAGTGCTCCGCATTCAAGGTCTTCAATTATATAAAATCCACCTGAATTTACCATCGGAAATAGCATTTCAAATGTGCGTCTTTGGTCGCCCCATGCATGAGAGCAATCATCAATGATGCACATAATGTTTTCATTAAATTTGCTCAATTTTTGAGGAAGGTCATCTGCGACAGCATCAGAACAGACAAAAGAAATTCGTTCTTCTTCCAGTCTTGCTAATTTTTCATCTAAATCAACACCTATTATGTGTGCTTTTGCATAATATTCTTTCCACATCTTTAAAGATGCTCCGGTATAACAGCCAAGTTCAATGATTGTAAATGTTTCATCAAGTAAAGTAGATAAAAACAATTCATAATGTCTTAAATAATCGTGACCTTTTGTCAGATTGCCACGTCTCGTGTACTGAGATGCCTTATCTGTGTTGTATTTTTGACCTAACTTGTCCAAAACTCCAAACTTGACCATTTTATTTCTCCTTAATTTTCCTATGTAAAAATTATATGACAAAACCCTTATGCATAGCAAATTTATTTTTTAGGATTTTTATAAAGGCTATGAGTGAGAAGTATTTTTTAATTTCTAAACTGACAAGAGTTCCTTTTGTCAAATATAAAGGCAATGCTGTTGTGCTTTCAGAAAAGCTCCCAACGACTTATGATGAGGTTGTAGTTGGTTTAAAAGACAACAAACAAAATATTCGTACAATTACGACTTTTAGAGATGAAACAGGGCAAATTGTTGAACGCTCATTTGATTATTATGGTAAACAATTGAGGCATCGGATTTATTCAATGCGAGATTCTGTGATTGGGGAAAAAGAATGGGTTGATTCTAAAAAAATTCAAGAATTAACTATTGCAAAAAGAACTCTGAAAACTATCTATTTAGAAATAAAAGATAAACTTAGAGAGATGCATTTGCTGACATATCTATGGGATGAAAAAAATACGCGAGTAAATCACCTTGCAAAAGATTTACAAACCGGCAGAAAAATATTATCAAGTGTATTTATTAACCATGTTAAAAATGAACATAAATTCATTGAATATCCTTCTGTATCAGGTAAGTACAAGCCAAAAGTGTTATCATTCAAGGTTAATAAAAATACTTTAGAGGTTAAAAAAGGCTCAATCACTGCTCAAAATATAAAAGCTCCAATCGGTGACGAGTATCTTGGTGTCAGAGCTTATGATATGGAAGATGCAAGAGTTCCAATTGCAAAATATTTTATTCATAAGCGTAAGCTTGATGATGCTGAATTGGTCTTGAACAATAATTATGTGCCTAGTGCGAAAGAAAAAGATATTATTGCATTTTATTCGGATGAAAATGGGTCAATAAATTTCAACAGAGAATATAAACATAAATCTAAAAAGGATATCATAAATACATGTGCGCATGAAGTTGAGCATGCTTGGCAATGGTATTTGCATGCGATACAAACCGGTGGAGAGACTGCTTATACTCATAGAATATACTTGAAAAACGATTATTTGAAAGATGGTGAAATGATTCTTGAGGCAAGCCGTTATACTGATGCAATAGATAAATATGTAACATGTATGGAAAATGTTGAAGAATATAGAAAGAGTTTGTTAGAGGTTAAAGCAAGACATAAAGGAAAGTTGGAAGAAGAAAATTATAAACGTCAAGGACATTATCTTCGCAGTGCCTTTCGTCATATTCCTCAAGAATTTTTGTAGATAGTTTTGTTTCTGTAAAACATTTTTATAGTTTGTCGTAATATTAAAGTTTTTAAGCATAAAAAAAACCACTCAACAAGTGAGTGGGTCGTTTTCTGCATCCTAATGGTCTCTTTTAGTGTTTATTATTTAGGAGTTTATATGTTTTTGGGGTTAATGAACTATTTATATTTAGTGTTTCGACTACACTTAAATCTTATGTAATTATTATGGCACAAGATAATTTTTATGTCAACACAATCTTTTTATAATTAATTTCATATTCCGAAAATGCAGATATAGTGTATATTTTACACTTTACAAAACTTAATAATTGAATATTTAAAGGGTGAATTTGAAAGTTTTTTTAGAATTTGCAGTTTAAAATTTCTTCAATTTTAACATTTAAAGCCTTCGCTATTGAATATAAAGTTTTGATTTTTACATTATTTAATCCGCGCTCCAATGTACTGATTGAATTTAGGTTCAAATTTGCACGAAAAGCCAACTCTTCTTGCGAAATTCCTTCTTTTTGGCGTAGATATCTGACACTTTGCCCTATTTTGAATAGTAATTCATCCTTCATCACTCAATTGTATATTCTTGACATTATCAAATCTAACTATTATAGTATTAATATTCATAGCAAACTATTAAAAATATATCTAAAATAGTAAGGATAAAATAATGTCAAAATTAAAATCAGGTTTTACTTTAGCAGAAGTATTAATTACCCTTGGAATTATAGGAGTCGTTGCAGCAATGACTATCCCAACTATTATGCAAAAGATAACGAAAAGAAAGTTAGAAACTCAAATAAAAGCTGCATATTCAACAATTGCACAAACTATGCGTTCAGTTGAAGCTGATGATTCTGGTTTTGATATGAAAATTGCGACAGACGAAGGTCAAGATTCTACAAACAATTGGTTTAAGTCATACATTTTGCCGTATCTTAAAACTGAAAATGTTTGTTATAATAAACCTGGTTGTTGGCACAAAAAGGGTACAGTAAAGGATTTGCAAGGTAATCCGTCACCTTGGGACTATGACGCAGGTTTAGGTAATTACATTGTTACATTTATCACAGCGAAGGGTACATATTTTAATATAGATGGGATGAGCGTTTATCGTATGAATACTTTGTTTGGAATAAAAACAGATAGTATTGGATTGGTGTTTTATTTTGATGCTAATGGGGATAGAAAACCAAATGTCATAGGTAAAGATGTTTATGTAATGGCATATACTGATAAAGGCTTAGTTCCAGCAGGTGCAGATAAAACTCCTGAAGAAGTAGAACAAAATTGTTTTAACGGTAATGGTTACTGGTGTTTGGCTTATTTGAAAAACAACGGTTGGGAAATTTCTGATAAAGTTTGGAAAAGATAATTTATGTTAAATTATGTAACGAAACTTTTTTGATAAAACGCAATTATTTATTGTTTATATCCTTTATATATATAAGAGCAGAGCATAAAGGATTATTCTATGAGCGGTTATGAAAGTCAAAATACATTAGCAGTAAACAATATTGGTGCATCTAGTGGTACTTATCAAAAAATTGATTTGGGTATTAAACCTACAGATGAAGAAAAACGTAATCTTGTTAGTGATACTTTTGGGTATATAAAGAATTCTGCTGATGCCATTTGGGCAGGAATAGGTTTAGCTTTCAGTGTTACAAAAAATTGTCAGATGTTGGAAAACGATCCAAATTCGTCATTTATTATAGATAACAAAAAATATGTTCCGCATACACCTGTAGGGAATTTGCATCCATATAACGAGGATGGATGTCCTTCAAGTGGATGTTATACAATGCACACATTAGCTTAAATTTTACAGAGGAGATAATTTCAGACAATGCAACAAATCGGTGGTATACAACTTAATCCAAAACCAGGAACGGACTTTAATAGTCAATATAATGTCCCTGATACCGGTTTGACTAACAATACTACATTGTCAAATAATCCTTTATATAATCTTTTGCAAGTTATTTTTCAGAATACAAAAACTGATGAAATTGCTCATCAAGTTGCAAACTGCGAAGTCGTTGGCTCAAATGGTTTGAAGGTTAATGCAGATAGTCTAAAAACTCAAAATGCAGGAAACAAACTTATTACACAGGCGTAGCAAGTGTCCACTTTCAGGTTTTTAAAATATTATAAATTTTGTACAAAGTTAATATGTTCAATTAGAGATTCTGAAACTCCGCAGTTGCATAAAATGTAACTCCATTTCGTTTCGCACTCTGCTCCTGCTGTTCAGGGTGACCTAAAAATCTTGTTCTTCCACCTTCAATCCAATTACACCAAGGATAAATTGTGCTCAGTTTTGTTCAATTTGCGTAGTGTTTCAACTCTTTTTAAAATTTTGTTTGCTTGTTCGCCATCAGGTTTTGCAGATAAATATTTTCTGTAATACCGTTTTGCTTCGGTCTTTTTGCCTAATTTGTCAAAACAAAGTCCTATATCTGAATAAATTTTTGTATAATTAGGGTTGATTTTTAATACGTCTAAATACAAGCCCAGCGCAGGTTTGTACATTTCCATTTTTGTTAGCAAATAAGATTTTCGCAAATATGCATTAATGTATGTTGGAGAATTTTCAATAAGTTTTTGATAAATCATCAAAGCCATATCCGATTCTTCGCATTGTTCATGTGCTAAGCCCAACTGATAAATCGCATCAGGATTATCTGGTTCCAGTTGAATTGCTTGAATAAAGCATTTGATTGCTTTGCAAGGGGTTTCATCTTTTAGATGGCATAGCCCAAGTTCGTAAAAAATATCAAATTTTTCAGGGTCGAGTAAAGCTGCTTTTTCAAGATTTTCGATAGCTTTTTCAAGTTTGCCTAAATTTTTGTAGCAAACTCCCAGTCCAAGATAGGTATCAGCATTATTTCTATCCAGTAAAACCGAATTTAAGTAACTACCGACAGCTTCTTTGAACGAATCTTTTAGTCTGAGCATGTCTGCTTTTTCTCTAAATTTGTCAGGCAAATTTTTTGCAGAAACAGGTGTGCTCATATAACACGATTTGGTTTTTTCGCCACTCAACTCTTTATTTCCTCTTCTTCATACATTCTAGATTTTTTTTCATGTTTGATGAACCATCATTAGATTTAAAGATTAATCAATCATTGGATTTATTCTGACTATTGTGCTATAAATTTAGTATGAATAAGTTGTTAATTTTATTAGGGATAATAAGTTTTTGCGCAATGCCTGCAATGGCTGTTGATGGTGAAGAAGTTCATCTTGGAACAGTTGAACAGGCAAAAATCGAATTGCCAAAAGTTGATTATAAGGGTAAAGATTCTCTTGTAATAAGTGAGCAAGAAATCATGGACGAAATTATTAAACTTCAAAAAGAAAAAGATATTGAGGATATTGATAATTTGTGGAAAGGAACTGTCGAAAATAATCAAGTTATTGGTTTTGCACTAAAAAAATTAGCAACTCCGGAAAGCCAAAGGCGAATCCATTCATCTTTGATGGCAAAGACCTTGTCAGCAATTGTTTCTGGTGCATCTCTTGCTCCGGCTTTGGTTGGGGCTGATTATATGGTTCAATCAGGCTCTTATGCTGCAGGGCGTATTGCGCAAAACCTGTTGAATAAAAAAAATATTCCGCAAGAAGTTCCGCTAACTGATACTGAATTGATTGAGCTTGCAGGACTTGTTGAGAATTTGCAAGATAAAATTATTAATGCATATTACAACTACAAGGGAGCGTTAGGACAACTAAAGGAAGTTCGTTCTCGAGAGCTTTTGTATAGCAAAAACTATGGCAAAGCTATGGATGATGAGGATTTCTTAGAAATTGCAATATCATCTTCTTTGTATAAAGATATGCAGCTTGAAGAATATAAATATACTCAAATGGCGAAAAAATACCACCTAGAATTACAAAGGCTAGCAGGAAAAAAAGTTGTGGACAGCTTGAATTTGTATCAATATAATTATGATTCAGCGTTGATTGGAGGTAACAATGCTAAAAACTAAAATATTACTTACGTCTGTAATATTGGGATGTTCAATTGTTTCTGCGTGTGCTGTTGAAACTATTGACAGTTTAGAATTTCCAAAACCTCCGGCATATCGTGTCGGAATTTCTGAACTCCCTGAAACTCAATATGTTCAAGCAACTCAAGATAGAAATAAAATTGAGAAAAAATATGCAAAGATTGACGAAGTTCCTGATGCAGGTATTGCGGATATGACTTATGCGGATTTGAGCATAAAAAGATTATCAAAAGAAATTGCACAAGATTTGGAATTTGAAGAGCAAGATATGGTTTCAGATTTGTCTTTGTTGTGGCAAGGTGCTGCTATGCAAAGCGATACTATAAATTTTGCGTTATATAAACTTGCAAATCCGGATGCGGACAAACCTGACGAAAAATCTATCAAAAAAGTTTTGTCGACAATTGCAAGTATGTCAACTTTAGTTGGTGCTAGTATGGGTAGCCCTGTGTTGGCAGGTTCTTCACTTATTGGTGGAAATATCTTGGGGATTATGTCACAAGATACAAAGGCTCTTAACTATAAATACACAAGGGTAACCGATGCTGATATGATTATTTTAATCAGAAAAGTTGAGGATTTACAGCAAAGGGCTGTAGATTTGTATTATGACTATATGAGCGCAAAACGCCAATTAGAATTTACAAATGAATTGGTTGCAGAACGTCAACGAAAGTTTGAACTTGCACAAAAGAATAATGCACAACGCGAATTGATTGTTATAACGGATGCTTATTACCGTACTGCTTTGGACAAACAAAGAACAGCAAAATCTGAATTCTTTTCAAAACGTGCAGCTTTAGAACAATTTGTCGGCAATGAAACTTTTGTTCAATTTGAAGCAGAATTAGCCGCAAGAGATAGAGGCGAGACAACTAAGACAGCAAAATCTGAAGAAACTACATCAAACTCTACAGAACAAGATTCAGAATATAATAATACTATTCAAAATGTCGAACAGTATACAAATAAATTGCAACAAGCGCAAACTGTAGATTTTGAATCAAATGACGCTACTTCTAATAATCAAAACGAATCAGAAGAAACTGCGCCGTTTTCATTTGTTCAAGAGGATGAGGAATCAGTTACAACAGGTTCCTCTTCAAATATAGAAAATGAAGATAAGCCAAAACATAAGCTTTTCAATAAATCAAAAAAAGATAAAAAAGGTGAGGAAAACACTACAAAAACTGTAGCTCCAGAAAAGAAATATCCGAAAAATTCTACAAAAGATTTGATATTTTTGCATGGACAGGACAAGCATTCTGTACAGTCCCCATTATTAAAAAAGACACAAACTTCAACAACAACTGATAATAATCAGGTTCAGATTTCTCAACCTGCAAATTCTTTAAGACCACAAACAGTTGATACAACAGGCTTACCTCCACTTGATGAAATCAGGATTCCGGATTTGACTCCGAACGGTTATTCAATTTATTCTGAATATTATGGAGAAACAAATGACAGTTTACCTCCCTTATAGAGTCAATTCCGGTCAAGTGAATATGGATAAGGATGCTCAGATACTTAATTCTGCGATTGAGTCTGGGGCTGATGAGCCTGTCTTTAGGTTGTATGGTTGGAATCCTCCTTGTATTTCTCTTGGTCGAAACCAAAGAGATGATTTTTTAGATATGGATTTTCTAAAAAATCATAATATCGATGTTGTGCGTAGATTGACAGGTGGGCGTGCATTGCTTCACGACAACGAAATTACATATAGCTTTGTCTGTCCTGAAACATATCTTGAAAATGGTCAGCATGTAGTTTCTTCTTATAAAGAAATTTCACAAATTTTGATAGATAAATTTAGGCTATTGGGAATAGAACTTGACTTTGGAACAGCAAAAGCTGTAAAAACAGGGTTTGATTATTGTATGCTTATTTCAACAGGTGCTGATTTGTGTTACAAAAATAAAAAACTCATTGGTTCTGCACAGTGCCGAAAAAATGGCTATATCCTGCAGCATGGTTCAATCCTTTATGATTATGATAGAACTTTATTAGAACAAATTTTTAAAGAAGATATTGATTGTGGGGATATTACGACAATTAAAGAAATTAATTCAAAATTGACAAAAGAAGAAATTATTGAGATACTAAGTACATAAATTAATATAGGGGTCTTAGATGAAAAAACGAAATGGTGTAACACAAACACAGACTTTGTTAATCATGGGCATTGTTTTTTTATTTTTGTTTGCTTGTCTAGCTGTGCCTTTTTACAATTCTTATAAACAGAAAAAGGCTTTGTCTCACTTGATGAAAGTTTATGCAACCCTGATTCAGGCAAATAGAAATTATGCCTATGTCACTGGCTCTAATTTGGATGAATATGATACGACATTGCCGATTAACACGTTTGCGGAAACCTATTTTACGCCATATTTTGAAATTCAATCTTACTGCAAAGGTAGTCAAAGTGACTGTTGGGATTCCCCTCAATATACGGATTTGAAGAAAAATAAATTTTTTAATAAATCTTTGTATAGTATTATTTTGCCTGACAAAACAGTTATTGGTTTTAGTAAAAATAAACAGCATTTAGTTACTGCAATTATTGATGTAGATGGCCCTGTAGGTGAAAATAAACTAGGTAAAGATGTTTTTGTAATGTATTTTTATAACAATTTACAAAGACCGGATATTTGTGATAAAGAAGTTTATGAAAAATACAAAATCAAAAATGGTATACATTTAGGGGGATTTGATAAATGCGGAATTCCACAAGATGTGTATGATTACAATCAATTAAGCAGTAAAAATTTTGAAGATGGGTGTAATAAATCTTCTTCCAAAAATGTATATGGAAATGGTGTTGGTTCTGCTTGTCTAGCCTTTATAAAAGCATCCAATTGGACTATTGATAAAAAATACCCTTGGTAGTATAATTGGCTTATTAAGACAGATTAGGGATTTTAGTAAGATGAAAAAAAGTTTAAAAGCAATGGTAATGGCAGCTGGAATGGGGTCTCGATTAGAACCTTTGACCTTATCTGTACCAAAACCGCTTATTCCTGTAATGAATCAACCGTTGATGGATATTATTCTTACTCAGTTGAGTGAACTTGGGGTGAAAGATGTAATTTCTAACACTTATTATCTTGCTGATAAAATTATTGAAAGATACCAAAAGAATAATCTAGGTGTTAATTTTAATTATATCAAAGAGACTGCTCTGTCAGGTACTGCCGGTGGAGTGAAGAAATGTCAAGATTTCTTTAATAAAGGGGAAGATTTCATTGTTATGTCAGGTGATATTTTGACAAACGCTGAAATTGAAGAAGGTATAAAAATTCATAAAGAATCCGGTGCAATTGCAACAATAGGTGTAAAACAAGTTCCACATGAACTGGTTTCTCACTTTGGAGTTGTTGTAACTGATGGAAATGGTTATATCAAAGAATTTCAAGAAAAACCATCGCTTGCAGAGGCAAAAAGCAATTTAATTAATACAGGAATTTATATATTTAATTACAAAATTTTTGACTATATTCCTGAAAATACATTTTATGATTTTGCAAAAAATGTTTTCCCTCAATTGTTAAAAGATGGTCAGATTAATACTTTCGAGGTGAACGGTTATTGGAATGATATTGGAACAATAGAACAATACAAACAATCTATGCAGGATATTTTTAATGGCAAATGCAAAATCAAGATGTCAAAAATTATTGAAACAAATTTAGGTTCTTATATAAAAGGAGATTCTAAAATTCCTTCAACTGTTAGATTTATGGGCAATTCTGTTATCGGTAACAATTGTAAGCTTGGTGAATATATTATGCTAGATAATTGCATTGTCTTAGATAATGCCGAAGTTCCAATGGGGACAGAGCTTTGCAATTGTATAATTATGCCAGCATCAATAGAGCTACAAAATCATCGTGCAAAAGTTCAAGATAAGAACATTATTACAGTATAATTAAAAACTTGATTTTTTGAAATTTTGATGATAAATTTATTAAAGAAGTTATACCGTTGTTGGGACTATGGCGCAGCGGTAGCGCAGGGGACTCATAATCCCTTGGTCGTGGGTTCGAATCCCTCTGGTCCCATTAAAATAACCTCCAGTAATGGAGGTTATTTTTTTATTCAAAATCTGTCAATTTATTAAATCCAACATCTAATGCATCAGCAATTGCAAATAATTTTTTAAGACTAATATTTTTCTGCCCATTTTCGACTCTTGTTATATATTCTCTTGATAAATCAACCATTTCAGCGAGTTTCTCTTGAGAAATATTTTTAGACTTTCGATAATATGAAATGTTTTTACCTAATAATTTTAGTCTTGGTATGTGACCTATTTTGCCCTAAAGTTATAACCATGTCAGTGACCTATTTGTCCGAGTGGTAAATTTATATATTTTTGTTCATGATGGTTGGAATTTGGCAAAAGATTATCCTTGGTAGGATTTTTAAGATTTTATAATGGCTGGGTGAATCTCTAAAATTTTAATAATGTAAAAAATACATTTATGTAGAGGCAAAATCAAATAACTTAGAATATTTTTGATTTTGTGATGTTGAATTGTGCTAAGATATGAATGGGGAAATTTTTTTACTTTTTTATTAGAATGAGATTGCAAAATGATAATCAATACAGGTTCAAGGACAGATACAGTTCAATATTATTCAGATTGGCTTTTGAAAAGGTTTGAAGATGGTTTTGTTTATTCAAGAAATCCGATGTTTCCTAATAAGGTTACAAGGTATGAATTAGACCCAAAAGTCCTTGATTGTGTTGTATTTTGTTCCAAAAATTATGAACCGATTTTAGATAGATTAACAGAAATTACGGATAAATTTAATACATATTTTCACTATACAATTACAGCCTATGGCAAGGATATAGAACCCAATGTCCCAACTATAGATGAAAGTATTGAAACACTAATCAAATTATCTAAAATTGTCGGCAAACAAAGGATTGCTTGGCGATATGACCCAATTCTTTTGACAGAAAAATATACTAAAAATGTACATTATGAAACTTTTGAGTATATAGCAGAAAGACTTTCGCCTTACATTGATAGATGTATTTTTAGTTTCGTTGACATGTACAAAAAACTAAAAACAAATATGCCGGAAATTATTTTGTTGACTGACGCTGATAAAAATGAAATAGCAAAAAATATTGGAGTGATAGCGAAGAAACACAATATGATAATTCAAACTTGTGCAACAGTTGAAAATCTTGAACAATATGGGGTTTTGCAATCGGGTTGCATGACATCTGATATTTTGGGAAAGGCAAATGATATTACTTTTAAAAATTTAAGACATTCCGGCAACAGGCAAGGTTGTCGTTGTATGGAGAATCGGAATATTGGAGATTATGACACTTGTCCAAATGGTTGTAAGTATTGTTATGCCAATCAAAACCCACAAATAGCACAAGAAAACTATAAAAAACATAATCCAAATGATTTGATGATTTTAGGAAACCTTAAACCTACAGATGAAATCCAACAAAGCAACCAAAAATCTTTTTTAGAAAATAATGTGCAACAGAAATTATTTTAAACTTTATATCATTTTTTTGTTCGCTTTTTTTAACTTCATAAAATTGTTACAAGTTGCATATCCTTGCGTTTAAGTTTTAAATTTTTCATTACCCACACATTACACACAAAAAATTTGCACTAAAAAAGAGACTTTTAAAAGTCTCTTTAAATGGTGGGGTTGAAGACGCAAGGTTCGAACTTTTTAAGAAGTATTGCGAACACTTGAATTATACCCCAGTTGCCCTAAAGATATGTAGGCTTATATCTTCACTAGATATGGTAGCCCAAATATAAGATTTGCCTTAAACTTTCAACCATGTCATCAAGTATGTTTAATGTTTCAGAATTTGGCTGAACCAGAAGTTTATTGATATTTTCTTCAAAGTTATTAGGTAAAATCTGGCAATTATCCTTTGCATATTTAACAAGCCTTTTTTCGCCCGGATGCAATAATTCATTTACTGCAAAGATAATATCAAAATAACTAGCCATAAAAGCAGAAATTCTATGGTTAATACTGACAATATCGTTTCTGTTTATTGCTTTTTCTATTTGTTCATAATATGAAGCAAAAGGTTTATCTTTAAGCAACATCATATTTCTTTTTATTATATTTTGTTTAAGTGCATTTGGATATTTTGTTTGTATTGAATCTTGTATAGTTTTAAGCCAATTATCCTCATCATAAATAATTTGAAAATTATTTAAAGTAAATAAAAATGCGGTTGTATAACCATTTGATGGATAATATTTAAACCAAGTATTCTCGACAATACTTTCAAACCAATTAACATTCCAGTACATAACATCTAATTGACTATTTAATTTATCCACAAAAAATTCATCGCCTGAGCCAAAATACTCTCCACCAACTTCATATTTTGAGGAGTGTTGTTTTACGAGTTTTTCCCTGTTTTTAACTGCTATATCTTTTTCTACAAAAACGTAAACATCTATATCTGATAAATTATCAGAAGTATTGTTTGCTCCTGAGCCACCTAAAGCAACAGCTTTGACTTCAGGGAAATTTTTATATTCATCAATAATTTTATTAAAACATTCATTCATAACATCATTATACATAAAAATCCTTAGATAGAACTAACAAAATGTAAAAGTAGTCCCATAACAAGATATAATTAACTATGAGATGGAGATGAGTTATTCTATTAAAATTTAGTTTTAGCTATTCATATTTTTAATTTGTCGGATTTTGAACTCACTTTTATCAAGTTGTCTCATTTTCTCTTCTAAGTCCACAGTGAATATTAATGTAAACGAACACATGAAATGATTTCTTGTAACACTTGGTTTGATTATTTAGGGCAAAATTAATAAAAAAATATCAAATTTTAGAGAATAAATAAAAAGAAAAATTTATATTTTGCTTTTTATTTTATAATTATTTGTATTTTGAATAATTATATAATTTCCTAAAATTGTATTATGATTGATACACGACAAGTGTTTGTATAAGAAGACAAAAAGTAACACACAATCCTTAAAAATTTACAATAACAAAAATTTAATATTATCATGTTAAAATGTATTGTAAGGAGTGATTAGGTGATTAATACAAAAGATCCAACTTCATTTATTCGCAATTTCTTAGTTAGTAGTGACATAGACTTTTTTCTTGGCTCTGGTGCATCTTTATTAGCGGGTATTCCGAGCGGACAAAATCTAGTTTGGCAATTTAAAAAAGAAATTTATTGTTCTGAAAATAATGTTTCCAGAGAACTATTTAAAGATCTGCAATCTGAACGAAATAGAACTAAATTACAGGATTACTTTGACTCTTTAGATGGATTCCCCAAAAGGGGTTCAAAAGAAGAATATTCGTTTTATTTTGAAAAATGTTATGATAATACTTCTGCAAGAAATGCATATATTCAAAAGCTCGTTGCAAATGTTGAGCCCATAAGAGGACATCTTTGTCTTGCTAATTTGTTTATTAATAATCAAGTCAAAAACATCTGGACAACAAACTTTGATGAGTTAATTGAGGTAGGCATTAAAACATTATCACCTCAATATTCATTTAATGTTGTGTCTTCAATACAGAAAGAGAGTATCTCTCAAATAGCCAATAACAATTTTCAAAATGTCATAAAATTGCATGGTGATTATAGATATGATTCCCTACAAAATACAGAACAGGAATTACAGAATTTAGAAAGCCAATTATCAGATTTATTTTGCAAGAATTTAATGAATAAAGGACTCATTGTTATAGGTTATGCAGGAAATGATGACTCTGTAATGAAAGTTCTTGAGGATAATATAGATAATAAAGATTTTTTGAGTAAAGGAATATATTGGTGCAAGCCACAAAATACAACATTATCTGAACGGGCAAATGCTTTTATGGAAATGGCTTGTCAAAACAATGAGCTGTCTTGTGTAATTGATATTGATGGTTTTGATGAATTTTTAAATTTGATATACCGAAATTATGAGCATAAAAATCCTATAATTGATGAAAGATGGAAGGATTTTGATAATAGAAAAAAAGAAATTAATTTTTCTTCAGATAAAATAGCTCAAAGTTCATTAAAAATGAACACCTTTGTCTCAACAGAATTACCTTCTTGCAATGTATTTGAAACAGATATAAAAAATTGGAAAGAACTACGAACAATAATAGGTGGAAACAACGATATAATCGCAGGATTATTTAATGGAAAAGTATATTCTTTTTCTAATAGTGATAAACTAAAAGAAATATTTAAAGGGCATATAAACTCAGAAATCACAACAGTATTTCCTGAAACCGAATTATTAAATAAAGAGAATTTCATATATTTAGGACTGCTTTATGAATTAATAAAAATCTCATTATTGCAAAATTCAAATATAAAATCTTTTGGAAGAAATAAATACTACTTTGTAGATTCTATATTAGACCATCAGAATAAAGCTCGTTTCACATACAAAAGATACTCTGCTTTTGAAGTTCAGTTGTCGTATTTAAATGAAAAAATTTACCTATCTATAATACCAACTATTTATTTAACTAATAAAAATGGTAGTGAAGTCAATAAATTATACAAACAAGTTGAAATAAATAGCATAATGTCAAGCATATATAATGCTGATTATGGTAAGATTCTAAAAGATTTAAATGCATTTCTTTGGATAAAAGGTAGTAATGAAATTATATTCACAAATAGTGATTTTTCTATAAAATTTAATTTTGTATGTTTTTCATACAAATTATTATCAGGTTCAAAATATCCACAGATATCTTCTTTTAAATTTGACGAACCTGAAATGTTATTTGATGTTAATGATATAAATCATACAAGCATAAATCAGTTAAAAGGTTTGCAAAGGTATGCACCTATTGATTATTCTTTTGAAACTGCCGAAAAATCGCCTATTAGAATTGCTATTTTGTCTCCAAATCAACAAATAGATAATATTATAGGACATTTAAATAATCTTAATGTAAAACATTCTGCTAATACTAAAGAAATGTTTTTGCCGAATTATGAAGGATTTTATGAAATCTATAAAAGAGCTATAAATATACCTGATAAAAACAATACGCAATTATGCAGAATGTACGATGAAACTGCAACTTCCAAAGCAAACACAGCATCTTTTGTCGATAGCATAAAATCTCAAATAGATTATTTTCAAACTCAATTATCAGATTTTGATGTTTTAGTTGTATATATACCAAAATCATTTGCAAAATTCAGAGAAGATAGTGGATATGATCCCGATTTTAATTTGCACGATGCTATAAAACTATATGGAACCAATAAAGGTGTAAAAATTCAATTTATAGAGGAACGCTCTCTAACTGCTTATGATAAATGCAAAGTAATGTGGGATTTATCCACCAGTTTATATGCAAAAGCATCTGGTGTTTTGTGGCATCCCGTCGTTTTGGATGATGAGACTGCTTTTGTTGGAATTAGTTATGCAAAATCTAACACAAAAGGTATATGTATAGGTTGTAGCCAATTATTTGATTCAACAGGAACCGGAATAAGATTAATATTGAAAAAATTAGACGATCCTCAATACATTGGTAAAAACCCATATATGAAGCAAGACGAAGCAAGAATAACAATAAGCAAATTAAGAGAAGAGTACTATAAATGCGATCCTGTTGGGAAGTTAAGAAGAATTGTTATACACAAAACTACTCCATTTACAGATCAAGAAATTGCCGGTTTTACCGAAGCCTTAGAAGGGATTGAAGATATAGAATTATTACAAATTCAAGGATATTCCCCATATAGAGCCATAAAATATTTTATACAGGATGGAAAACCATACCCCAACAGTTTCCCTATTGAGAGAGGCACTACAATAAAATTATCTAACGATAGCTTCTTACTTTGGACACATGGTTGTGTTACTGGTAACGACATAGGGAGGAATTGCAAATACAATTCATACTATAAGGGCAGTAGAGGTATACCAATCCCTGTTTTAGTTAAAAGGTTTTATGGCAAAGCATCAGGAGATATTCTAGTAAAAGAAATTCTAATGCTAACTAAAATGAATTGGAATAGTGGCGATAATCTGTATAAAAATATGCCCGTAACACTAGACTTTGCAAAGACACTTTCGAGGATGTCTAAACAAAAAGAAGCACTATATAATAAATCGTACGACTTTAGATATTTTATGTAAATATCTTCCTCTGCTTTGTCATACATATGTGCAATAATCAAATTATATCAGGTTTGTTACACAACGATATATTACGTATTTTCATGCTAATATAGAAGGAAAAGGGATTAAAATGAGTTTAAGTGCAAATGTAAATGAAAAAGCCAATTTGATTTGGGCAATAGCGGACAAATTAACAGGGGTCTATAAGCCTCACGAATATGGAAAAGTTATTTTACCTTTAACTGTAATAAGAAGATTTGACTGCATTTTAGCAGATACAAAACAAGCAGTATTAGATAAGCATAATTCTATGGCTGAAGATTTTCCGATGCGCGAACAATTTTTAAAGAAAACATCAGGTTATGAGTTTTATAATACAAGCAAATACACATTTGAAAGTTTATTAGATGATGCAAACAATATAGAAGCAAACTTCAAAAATTATTTAAACGGTTTTTCTGCAAATGTTAGACAAATTATAGATAAATTTGAGTTCAATAATGAAATAACAAAACTTGCAGATAAAAACTTACTTTACATAGTTATTCAAGAATTTACGACTCCAAAGGCAGATTTACACCCGAATAAAATTTCTAATCTCGAAATGGGTTATATCTTTGAAGAAATTATTCGTAGATTTTCAGAAGCACATAATGAAGATGCCGGACAGCACTATACTCCAAGAGAAGTTATTGAACTCATGGTAAATATCTTGTTTACTAATGATAATGACATTTTGACAAATAATGTAGCTAAAACCATTTATGACCCTGCTTGTGGTACTGGTGGTATGTTATCTGTTGCAGAAGATTATTTGAAAAAGTTAAACAGTTCTGCAACGTTGTTACCGTTCGGACAGGAAATTAATGACGAAACCTTTGCTATTTGTAAAGCAGATATGCTTATTAAAGGAAATGATGCAGACAAAATCAGAAACGGCAATACTTTATCAGATGATAATTTTAAAGGTGAAACTTTTGATTATATCCTTTCAAATCCGCCATTTGGCAGAGAATGGAAGAACGATAAAAAAGCTGTTGAAGATGAAGCTAAATTAGGAGCGGGTGGCAGATTTGGTGCAGGGCTTCCGGCAGTTGGTGACGGTCAAATGCTATTCCTGCAAACTGCTATTGCAAAGATGAAAGACAGTTCACAAGGTGGAAGTAAAATTGCTATTATTCATAATGGCTCACCATTATTTACAGGTGATGCAGGCTCAGGTCCGTCTGAAATAAGAAAGTATATTCTTGAACACGATATGCTTGAAGCAATTATTGCTCTACCCAATGATATTTTCTACAATACGGGTATTGCAACATATATTTGGGTATTATCAAACAAGAAAGAAAAACGCAGAAAAGGTAAGGTTCAACTGATTAACGCAAACGGTATGTTTGAAAAACGTAGAAAATCACTTGGGAACAAGAGAAATGACATACCAAAACATTATATTGATGAGATTACTCAAATTTATGCTGATTTTACAGAGAATGAAGTAAGTAAAATCTTTGATAATGAAGATTTTGGGTATTCTAAGATTGTTGTCGAAAGACCTGAAAAAGACGAAAACGGTAATCCTGTATTAAAAGGCGGTAAGCCTGTCCCTAATACAAACTTGCGTGATACTGAAAATGTACCGCTTAAAGAAGATATTGGCGAATATTTTAAAAGGGAAGTTTTACCATATGCACCAGATGCATGGATAGAAGAAAAGAAAACAAAAGTTGGTTATGAAATACCTTTTACAAGGTATTTTTATAAATATGTACCGCCAAAACCGTCAGAAGATATTATGAATGAAATAAAAGAACTTGAAAAATCTCTTGACGGAGTATTAGAGGGAATATTTAATGACTGATAAAGGCAACAAAGGTGAAATTGTTATATATAAAAATGAGAATGGAAACATTTCATTTGAAGCGAAGTTAGAAGATGAAACAATTTGGCTAACTCAGGATATGATGGCTAAATTGTTTGAAACTACTTCTCAAAATATTACTATGCACATAAAAAATATTTATGAGGAAGAGGAGTTAGAACAAATTTCAACTTGTAAGGATTTCTTACAAGTTCGAAAAGAAGGTAAGAGAGCGGTTTCCCGTAAACTTGCTTTCTATAATCTTGATATGATACTTTCTGTCGGTTATAGAATTAAATCTAAAACGGCTACACAGTTTCGTAAATGGGCGACAACTGTTTTAAAAGAATATATGACAAAAGGTTATGCAATAAATGAACATAAACTAAAACAGGAACAAGACAAGGTTAAAACTCTGCAAGATACGATAAAACTTCTTTCAAGGAGTTTAGAATATCAGGTTCAATCCTTAGACGAAGCAAAAGATGTTGCAAAACTTATGGATAATTTTGCAGGTGGACTTGATTTATTGGATAATTACGACCACAAAAAACTTGATTCTAAAGGAGTTACAACAAAAGAAGCAGTAAAAATTGAAGAACAGGAGTTTTTGACTGTTATTGATAAAATGAAATCCGAGTTTGCATCAGACGTTTTCGCAACTCCAAAGGATGAGAGTTTTTCAAGTTCGGTTAATCAGATTTATCAAACCTTTGACGGAAAAGAGCTTTATCCGACATTAGAAGAAAAAGCCGCAACGCTTTTATATCTGATAGTAAAAAATCACAGTTTCGCAGACGGTAACAAACGTATCGGTGCAAGTTGTTTCTTGTATTTCTTGAATAGAAACAATATGCTCTACAGAAACGATAAACCGATAATAGATAATTCAACCTTGTTTGCTCTGACACTCTTGATAGCAACATCAAAACCTGAAGAAATGGAAACAGTAAAACAGATTGTTTTGAGTATTCTGAATAGAGGAGGGGAACGGTAAATGTTTACAATAGAAGATCTAATAGAAAAAATATATGAACCAAAAACAAAAGAATTATTTAGAGATGTTTATACGTCTTATACTCAAGGACAGTATAGAGCCACTGTTGTTATGCTTTGGACAGTTGTAATTTGTGATTTTATATATAAACTGCAATATTTAAAAGACATTTATAATGATGCAACAGCAATCGACATATTAGAAAAAATAGCGGATAAACAGAAAAAAAATCCTAAAAACCCAGAATGGGAGAATTTCCTTATTGATACAATTTTTGAAAGAACAAATTTTATAGATGAAATAGAAAAAGAAAATTTAAACTATTTACAAAAACAGCGTAATTTATGTGCACACCCGATTATTACAAATGAAAATATTTTATTTAAACCGACAAAAGAACTAACACGCTCCCTAATAAGAATAGCATTGGATTCGGTACTGTTAAAATCAACATTATTATCAAAAAGGTATGTTGATACTATATTAGAAGATTTGGAAAAAAGAATTGATGACTTTTTCCCTTGGGATGATAATTTTGAGAGGTATTGTCAAAATAGGTATTTGAATCATTTAAATAAAAATCAAATCTTGAAGCTATTTAAATTATTATGGAGGATGACTTTCTCTCCACATAATGATAGAGAAGAACAAAACTCATTTACAAATTTACAACTATTAAAATTTATATTCAAAAAATATAAATCACAATGTATTGATTATATGAGACAAGATATTGAAGCGTACTCATATGATAAATCTAATAACAAGGCAAAGGAATATTTTAATGGCTTTATAATCGAAAATTATAACATGTATTCACATTTATCTGAACAAACAAAAGCATTATTTGAATCTGAAATTAGACAATTCCCTAGTGACATGCCATATTTCTTTATTTCGCAAAAAACTTTTGAAGAATACTTAAGAGGGTTAAATGAAGAATTTAACAATCGTTTAGAAACTATCGGAAAACATTCAATTTGGCTTCCCGCAATTAATTTACGTAATCAAGCAAAAGAGAGAGAATTAGAAAATATGCTTTATAGCATGTATATTAATTGGTATGCAAGTAGTATTAACTATAATGAGGCAGATATATTATTTGATGAGTTAATAAAGAACAACCTTAAAGAATTTTCATTGGAACAAATTATAGAACTCATAAAATTTTCTTCAAAAAATAGTCAGACATATAATAGGGGGAAGGCAACACAAGACCATAAATATATTATCCAAAGATATCTTAAATTAGATGGTGATTATGATAATATTCATAATACCCCATTTGAAGATTTATATATTGAATTAGGGGGGTGTCCATTTTAATGCTACAAAGTGAAACTGTTAAAAAATACGATACATATAAAGATAGTGGGATTGAGTGGATTGGTGAAATCCCGCAAGAATGGACAGTTGGTAATTTAAAAAGGTTAACCGATTTTATAAAGAACGGTACCTCCGCTACACAAGTTGAGAATGAAACAGAATATAAAGTTAGCCGAATTGAAACCATATCAACTGGAGAAATAAATTATTCTAAGACTGGATATGTACAGTATTTTGATAATATTGATGATTATAAACTGAATAGCAATGACATATTGTTCTCTAATATAAATAGTCTCGAGATGGTAGGAAATGTTGCAATTTATGATAATAAAGAATCATTGTATAGTGGAATGAATTTATTGAGAATCTCTGTAAATAAAAACTGTTGTCCAAAATGGTTATTTTATGTTCTCAAAAATTCATATTTTAAAGAACAAGTGAAAGCAAATGCAAAGCACGCAATTAATCAAGTAAGTATTAGTGTTGGTAGGTTATCTCAAATACCTATTATTATTCCGATAAAAGACGAACAACAGCAGATTGCGGATTATTTGGATAAAAAGTGTGGGGAGATTGATAAGGTTGTTGAAACGGAAAAGTCGGTTATTGAAAAGTTAAAAGAGTATAAGCAATCAATAATTACCGAAGCCGTAACAAAAGGTTTAGACAAATCCGTTCCATTAAAAGATAGCGGTATAGAATGGATAGGCAAAATCCCTCAACATTGGGATGTTTGTAAATTGTTAAAATTATACAAAGAAAGAAAATGTAAAAATAAAGGGAATATAGAAACAAATGTATTGTCGTTAAGTTATGGTAATATTAAAAAACGTAATGTTAAAAATAATATGGGCTTGTTGCCAGAAAGCTTTGAAACATATAACATTATTATTCCAAATAATATTGTTTTACGACTTACGGATTTACAAAATGATCATAAGAGTTTAAGATGTGGTCTTGTAAAAGAACAAGGTATTATTACTTCTGCATATGTAACATTAGAAAAAAAGATTGATAGAATATCATCTAATTACTATTACAGACTGCTTTATACTTTTGACATAATGAAAGGCTTTTACGGAATGGGAGATGGAGTAAGACAAAATTTGAAGTATGACGGAGAACTTTGTAATTTACTAGTTGTTAAACCTCCTTTTGAAGAACAACAGCAAATTGCGAAATATCTTGATAATAAATGTTCTGAAATAGACAAAGCGATAGCAGATAAGGAACAAGTTATAGAAAAATTCACCGAATACAAAAAATCCCTAATCTACGAATGCGTAACAGGCAAAAGAAAGGTAGTTTAATTATGAATATTATTGAATTTATGAAAAATTTAGATGCAAAAATATTGTGTGCAATAATTGCATTAATAAGTTCTATTATTGGTACTATCTTGGGAGCTTTTCTAACATTTATTTTTAACATATTAAATGAAATTATCAAAAGAAATAGAGACCATATTGTACACATAAAAGATGTAAAGGAAAATATTTATCAAAAATGCTGTGAATTGCTAGATAAAGTTACCCTACTCGACAAAAACAATGTTATAAATAATACTGAGTACTATGAAAGAATGGTTGATAATTTTATTTCAATATCTGTTCAAATGAAACTGTTTACCCCAAGACATATATTTGAAAAATTTGCGGAATTAGTAAAAGAATTTAGTGATAATAAAGATATTTCAAAAGAAAAAGAAAAAGATTTTATTAATATATTAAGAAAAGATTTAAAAATAGAGGAATAAACAATGCAAGACACTTTATTAAAAGAAAAAAATTTTGAAGAAGCGATTGAGAATTATTTAATAACAGAAGGTGGTTATGAAAAAGGGATTCCCGAACATCTAAACAGAGCTTCTGCATTAGATGAAGATACCTTTATCAATTTTATAAAAACTACTCAACCAACCGAATGGGAAAAACATACACGAAATTATCCTAACAATCCCGAACAGGCTCTTTTAAGAAGATTTCAAGAAGAAGTATCCGCTACAAATTTGTTGCAAGTTTTAAGACATGGTTTTAAAGATAGAGGTGTAAAGTTCTATCCATGTTATTTTAAACCCGAAACAACAATGAATCCCGAACATAACAAAAAATATTCTCAAAACATTCTGCATTGCACTCGTCAGATGAAATTTTCTTTGTTAGATGAAAGAAGTATTGATATTGTTCTTTTGCTTAATGGTATTCCTGTCGTATCTATGGAACTCAAAAATCAATTCACCGGACAAGATGTTTCAAACGCAATAAGTCAATATAAATTCGATAGAGCCACAAAAGACAAAATGTTTGAATTTAAGCAAAGAGTTTTAGTACATTTTGCAGTTGATTTGTATGACGTTTATATGACTACAAGATTACAGGGAACAAGCACATATTTCTTGCCATTCAATCAAGGTTCAAACGGTGCTGGAAATGTAGGTGGTAAAGGGAACCCACAGATAGAAGATGATTATTTAACCTCATACCTTTGGAAAAGAGTTTTGAAAAAAGATTCATTAATGGAAATCTTGCAAAAATATATGCACCTTAAAGTTGAAGATATAAAAGACAAAGACGGCAAGATAACAGGCAAAAAAGAAACTATGATATTCCCTCGTTATCACCAATTAGATGTCGTAACTAAATTATTGGAAGATGTAAAAGAAAACGGTAGTGGCAAAAACTACTTAATTCAACATAGTGCCGGTAGTGGAAAATCAAACTCTATAGCTTGGCTTGCACATAGATTACAAAGTTTACACGATAAAAATGACGAAGTTATCTTCAATTCTGTTATCGTTGTTACTGATAGAAAAATTCTTGATAGCCAATTACAAGATACAATTTATCAGTTCGACCATATTGACGGAGTTGTAAGACCAATAACAAAAGGCTCTGAAAGTTTAAAGACTGCTCTTAATGACGGTGCAAAAATTATTATTACAACTTTGCAGAAATTCCCATACATCTATCAAGATGTTCAAGCAACAGGAAAAAGATACGCAGTAATTGTAGATGAGGCACATTCTTCTCAATCGGGTACGGCTGCTAAAAAATTAAAAGTTGCATTAGGTGATACGGAAGAAGTGCTAGAACAATACGCAAGAGAGGAAGCCGAAGAAGAAAGCAAAATGGAAGATTACGAAGATAATTTGGTAAAAGAATTGTCAACTCATGGTATGCACAAAAATATATCTTTCTTTGCTTTTACTGCTACACCTAAAAATAAGACATTACAATTATTTGGTGAAAAACAAGAAAACGGAACATATAGACCGTTTCATATTTATTCAATGCGACAGGCTATTGAAGAAGGGTTTATTTTAGATGTTCTTCAAAATTATACGACATATAGACAATATTATAAAATAGCAAAGAAAATTGAAGGCGATCCGGAATATGATAAAGCGAAAGGTGCAAGAGCAGTTTCAAGATTTGAAAGTTTACACCCTCATAATATTGCTCAAAAAACTGCGATTATAATTGAACACTTTAGAGAAGTTACCAAAAATAAAATAGACGGCAAAGCAAAGGCTATGGTAGTTACTGCATCAAGATTACACGCCGTAAGATATTTATTTGAGTTTAGAAGATACATACAAGAACATAACTATACTGATTTGGATGTATTAGTAGCATTTTCGGGAAGTATTGAAGATGAAGGACAAGAGTGGACTGAAGAAAAAATCAATAAAACAAAAGACGGTGAAGTTATTAAAGAAAACCAACTCAAAAAATACTTCCATGATGAGTTTGATATGCTTATTGTTGCAGAAAAATATCAAACCGGATTTGATGAGCCACTACTTCATACAATGTTTGTTGATAAAAAATTAAATAGTGTAAAAGCAGTTCAAACATTATCAAGACTTAATAGAACAACAAGAGGCAAAGAAGATACTTTTGTTCTTGACTTTGCTAACACACAGGAAGAAATACAAAGAGCATTTCAACCGTTCTATGAGGCAACTGTTCTTGAAGATGAAACTGATCCAAACTTGATTTATACACTTAAACGACAATTAGACGATTTTCATGTATATCAAGAAAGAGAAGTTGAAGAATTTGCAAAGAAATTCTATCAAAAAACGATTCCTACATTAAGCATACTTTCACCAATATTAAAGCCTGCGGTTGAAAGATATGAGGCATTAGAAGATAAACAAAAAGACGAATTTAAGTCATTGATACATGGGTTTAACAGGTCTTATTCTTTCATCACGCAAATATGCAGAATGTTTGATAAAGACATGCAAAAACTATATGTCTTTACCAAATACTTGACTAAATTATTACCTATAGATAATTCTGAAAAAATTAATTTAGAAGATGCGTTATTGCTTGAATATTACAAACTTCAAAAAACAGCTGAAGGTAATATAACATTAGAAAAAACTGAAGGTGTTGTTCCTGGAATAAAAGGTGGTGCCAGATCGGGTAGTAAAGAAAAAGAAAAAGGAAGTCTGTCTGAAATACTTGATAAATTCAACAAGAAATTCGGTACAACATTTACTGAACAAGATAAAGTTCTTGCACAATTAAAAGCTGATATGATGAAAAATGAGCAAATGGCTAATTCTGCCAAATCAGGTGATAAAACTGCATTTAAAACACTTTATGATAAACAATTTAACGATATTGCTATTAATCGTTATGAAGAAAACGACAGCTTCTTTAAAGGGTTATTTGAAAACGCAGACAAACTTAAATTTATAAAAGAATTGTTATTGGCAGATGTTTATAACGAATTAAGAAACAAGGGAATATAAAAATGTATAAACCACCATTTGAAATTACATCAAAAATAATTGAACTTATTTCCAATATTTCGGGAAAAATTGGAGAAATTAATTATCTTCAAAATAACCCCTATCATATGCAATAGCGAAAAGAAAACTGAATTAAAACTATTCATTCTTCGCTTGCTATTGAAAACAACAGTTTGAGCCTAAAGCAAATTACAGCAATAAGTGAAGGTAAACACGTACTTGGAAATCCTAATGAGATTAAGGAAGTAAAGAATTCTATTAGGGCTTATGATTTGCTTTTATCACTTAAGCCATATAATGAAAAAGACTTACTAAAAGCTCACAAACTTATGATGCAAGATTTAGTTGATAGAAATGGCAAATACAGAACATACGGAGTTGGAATATTTGACGGAGAAAAAGTTGTTCATCTTGCACCTTCTGCGGATAGAGTTCCGGAACTATGTTTAATTTGTTCAAATGGCAAAAAGAAAGCGATGCACATCCGCTTATTAAAAGCTGTGTTTCTCATTACGAATTTGAAATTATTCACCCATTTCAAGACGAAAATGGCAGAATGGGGCGTTTGTGGCAGACTGTAATTTTAAAAGAATGGAAAGAAATATTTGCTTGGCTTTCTGTTGAAACATTAATTAAAGAAAATCAGAAAGAATATTATAATGTTCTTGGGGCAAGTGACAGTGATGCAAATAGCACCAAATTTATAGAATTTATGCTTTCTTTAATCTTGAATACAATAGAAGAAATTATTGAAACAGAAAAAAGGTTTACTGTAAATCAACAAAAAATTATTGATGCAATAAAAGACAATCCGTATGTTACACAAGAAGAACTTGCTGATATTGTTGGAATTGCAAGAAAAAATATAATTGCAAATATGAAAAAACTCCAAACAAACGGATTAATAAAACGTGTTGGTGCCGATAAAAATGGTCATTGGCTTGTTGAAGACTAATTTCTTTAAGTTATGATTATACCTTAAGCAATTAGATTATTTTTTAAATCATCATAAAGATAGTCAAAGTCTTTTTCTCTTCTCCAGATATACTCAGCAAGGCGATAGTACATAAAATTCTGATTAATATTGTGACTTTCAATTCTTGAAAGATAACAATACATTCTTTTAAATTCTCTAATTTCATCTTTGTTGTAATTCTTTTCTAATGAGGCTCTGAGTAATTTTTCACTTACAAAAACTTGATTATTGTAAATATAGAAAAATGCGAACTTATTGTAAAATGTCCTATATCTGCCGATTTGTGGTTCTTCCATAAACAAATTTATTAAATTCTTAAATTGGCGATTATAAATGTTTTTTCTAAAAAGACAGTAATAATCACAAACGCATTGATATTGTATGTTCAAGAATTTACATAATTTTTGTGGGGGTATTTCCAAACAAAAACCTTTTAAAAGAATATCCATTTCCTCATCAGTTCTATATTGAAACATCAGATGAAGGTTTTTATTATTTATATCACTTTTCTTTTTCTTTGTTTCTGCGATAGTAATTAATCCGTTTTGATTTTGAATTAAGCCTTCTTGCTCTAAATATAAAAGAATTGTTTCAATGATTTTTTCATCAATTTCAATAAATGCAGATAAATCACTAAGCGTGCAACTTTTCAATCTTCGGCAGAGCTTTAATACTTTGTCTTTCATAAATTATTCCTTTCAATAATTGTTCGTCAAGTTCTTTAATTTGATTAGTTTCAGCAACCTTTTCAATTTTATTGACTACTTTTACTAGTTGTCTAAATTGATTGGTACGTGTTGCAAGATAAGTTATTGCATCATCAGTAAAATTAAGTTCTGTCATTGATTCAAGAATTTCTTTGATGTCGTTTTCATCAAAATGTTCAAACTTTAATTTTTTGTAAATTCTATCGTCAAAGTGTTTAAATCTAGATATTTTCTTATCCACAAATCCCATTCCGACCAAAACAATTGGTGTTCCTGTGTTATCTTGAATATCCCTTAAAATCTCAATTACATGTTTATTTCCGATGAGATAATCAACTTCATCGACTATGATTATTTTAGATTCAGATTTTAAATGTTTTAATATTAAATTGTAATTATCTTGCATCATAAAAAATGAACGTTCGCCAAGTTCTTCTGCTATTGCTTTCAATAAACCATTTTGAGTCATTTCATTATTTGCTCTAACGTAAATGGCATCATTTCTTGTTGCCCACCAAATTACAGAGTGAGTTTTACCTAATCCATGTTCACCATAAACTAATGCTAATTTTGGAATATTAGGCGGTAGTTTTTGAACCTCATCAAGTAAGGCTACGAGCTGTTTTACATTTTTTGTTTTTATAAATACATTCTTCATTTTTCTCCTTTCTTAGTTTTCGTATAGATTAAAATATTCATCACTTCTAATGTATTGAGTAAGCCAAGTTCTATCATCAGAATTTGTGCAACCATTCTTCATTAGCCACTCATATTTTTCATAATTTGAAGTAAAAATTGGTCTGTTCATTTGCTGTTCACGAGCTGTTTTAACACGTTCACGTTTTGGCTTTTCTTCAATAATTGACTCAATTTCTATTGACTGTTCTTGTTCAATTTCAAGAACTTGTAACTCATCTGACGTGAAATTCTTTTTAATTTGTTTCACTAATCTATTTTTAATTTGTTGTTGCTTTTTGTACTGTTGTTTGTATTCTTCCATATCCTTGACTGTACCAAGTACATTTGCCATTGGATGAACTTTTTGAACTCGTTTTGCTATGCATAAGAATTCACCCTTTGCTGAATAAACAAATATTTTAGATAAATCAAATAAACTGTAACGTATAAATACTTGTTCTCTTAAGCCTAATATCGCCTCACTTCGGTAATGCATATTTAAGAATGTTATTCCGTGCTTTGTTATTGTTCGACATTCAGTTTTCATCATCAAAGTATTTAATATATTTATATTAAGATGTTGTTTCTCTACTGAATTGAGCATCTCTTGAATACTCTTTGAACGATCATTAGGACAAGGCTTTTTGTTGTGAAACTCTAACCAACAATTAATGTATTTAATTACTTCTTGTACTGTTGGAATGTGATTATTGGTTTCATTTTCGTGTAATTTTAAATGTAATTTTTCACCACGTTTCATTCACGCTGGTTTATCTTCAATACTTGTTCCAATGTATGATGGCATCATTTTTTCAAATTTTTCTTGGAATTCTCTAAAAAATCTTTCAATAACTTTTGCTCTGGCATTGTAAGGTTTGGCAAATACTGAATGAATGTTTAAATTGGCATAAACACCATTGAACCCGTCTTCGTCAAAGTCGCAATGCTGAAAATATTTAGATTTAAAAGCTCGACCATTATCTTGGTACACTACTTTTGGAATAACACCCAAATTTAAAATACTATTTCTTAAAGCACTTGCGATACATTGAGTATTTTCAGTCATCATAATTTCATAACCAACAAGTGCTGTTGATTTCCAATCTAAAAAGCCAACAAGAGTTGCTCTCGTTGGCTTACCTGTAAATGGATTAATAACTTGGAAATTTAGAACATGTCCGTCAGCAATGATTATATCTCCCACTTCTATTTTAGAAATATCTCTTTCAATATATGGTTCAACTTTGTCGTGGTAGGCTTTCATACCCTCACGTTTTAAAACCCATTCAGCATAATTATTTTTTCTAAAGTTTTCAGCATAACGTTTAAAAGTTAAATCGCAAGGAAGATTCTCGTAACCTTGCTTACGAAGAATTTCTTTGGTTAATTTTATGGCTTTTCCATAATTAAATTTATTTTGATGTAATAGAAATCTTAAAAGAATATGTTTCATTTCATCAGTTAGAATTGTGTTATACTCTCCCTGTTTATTAAATTTATACTGAGGAACTAAACACTCTGCATTTTCATATCTTTCATAACTTTTAACCCAACGGTGAAGTGTGCCAATTGAGATTGTTCCGATAAATTTAAAAACTTTAGGTAGGTACATTCCAGAATTATATAAATCTAAAAACATTGAATCGGCTTCTTTTTTAGTTGTGAATTTCTTTCTGTAATTCAATAATGCTTTTACAATATCTAATCTTGCAAGTGAAGTTAGTCTTGCACTTTCTGATACAAAAGTCGTTGGTTGGTAATTTAGAGGTACGAGTGCTGTGGATTTGGTATTACCCTCTTGAAGTTTTTGTTGTATCTCTGGTTCTAAAGAGGAGTAAAGAATCTCGTAAGATGTTCCACCATTGACTTTTACTTCACGAGCAATATATTTACTTTCCTGATTGTTGATTTCTAATCGTAATGAACGATTAGATTTTAAGCCTTTTGCTTCAGCTACTCTATTTATATTTATATATGTATTATTTTCATTTTCATTCATGGTAGTGACACATTACCTCTGAATTAAAAGAATTGGAACACTAATTCCGACCTTTGTGTCTGTTTTGAATCAATTAAAATTTTTCATGTCACAGGAATTTTGAAAAAAATTTTTTCCTAATTTTTCGGCACTCTTTCGGAGCAAAATTTCAAAATGGACTGCCCGAAATAATCACACCATCCGTTAGTCCGCAAAATGAGTATTTTGGAGTAGTTTGAATTACGAATGGTAGTATTATTTCCTACCCCTCAATCGCCCTATTTAAGCCAAAAACCCTAAATAATCGCACCATCTGTAATAATCAAACCACTCAATAAATTACAACAAGTTTCACATCCTTGCGTTTAAGTTTTGAATTTTTCATTATCCACATATTACACACAAAAAATTTACACTAAAAAAGAGACTCTTAAAAGTCTCTTTAAATGGCGGGAACGACGAGGCTCGAACTCGCGACCTCATGCGTGACAGGCATGCGCTCTAACCAAACTGAGCTACGCTCCCATTTCGTATTGGTTACTTCTTTATTATATATGCTAAAAAATAAATTGCAAGACTTTTTTTAATTTGTTTTTTATATTTTTTTATAAAATGAAAAATTGCTTCGTTCTGTACTATCAGTGTTTATATTGAAGTTAAAATTTACAGATCATACTTTTTGCGTTTTTGCTCAAGATAAAAATTTAATCCATTTAATATGCAAAATAAAAAGCCTCGACACTATAGTCAAGGCTTGTAAAATGAATTGTAAAAAATATAATTAATTTAATCTTTATACAAAGGTGCTAATTTTTTTGATTGTTGTGGAATTACACCCTCTTCAATTGATTGATAAACTCTGTAGTCAATATCTGCAAAGCAGTTATCAATACTTTCTATAACGCTCAATTCAGCTTCGTTAATATTACCGCTTTCAATCATATCAGCGATAAGTTCAAATCTGTCAACATGTTCTCTGAACCTGTCGGTAGCGTAATCCTTAGCCTGCCATGTTGTAATCAAGAACGGCCAATCTGAACTTTGTAATAGCAGATTTTCTCTAGCTAATTGATTCAATGCTCTATGCAACAACTTATCTTCAGGAATATTTGGATATTTATCCGCAATTGATGTGATACGTTTTTCGCAAGAGTGGATAATAGGCCACATCCATTCTGTCAAATGGTTGTTCCATACATAGAAGTGACCGCCTTGTCCCCATGATGACTCAGGAATTTGAATAGCTTCTGTTGGAGGATGAGCATGCAAGTATTCGCCTGCTGTCATTCGTTCAACTTCAGGAAGATATTGGCTGAATTTTTTAATAACCTGTTTAATAAATTCAATACCTTCGAACCACCAGTGACCGAACAGTTCAGTATCAAATGATACCATAATTAAACCTTCTTTGCCGTTGTGAGAATTTTTGTAATCATTCAACAAGTGGTAAAGCATTGTTGTGTAGTGGTCTGAATTCTCGTTGATTTTGTTTAATGCGATTACCGGATCATACAACATTTTGTCGCCCAAATCTGTAGTAGGTGATGTGATTCTCCAGTAATTCATGCCAGATTTATCATCTTTTTTGTGGAATTCTCTGAAACAGCCATCTCCAGGATAACCATCAGCAGCTGACCAAACTTGATAACCTGCTCTATCGTTTCTTCCCATAACCGCAACTTGTGCATCAGGTAACCAGTATGCTGAATATGTGTCATAACCGGTTGGTTCGCGTTCAGGTAGCGGAATGTATTCAATGTTTCCGTAAACCCCAACTACACGACGGCAACCGATAGAGTTTCCACCTTCAATAACGTGAGATTCTGTGAAGAAATATTCAATATCGTTGTTTTGAAGAGTTACTTCAATTGCAGGTCTCCAGTGCTTTTGTCCGTCTTTGCCAACGAATTCATAACCTTGGCGGTATGCACATTCCGGCAACCAACACCCTTTAGCTTTTTTGCCAAAGAATTTTTTAGTTGTATCAGAACCAACTTTGAATTGTGCATTCAAGTTGTTATCTGTAGCTAATAATGGTGAAAATCCGTGAGTAGCACCAGATGTAGTAATTTCAATGCAACCCAAATCCTGATATTTTTTGAAAGCTGCAATCAAATCCATATTGTATTTATTGATAAATGAATTTTTGATATTGTTAAACCAGTCAAAATAGTATTTTGCTAAGTATTTTAAGTGTTGAGAATGAGGAACTTTTTCATCTGGATATCTGTCTAGGTCTTTTGAAACACTTTTGATTCTAGAATCCAAATATTCAACAAAACCGTGTTTAAGGTGTTCATCATTCAATTGTTCTGCCAAAATTGGAGTAATTCCGACAGTCAATTTAGCTTTAATTCCTTCGTCATATAATTCTGAAATTGCATTCAATAAAGGAACGTATGTTTCCGCCATACATTCATAGAGGTTTTCCTCACCAAATGGCCACATCCCTGCTTTTCTGTAGTAAGGAAGGTGACTGTGTAACATAAAAACGAATTGACCTACTGCCATTTTTTCCTCCAATCTGCTGAATTATAATAAATATAATTCATTTATGTACAAATTATATATACCACAAATGGGTAAAAAATATAATACTATTTAACTAGTTCTGCTGAATAATTTTACAAATATTAACAGTAAGTTGAAAAATAAATTTTTATGAAAATTATGATAAAATTTTGAATGTGCTAAGGAGCTAAAATACTTTTAATAAAAGCGTTTACGGCACACAATTTTGTTTTATCTTTTTTAATTAATTCCAAATTTGATGCGATTTCATTTGAGTAATCTTCTGCTGTTAGTTTTTCTGAAAAAGTAAAAAGGTCTGATAGAGAAATCTTTAGTGCTTTCGCTATTTTTATAAGATTGTCAGGTGATGGGAAAAATTTTCCTCGTTCTACAGAGCTAATACTATTAATATCAACGTCAACATATTCAGCAAGTTTTTCTTGAGTCATGTTGTTTAATTTTCTGTATTTTTGGATATTTTTACCAAGATTTTCTTTCAAATTCATCATTTTATTTTCCTTAAATTTATTTTATCTATTAAGGATTGAACTAATAACAAATTAATGCTTGTAATTTTTAATTGAAATTCAAAGCTATACATGTATAATATACATGTGTTACTTTGAATTATTTTAAAAAATAATATCTATTACGTTGACAAATAAAAAGGAGTTTTTATGACAAAAGTTTCAATAATCGTGCCTGTATATAATGTTGAAAAGTATTTGAAAAGGTGTTTAGATAGTTTGGTTAATCAAACTCTAAAAGATATTGAAATTATTTGTGTAAATGATGGTTCAACCGATGGTTCGCTTGCAATATTAGATGAATATGTAAGAAATGATGATAGGGTTGTTGTGATAAATCAAGAAAATTCAGGGCAATCTGTTGCACGCAATAGAGGAATAGATGTCGCAAAAGGTGAGTATCTCGGATTTGTGGATTCAGACGATTGGGTGAGTGAAGATTATTTTGAAAAGTTGCATAATTCTGCGATTCAAAATAATGCAGAAATAGCGGTTGGTGGCATTATTCGTTTACATAGATTTAATCGCAGAAAGTTTTTGACTTTTGATAAAGAGATTGTGACAAGTGATATAAATTTAAAGTTTGAATTGTGTGATATGCCGGAAAAATCTTATGTATGGAACAAAATTTATAAAAGTTCAAAATTAAAAGAAATAGGGCTAAAATTTGAAGAAGGAATTGTTTTTGAGGATTGTATTTTTACCCCTCAAGCTCTTTTTTATTTTGACAAAATGGTTACTGTTCCTGATGCATATTACTTCTATTGGCGCAGAAGTGATTCTACAGTCAAGCAAAAAGATGAAAAGACTCTTGCAAATATGGCTTACGCTCATAAAAAAGCTCAGAAATTTATTGAAGAACACAATATTGATATATCATCACACAAGCCTGATTGCTATAGGGTAAAATTATTTGGGTTGACGGTATTTAAGATTCGCAAAAAAGGTCCGCGAAAGCAATATATTTTATTTAATATAATTAAGTTTGGAAAATTGTAGAAATGTCATTATTTATACAAAAAGTCGGAAATCCAAAATTGAATTTCCGACTTTTTATACTTTCATAACCAAAAACTAAATAGCTACTGATTGTGATTTTACATCCATTTCCATTGGTCTGCCTTTTAACAATTCAACATTCAAGTTTCTTGATTGTTCGATTTTTGCCATTGGAAGTGGAGCAGCCTTGACCGGTGTTTTTGCAATCACTGTAGGTGACTTAGCAATTCCTTTTGCTCCTGAAGAGATAACCGCCGGTGATTTTTGCGCAATTGTAGGATATCCTTTTCTTGCTGCAATCATTACCGGATCCGGATGAGCCTTTAAATGATTGTAATCGGTCATAATCTTTGATACAAATCTTCTTGTTTCGCCAAATGGAGGAACTGCACGATATTTTTTTACGTTTGCAGGACCTGCGTTGTATGCGGCAAGTGCAAGTTCTACTGAACCAAACATCTTGTACATAGATTTGTAATACATAATACCGCCTTTGATATTATCATCAAGTGAATAAGGGTTTAACCCCATTCTTCTTGCGGTTGAAGGCATCAGTTGAAAGACACCTACAGCTCCATGTGAGCTTCTTGCTTCGTGTCTAAATCCTGATTCTGTTTTGGCAATACTTAACGCGATTGCCGGGTCTACGCCCATTTCGATAGAATGTTTTACTATCGCTGCCTTGACTGTACTAACATTGGCTGCTTGCACAGGTGCACACAAAAAGAACACTAGTGCAATAGTGAATAGTAATAATTTTCTCAAAATGTAATCCTCTAGTTGTAAATTGAAAATTCTCCAAAGACTACTTTTGTGTTCTTACTTTTTGATAAGATTTTCGTCTCTTTTGAATATGTTTATGTAACCATAGTATTACAAAAATTTAAAATTTCAACCCCTAAGTGACTATTCTGGAATTATGAGCTATCTGAAACTGTTTCATAGTGCGAGTTTTGAGAATTGTTAATTAGTGTAAAATGTACGTCAATTTTGTCAAGTTTTGGGTGAATTTTATAGAAACTTGAAACAATATTAAGATTAATTTTTTTTGACAGTTTTGTATGTCATTCAGAAAGCTTAGAAAATTTGTGTGAGCTTAGTGAACACATCATTATCTTGCTATTCAGCATGGCCAAAATAAATTTACATGATAGGTACAGTAATGACAGGACTTTATAAATCTTTCATGTTGTCACAACTTTACTAAATCAAAATTTTTGCTATAATGTATTTGTAAAAAACCTAAGGGGGAGATGATTTATATGAAAAAGGCTACAATTGCAGTTGCGTTATTTATATTATTTTTGGGTTCACTAAGTTGTGTTTTTGCTGCAACTTATACTAAATTTTCTTCAAAATTTATTAAGAATTTTCAAGATTGTGACAAATATGAGGAAACTGTTGTTTCAGAATTTGAAAATCAGCAATTTACAACTACTCGTAAAATTTTAGGTTGGAGAAATGGAATGTGTAAGTACCAAGAAGTTGTTTCATCTCCGAAAGACAAGTATCAAATTGATTGCAATTTTACAGCTATTCAGATGGAAGATTTGTATAATTCAATGAGAGATAGGTCTAAAGAGCCTATTACTCACGAATTGGATGCTTATGCTGAAGTTAAGAACCCAAAACCAAATGCTAACAAATATGTGGTTGTAGGTTCTACTACAATCAAAGGTAACAAGGCTTATATTACATGGGCCAAATACCAAAACAATCCATATTTTTGTAAGCCAACAAAGTTAAATTAGGGCAGTTCAGAATGACAGTGACTTATGTGCACTGTTTGAGACCCTGAAACACAGGGTGGCAAGTTGGGTAAAAATAAACCTTGACAGAGATTACTAAGTGAGATGGGGTTACTAGTTCACCTTAAGCTAAAAAGAACCTTGCCTTTTGTGCAAGGTTCTTTTGTTATATTGTGTGCAGAAATTAAGCTTGTTTAGTTTCTGAGGCTTGCGCTTTTTTAGCATTTTGTTCGTGAATGTAATGTCCAATGTAGTTAGCTGGTTTCATTACAAGAACCGGAACGATATATCTGTATACCATACCGAATACGAACAACGATTTCAAAACACCGATACCATCAATGTGAGTTGTCAATTTTTTGTCTTTTAAAATATCTAAGTTAAAATCTCTGATACTTTTATAAGATTGTTCGCCTAATTCTTTAATAAGTTTTTGACCTTCTTCAGATTCAGGTTTTATATGTTTGTACCAATCTTTCATCATTGATTTAAGGTCTTTAGGATTCCATTCTCCGAAGAGATCCTTTCTCATTGCAGATTCGTTATCAAGCAAGTAATTAGCAGCATATCTTGTAGTTGCTTTATCACAAGCTTTGCCAAGTTTTGCATCTAAGAAATACGCACCTGCTGTAGATACCGCCCATGTAAGTACATCGTTGATAGCTAATGTCTTACGTTTTTCAGGGTCTAATTTATCGTTTTCTAAAGTCCTAACTGCATACATACCTGAAATAAGAGTTGAACCTAAAGCTGACATGTGAGTTGTCATGTTGTTCCATTTAGGGCTCTTTGTATGTTCTACGATATATTTTGCAACTTTGCTGTTATAGAATTTTGCATAATAATTTTTTGCAAGCCATTCTGTAAACTTGCCATACCAACCTTCTGATTTTTGAGCTGCTGTTGTTGCGGCTTCTGTTGCAACACTTGCAACCCCTGTGAATTTTGGTTGATAACCTTTAGAAGGTGCAATTTGTTTAAAGTTAGAGGTATATGCTCTGTTTTGATAATTATTGTAATTATTTAGTTGAGTAATTTGCATTATTCCATACCTCCTTGAACTGATTTAAATACAGGGCTGTTTAATTGAGTCTTGGCAAAGTTCATGTTTTGTTGTTCAGCCTGCTGAGGAGCTGTAGTTTTTTTACCTTTTTCCATATGGAAAACATATTTCAAAATTGGAGGAATCAATGCAATTGTCAACATTGCTTTTGGAATACCAAGAACTAAAGTATCAGGAATAAATTGAGCAATTTTACTCAATTTTTTATATGCAATTGATTTTTCAAGTTTTCTAGGGCCAATCTTTTCTACCCCAAGAATATTTTCAAGTCCTTGTAAATATTTTTTAGGGTTTTCTTTAATTTTTTTGAAAGCTGCACTGAATGGAGCCATCACGATAGAAGATACTGCAAAACCGATTAAGGCTGATGATATTGCGTGTGATGCCGCATATACACTGTCTTCTTTATCTTTTTTCCCTGCCATTGCAAGGTTTGTTGCCGGTCTCAAGCCGCCTGCTACAACCAATGATACTAAAGCTGCACCGATTACTGATTGTTCTTCAGCGGTTTCTGTCAACCATTGAAAATTCTTTGAACGAAAGATTTTGTCACAAAGCCTATCGCCCAAATCCGAGTAAGAATTAGCGGCAGCTCCAAAACTCGTTAAGCTACCGCCATAATATCCTCTATTCACACTTTTTTTGTTACACAAATCCACACTATTCTCTTTAAAGCCATGCCCATTCGTGTTCTTTCGCTTGGGTTTGCTAATAGAGTCAGCGGAGTAAATTTTAATTGAGTCTATATTCATGTCACACCACTTAAATTAATTAACTGCTACACACTAATCTTAAAACAAAGGAAAATAATTTTTGCGTGATAATTACGAAAATGTTACAATTCAATTTCAAAATTAAGATTATTAAGTAAAACTGTTATATTATTTATGTATAAGAAGATTTTATTTGTTCAAGAGGTGCGATGCGAGGATGAACGTGAGCAACGATACGAATTTTGATATAAAGGCCATAGCTCAAAATTGCGGTCTTTTTGGGGGCATGGATGACAATCTCGTAATCTCAAATATTGATAACTTAAAAACACTATACCAATCTTCTCAACTTGTTGAAATATATAATTACATGCTATCTGTTGCAACAGAGCCTGATGTAATTATGCATATAATAAGAAATTTGGATGTTTATCGTGACCCATCAAGTCTTGAATATCTTGTGGATGTTTTGTTATTAAAAAACGCAAATTGTTCAGATTCTGAAACGAAGGAAAAATATAACAATGTTCGTGTAATGTGCGCCAAGGCTATTGCAAACCAGAAAAATACGGATGTTGTCTCATCTTTACTCTATTGTATGAATAATAAAAACGAAAATTACCGAGTTAGACTGGCATGTGCGGATGCTCTTGGACGAATAGGTGACAGGTTTGCTGTTGCTCCGTTGATTGATGTTGTAAATGATGAGGATGAAAAATCTGTGTATTTGCGTGAATCAGCTGTATCTGCTTTAGGTTTGTTGGGTGATAAAAGAGCTATTGACCCACTCGTTAGTATTATTGAAGCCAAGCAAGGGCTCATGGACAAATTTAGTTTCTTAAAAGAACGTGCAATTGAAGCGCTTACCAAAATGGGGTTTTCTGATAATGAGCGAGTTTTCAAAGCTTTGCGTAATTCTTTGTCAGATGAATCATCACAGGTAAGAATAAATGCCATTGAAGCATTGATGGATAGTGACCATCCAAAAGCTTATGAAACTATTAAACATTGTCTTGAAACAGATTCAGATGTAGAAGTTAAGAAAAATGCAATGATTGCTTTATATAATATGTCTGACCGTAGTATTTTAGATGAAATTATTAGCTCTCCGAATTATCCTGATGCCTTGAAAGTCGAGGCGGTTACGATTTTGGAAGAGTATGAGGAAGAACAGGAATAATATGAACAAATCTATAATTTTATTATCTGGGGGCTTAGATTCATTGGTAAGTTTAGGATTAAAAAAAGAAGAGTTAAATGTTTCTTTAGCATTGACTTTTGACTATGGGCAAAAGTCTGCCGAACAAGAAATTGAAGCCTCTGCAAAAATTTGCGAATACTACAAAATAGAACAGAAAATTATAAAACTTGACTGGTTAAAAAACATTACTCAAACCTCACTTGTTTCAGATAAAGATATTCCGACAGGGAATGAACTTGATAATCCTGAAAATTCTGCAAAATCTGTTTGGGTTCCAAATCGAAACGGTTTGTTTTTAAATATTGCAGGAAGTTTTGCAGATTCTTACGGTTATGATTTTATTTTGATTGGTGCAAATAAAGAGGAAGGGCAAACTTTTCCTGATAATACTCAAGAATTTATTAATGCAATCAATAAAGAATTTGAATTTTCGACTCAAAAATCGCCAAAAGTTGTTGCACCCTTGATAAATTCTGACAAAAATGATATAGTCATGTTAGCTTTGCAACATGGTGTTCCTTTAGAACTTACCAGAAGCTGCTATCAAGGCGGAGCAAAGCATTGCGGGATATGTGAGTCATGCTCAAGGCTAAAACATGCGCTTGAAGCAAACCATGCCGACGAGTACATAAAGGTTCTTTTTGAGTAAGAAGATGAAAACATTATTTATTGAAAACGAAATTAAATATATAGGTTCGCAATTAGCGCCACATTGGATTTACAAGAATTTTAAAATTCAGGGAGATGCGATTGTTGCATTTGTGGGTGAATGTGAAGTTAAGTTGACTGAGATGGTTGATATTGAAGATGTTATAAATAATGAGCCGATTTATAGCAAATATATGCTTAGTTTTATAACAGAACAATTCAATGTTGAGCTTGTGGAAGGTGTTTTTCGTCAGCGATTACTTGTAACATGCATCAAAGAGGCATTGGAAAGACGCGGTTTTTTTGTTAGAAGAAACGGTGATGATTTGTTTGTTAATGATAAAAAACTGTCTGTGTCTATCGCTACCAAATCAATGACATCAGTTTTAATACATACAGGTTTGAATATTTTGTCTGATGGTGCACCAATTCCGGTATCGGGTTTAGGTAGCGATTTAGGAATTGAGGATATAAAAGAATTTGCGCAAGAAATTATGCAAAAATACAGTGATGAAATTGAAGATATAATTCTTGCAAGTACGAAAGTGCGAGGTGTTTAATGTTAAAAGATACTGATAAATACGAAACTTCTTCACATTTTTCATATAATGATTACAAGAAAAAAGTTCAAAAAGCTCCAAACAAGGATATGACCTTGTTTATTTCAGTTTTTATTGTTGGAGTACTAATAATTCTTGGTTTTGCAAAAATTTTGTCACCAAATGTTGATGTTGGTATTACTTCTGATGATGAAGTTGCATCAGTGCAAGATGATGATAATTCTTCAAACGGTTCTGTTATTGATGATCGCTTACGTAATTTGCAACAAGAGGATGAAGGTAAAAAATCTGATTCCGAAGACATGTTTTCTCCTGAATTGGATGAAAAGGTTATTTTGCCTCAACAAAAGAGAAAAACTGTTGGTCAAATGGAGGCAGAACTTGCAAAAGTTCAAGATGCAGTAAAAAATAATCAGCCGGAAGTTGAAAAAATTGATTCGCAGAAAAATAAACAATCTTCAGTTACTAAACCTGTTCAACAAGCTCCAAAACCTCAATCCGCTATGGCTCCTGAGCAAATTATTAATGCAAAAGTTGTTGTAGGGTATTATGCAACTGAAAAGCAGGCAGAAGTTGCTAAATCTATTATACAAGATGCAGGATTGGGTGTTACTCCAATTGTTAAAAATCTAGGCGGCTATTATACTTTACAAGTGGGTTCTTATTCTTCTAGAGAGAAGGCTCAACAGGCTGCAAACGGATTGCTAAAGAGCAATTTCCCTGCAAGAGTGATTGTTGAGTAGAGTTGGTAATAAGGCAAAAATAATAATTGCCCTTCTAAATTTTTAAAATAACAAATAATAATATAGGTCGGCATTGCTATGCTGACCTATATTATTATGAAAAATAAATATTTATCTTTCACGAGTCTATTCTACCATTTTAAGCAGGTAGGTGCAATATTTTTAGTTCGCTTGTGTTTTGGTTATATTTTACATATAATTTAGGTATGGAAAATATTAAGAGAATTAAATTAAGGGATTTTGAAATTGGTGGGGATAAATTAACTATTCTTGCCGGTCCTTGTGCTGCAGAAAGTCAAGAAATCTTGAACGAAACGGCTCAAGGTTTAAAAGAGATTACACAGGATTTGGGTATCAATTATGTATTCAAATCTTCATTTGATAAGGCTAATCGCTCGTCTATCACTTCATATAGAGGTCCAGGACTAGTGAAAGGTTTGGAGATGTTGCAAGAGGTTAAAGATAAATTTGACTTACCGATTGTGACAGATATCCACACACCTGACCAAGCTGAAACAGTGGCAAAAGTTGCTGATATTTTGCAGATTCCTGCCTTTTTGTGTAGACAAACAGATATTTTGGTTGCAGCCGCAAAAACAGGTAAGATTGTAAATATTAAAAAAGGTCAATTTTTATCACCTGAACAAATGGGATCGTTGGTTAAAAAAGTCGAAGATTCAGGAAATCATCAAATTTTGTTGACCGATAGAGGTTCATCTTTTGGGTACAACAATTTAGTTGTGGACTTTAGAGGAATTCCTATTATGCAATCTTTTGGTTATCCGGTGGTATTTGATGCGACTCACAGTGTTCAACTTCCTGGAGCTAAAGGTAATTGTTCGGGCGGTGACAGAAGGTTTGTGCCAACTTTAGCTAAAGCTGCAATGGCGGCAGGAGCTAATGTGTTGTTTTTTGAAGTTCATCCTGACCCTGATAAAGCATTATGTGACGGTCCAAATATGGTAGCTTTAAAAGATGCAAGAGAATTGTTTGCAATGTGTAAAAAAATATTTGAGGTTGTCAGAAACAAATGATTATAAAAACTTTTGTAGAAGGACCGATAAATGCAAATAACTATCTTATAATTGATGAGGACTCAAGAGAAGCTGTGTTGATAGACTGTTCTTCTGCTCGTCCTGAATTTGTTCAAGCAATAAAGAATAGTGACATAAAGTTGAAATATATTCTTTTGACACATGGTCATTTTGACCATTTGTTGGGTGTGGATAAATTCAAGTCAGAGTTTGGGGTTGATACTTACGTTTCTCAAGATGACTTATCCCAAGTCAAACTTGCTCCAAATATGATGTTAATGTTTGCAGGGGAAAAGATTCCTGATATTGGCGAAATTACACATTTTGTAAAGGATGGAGATGAATTTTCAATCGGAAATACTAAAATCAAAGCTATTTCAACTGCAGGTCATACGAGAGGTGGAATGTGCTATCTTATTGGCGACAACCTTTTCTCCGGTGATACCTTATTTAGAGGCAGTGTAGGTCGTTGTGATTTGCCGGAGGGTGATTTTAGGGCAATTGAAAAAAGTATCAAAGAGAAACTGTTTAAGTTGCCTGATGAAACAGCCGTATACACAGGTCATGGCGACAAAACAACAATCGGCTACGAAAAAAGATTTAATGAAATTGTAAATGTATAGAGGTATAAAAATGAAGGAACAATTAGAAAAAATTTATTCTGATGCTGTTGCAGATATTGAAAAAGCTGCAACCGTAAAAGATTTGGAAGATATCAAATTCAAATATTTGAGCCGAAAGGGTGAATTTAATGAAATTAAAAAGGGTTTGAAAGATTTATCGCCTGAAGACAAAAGAGTTGTAGGTTCATTGGCAAATGATATTACTAAAAAATTGGAATCTTCAATTTCTGAGAAATTTCATTTGTTCTATGAACAAGAGTTAAATAAAAAGCTAGAAAAAGAAAGATTGGATGTGACGCTTCCCGGACAATTTATTCCACGTGGTCATGTTCATCCGTTGACTTCTACTACGAATGAAATTGTTTCAATTTTCCAAAGTTTAGGTTTTTCAGTTGCTCCAAACGAAAATTCTCCTGAGGTTGAAACAGAATATTTCAACTTTGATATGCTCAATGTGCCAAAAGATCACCCTGCACGTGATATGCAAGATACATTCTATACAGATGTTGCGAAAAATGTTGTGTTGAGAAGTCAAACTTCAGGTGCTCAAATTCACGTAATGGAAAATCAAAAACCTCCAATCAGAATCATCGCTCCGGGTAGAGTATACAGAAATGAGAACATAAATTCTCGTAAAAACAACTTTTTCCACCAAATTGAAGGTCTTTATGTTGATAAAGATATAACATTTGGAGATTTGAAGGGTGTGTTGAATGAATTTATCAGAATTTATTTTGGAGCAAGTCGTCCAACAAGATTCAGAAGCAGTTTCTTCCCATTCACCGAGCCTTCTGCAGAAATTGATGTTCAATGTATTATGTGTGAAGGAAAAGGATGTAGAACATGCTCAGGTACAGGTTGGCTTGAAATTCTTGGTGCTGGCATGGTAGATCCTAACGTACTTCGTGGTGTTGGTATTGACCCTGATGTATATTCTGGTTTTGCATTTGGTATGGGGGTCGAAAGACTTGCTATGCTTAAATATGCCGTTGATGATATCAGATTGTTCTTTAATAATGATGTTAGATTTTTAGAACAATTTAAACACTAGTTTGATAACTTATAAAGGTAAAAGGTCATATTATAGTGGCTTTTTACCTTTTTCAATAAGCAGTTACAGGAGATTTTTATGTCAATAATTATAATGATTTTGCTACTAAGCTTTTTGGTTCTTGTTCACGAGGCAGGGCACTTTTATGCAGCCAGAGCTTTAGGAATAAAGGTTTCAAAGTTCGGTTTTGGTTTGCCTATAGGACCAACATTGTGGAGCAAACAAGTTGGAGATGTAGAGCTCGTTGTTCATGCATTTTTGTTGGGTGGTTATGTTTCATTTCCTGATGATGAAAAAGATTCAAACTTACCAGCAGATTCTATGGACAGATTTATAAATCGTCCTGTATGGCAAAGAATGATAGTAATTTCAGCCGGTGTAATCGCAAATATCATAACTGCATTTGTTCTTGTTCTGTTGACTGCGTTTATTCAAGGAAAACTTCCATCAGGACAATATCAAGTTTATGTGGATAATATTGCAGCCGAAAAAAGTGAATCAGTATGGTCAAGTGGACTTCAAAAAGGTGATAAAATTTTAAAAATTAACGGTTCTGATATCGAATCTCCTTATGCTCTAACGTTGTATGCTAAAAATAGTGCGCGTTTTGATGGCAAGGTTGAAGAAGAAACCGTTAAGACCAATTTTGAGAAATTAACAAAATTAAATCCAAAACTTTCAGCTGATGAAGCAATTCCACAAAATACAAAGGTTGTTTTGCCTGTTCGTCAGGATGAAAATGAATTACATATTGATAAAGAGGCTTTGAAAGGCTACAAATTGTATCACGACAGTCAAGTCAGTTTGACTTCTGAACAAGTTAAATTAAGAGACTCTTTAAAAGACCAAAGCGTTTACATGTCTGAAGGTAATGTTACTTTGAGTGATTTGGCTTATGCTGTTTCTGATACTCAAAGACCTATTCATATTACGGTTGAACGTAATGGTAAATCTGTTGATTTGAAAACTATTTATTCAAATGAAAAAGGAATTATCGGTATTCAACTTGGAGCTAGAGAAATTTTGATGCCGACAAAAGGGTTTACTTCGGTAATTTCAGGAAGTTGCAGATATTTGTGGGAACAAACATATATGCTTGTTTATGGTTTGTGGCAGTTATTTACAGGTAAAATTCCTATGAAAGATTTGCACGGAATCGTTGTTATTACAAAAATCGGTGGAGATGTTATTAACAATAGCGGATTTTTCTCAGGATTGTTGCTTACGGCAATGATATCTTTGGATTTGGCTTTAGTTAATTTCTTGCCGATACCTGCTCTTGATGGTGGACACTTTATGTTTTTGGTTATAGAAAAACTTAGAGGTAAACCGCTTGACGAAGAGACTATAAACAAAATAAGTTCAGTGTTTTTCTTGTTGTTAATTTTGTTTATGGTATTTGTTGTGTTTAATGATGTGTACGCACTAATTAGACACAAATTCTAAAAGGTATACATATAACCCTGTATAAGATAGCGAAATAGGTATAATAAATAAAAAAGGGGGACAATTTAAACAATGTTAGATTTTATTCACTCGCATGGAATGATAATTTCAGGAATGATATTATTGATTTCTTATATTTTCATCGCAAGCGAAAAAATTCAAAAATCAGTAGTTGCACTGGTTGGTGCATCTTTGACAATGCTTTTGGGGTTAATTCCATTAACATTAAATCTTGATAGCAATGTGAAAGGTGTTTTTGAATATGTAGATTTTGAGGTAATTTTCTTACTGATTGGTATGATGATTATCGTGCATATTGCCAGTCGCAGTGGTGTTTTTAAATGGATGGCATTAAATTTATTAAAATTGACAAAAGGGCATCCTAAAACAGTTTTGTTTGCATTAGCGGCATTTACGGCTATTGCATCAGCTTTTCTAGATAATGTAACAACAGTTGTACTTATGATGCCGATTACTTTTGTAATTGCAAAAGAGTTTGATACGGATCCTGTACCATTTTTGATTACAGAAGTTCTTGCATCAAATATTGGTGGCACTGCAACTTTGATTGGAGACCCTCCGAATATCATTATCGGTACAAGAGCAGGATTGAGCTTTATGGCTTTCGTAAAAGAATTAACTCCAATTGTAACAATAATATTCCTTGTTTGTATTTCATTGTTGATTTTCTTGTTTAGAAAAGGCTTGAAAGCAACTCCAGAAAAAATGGAACATGTTGCAAATTTGGATAACTCAAAAACTATCACTGATAAAAATTTGATGATTCGTTCAATGATTACGTTGGCTCTTGTAATTTTAGGATTTGTAACTCACGATATTACACATATTTCAGCGTTTGTGTTTGCGGTATCAGGTGCAGCGTTTTTGTTACTGTTTGAAAAACCAAAAGAAATTTATCGTGATGTTGAATGGCTTACAATTTTCTTCTTTGTTGGTTTGTTCATCATAATTGGTGGTTTTGAGGCAAACGGTGGTATAAAATTTTTGGCAGACCAGTTGATTGTCTTGACTCATGGCAGTTTGGATGCTGCAACAATGATTATTCTTTGGGCATCAGGAATTTTGTCAGGTATAATTGATAATATTCCTTATACAGCAACAATGGCGCCATTGATTTCTGAATTAATCAATCCGGCTAATCCGAATGCTATAACAGGTCATGTCCATGCACTTTGGTGGGCATTGTCTTTGGGAGCTTGTCTTGGCGGAAACTTAACTATTATAGGTGCTGCTGCAAATGTTTTGGTTAGTGAAACTTCAGCATCTCATGGACACAAGATTTCATTCTTGCGATTTATGAAATATGGCGCATTGGTGACATTTATTTCACTTGTTTTAAGTTCTGTTTATTTATATTTCAGATTCTTGCATTAGGTGTTGAATGAAAAAGCAGATATTAGTGGACGGAGGGGTGAAACCCCTCCGTCTTTTCTTTTCAATGGAAAAGTCCTTGCAAAGCAAGGACTTTTTATCTTTTACCGAAAATGCAAATCTTTAGAACAGGAATTAATTATTGCTCAACACTAATCTAAATGTTGCCAAATTTTTAATTGATAACATAGCATGTTTGTTATGTTGTTCTTCAGAAATATTAAAGATTCTGATAATTCTTTGGATTTCTGCCAAATCTTTGTAATTTCTGATTCTATACACATTTTCAACTGGGTCTGTAACTACTGACATCAATGTGTTTAATTCCTGTTCTTTCATAACCTGTTATCCTCTTTCCTATATACTCTTATATAAAGTATTTTTCTTTGTGAGAATTGCCAAATTTGTTGTCTTTTTGTTAATAATTCTTAATAAACTTCCTAAATGTGAATTTATGCCATTAAATCAATGTTTTGAGCCAAAACATTTGATGTTGAGTTAGGACGGAGCAAACTGTAAGGACCATCGTTGTAGATGCTTTTTGCAAATTGTGTGTTGTGTTTAACTTCAGGAGAGAAACTCATTGGAGTGCCAGAGGTTTGCAATGTGCGATAAATTGCAACGCTACGTGAAGGGTTTGTATTGTTGTAATCTTCGACTCTGCCTATAGGTAAAGTCGTATTTGAACCTGAGTAAATGAATCCCATAATTTTCCGATATCCCTATATATATTATAACGTATGTTGAAATAAAATATAACCCCATGAACTAAAAATCGGAGGTGACAATTGCCACCTCCGATGAATAATTATAATATTTTTAGAAATAATTAATTGACCAGTTATATCCACCATAAGAATAGTTTTTACCAACTCCATTTTTATACGTTACAGAAGAATAATTTGGTCTAACGCCATAGGCATAATGAGCTCCACTAAATCCACATGTAGCATTAGTGTTAAATGAATTAACATTTTTTGTAAAGTAGTAGTAATCGTTACTCTTTGAGGATTCTATTGCATTTTTCAAATTAGCACCAGACATTGAACCAGCTTCTTTGCCCTCACAATACAGGGTAATATCTGGTGGGGTTGCACCAGCTGGGAGAGGGTCAGTTTTCCCATTTATTTTTGCAACAGTTTGACTGGCATTAATATATACCTTGCAGGTACTATCGCCATTTCTGCAGTTAGCAGGATATAAATTAACTGTTATATCAATTTCTTTAGCACAGGCTGGTGCTAAAGGCGCAATTACGGAATTATCACAACATTCTTGATTTAAGGTTGAAGTAATTAATCCTTTATTCAAGTAATATTTACAACAATCCTCGCTGTAATCCCCAATTTCACAAGGATTATCAGGGTCTGGCGTGATTTCTGGTTTGTCTGTTGTTGCAACGCTTTCGGTACTTTCACCTGTTGGGTCATAAGCAGTAAAGGTCACTGGACTGATTTTATTAGCTCCAGACAAAACAATAAAATCTTTACCAAATACATTAGGACCTTTAGGACCATTCAAATCAATAATTCCATAAACCGCAGATTGTCCAATTTGAGGTGTTAAGCAGATACTTGTGCCATTTTTAAGTTTTGCGCAAGCACCTTTCACAAGACTTTGCGTATTCCCTGCGGAGTCTTTATATGTTTGTGTTTTAATATCATATTCTTTTTTATCGTTCCCGCTGAATTCATAGTATTTATCAGCAAAACATTCTTTTAAAATTGTATCTTTGTTCTTTGTAAAATCTCCATAATATTTAGAAACTCTTAGGTATTTTTTTATAAATGTACCTGAGGTTGTATCATAATCTGGGCTTGTTGATGTTGTATACATCATTGTCTCACCAAAATTTGCCTTGTTTTCTGTTATAACAAGGTTGTCTATCGCTGTTTTTATCGCGGTCATTTGACGACGTAATTGGTGTGTCAAAACTTCATCTCTAAAATGTGTAACAAGCGCAGGCAAAACCAACGCTGCAATAATACCAACGATACCTGTTGCAATCAAAACTTCAGTCAGTGTAAACCCAAACAAAGATTTCCCCAACTCTGACATTTTATATTTCATAAACTGTTCCAAACTCCTTTATACTCTTAATCATATTATATAAACATTATAACAGTTTACTCCCCCTTTTGCAATAGAGAGGAGCTTGTAGTTTTTATTGGAGATGCTGAAATACCGCGTAGGAACATAATATTAAGTTTCGATCTCTCCAAATTCATATTCTATAAAAAGTCATGAGATTACGACAATTCCTCATTTTTACCATGTTATAATGAACAAAAGAGGAAGGTTTTATGAAAAAAGGCTTATTTATCACTTTAGAAGGTGCAGATGGTTGTGGTAAAACAACTCAACTTAATTTATTGAAAGAATATTTAACAAGTAAGGGTTATGAAATCGTTGTGACTCGCGAACCTGGAGGCAAGGGGTTAGGCGAAAAACTTAGAGAAATTTTGCTAAACTATGACGGTGAAGTATCTGACAGGTGTGAGGCGTTTTTATATTTGGCAGACAGGGCGCAAAACATTGATACAATAATTAAACCTGCTATAAATTCAGGCAAAATTGTTCTCTGTGACAGACATACAGACAGTTCTGTAGCGTATCAGGGGTATGGTAGAGAACAAAATATTGATAATATCAACATGTTGAATGAACTTGCAGTGAATGGTGTTCATCCAGATTTGACAATTGTTTTTGATATTGATACCGAAACATCAATGGAGCGTGTTGGTGCTGAAAAAGACCGTCTTGAAAGTGCAGGAATTGAATTCCACAAGCGTGTACGCAATGGCTATCTTGAAATTGCAAAGAAAAATCCGCAAAGGATTAAAGTTGTCGATGCATCTCAGACAATTGAAGATGTGCAACGAGATGTTATTAAAATTGTTGAAGGGGTTTTGTAAAAGATAATCGTGTGGACACTTGTCCTTCCGACTTAAATTGAATTCTTATGTCAAATTCCCAAGCTTTCAGAATCCATTGTCGGTATTGTAGAGTCGACCAACTTTTCAATCTTAGTACTGCTGTGTAGCGACATAATTTCAATTCTTTTTGAAAAATGAACTTTTTTATTTTACAATCGTTATATAAGTATAGAGGTTGATAATATGAACGAAAAATGCACGAAATACGAAGCCTTATTTACTTTTAGAAGCGAAGAAGAACTGAATGAACATATTCAGCACTGTGAGGATTGTAGAAAAGAGCATGAAAAGATGCTCAAGGTGTCTGAGTTGATTCAAGAGGCTAAGCCTTATCTGAGAGAAAAACGCAAAAATTGGGCAAAAATCAAAGTTGCTTGTGCGCTTTTTATGTTGATGGTTAGTGGAACAACTTTGGGTGTCTTGAATTTTAATTCCGAGGTGTCTGATACTTTGAAATACGGTTCGGCATTAAGTGCGGAAGATTTGGGATTGCCTGTAGATTCTTATGGGTTGATTTATATAGAATAGCAGACGGAATTGATGGATTTTAACAAGGTAATAAATACAAACAAGCAAAATATTAAAAATATTATACGTCTTATAACCAAAGAGGATAATGAAGATTTGGAGCAAGAGGTATATTTAAAGATTTGGAAAAATTCCGAAAAATACAAAGAACAGGGTTCTATCAAAAGTTGGGTTTCGTCAATTACTCGCAATGCCTCTCTTGATTACTTGAAATCAGCATATCATAAGGTTGTACAAACCTCGACCTCTGATGATTTAGTAATGTCTAACATTAAAGATAAAAAAACTTTGCCGGAAGACAAGGTTGTCAGCCTTGAAAGGCAAAAAATTATCGCAAATGCTATTGACCAATTGAAACCAAAATTTAAAGAAGTTATTATAATGTGTGAAATCAATGGATATTCATACGAAGAATGCGCCAGTAAATTGAAATGTCCGTTAGGAACAGTCAAATCAAGAATTTACAACGCAAAGAAAGAACTGGCGGAAAAGCTGAAAGATTTAATGTAAAATAATAAAGGAAAATAAAATGAACAAAATATTATCATCATTATTATTAGTTTCAATATTTGCAATCGGATGTAACAGTGGAGTGTTTGCTCAAAACCTACAGCCTCCGACTTCTCCAAATATGTTGCGACAAAATCCGAAAGAGGCTATGCGTAGGCAGTTTGAACAACGTTTGAATTTGACAGATAAGCAAAAAGAAAAAGCTCGTCAGATCCACAAGCAAGGGCGAGAAGAAATTGCGCCAATAATGATGAAAATTGAGGTTAAGCGTCAAGAAATTGAGACGGTAAGGCTCACAAAGATGGTTAAGCGTGCGCAAGATGAACGAATAGAAGAAATTAATGCAGAAATTAAAGAGTTAGAAAAACAGGCACAAGAGGTAAGGCGCAAAAATTCTCAAGAGTTTGAAAGTATTTTGAACAAAAAGCAAAGAGCTGAGCTTGAAAAAATGAAAGCTGAAGGTCGCGCAAGATTTGAACAAAATCATCCTGCACGCGCTCCGTTTGGAGGTCTTGGTACTCCGGTTTTCTTCTTTAAACCACTTTTGCCACCTCCTGAAAATAATGGTTTTTGGAAGTAGAATTTGTTATATTAGAGATTCTGAATAGCAGGAAAATTATGTGCTCACAAAGCTTGCACAGATTTTCTAAGCTTTCAGAATGACAGTATAACAATCTTTTCTAACTGCGTGCGAGTAAATTTTACACTCTCAAAATCTTTTTAATCAATAACAAAATTTCAACCCCTGTTGCAATTTGTTTAAACGGAATTTTCAAAATCATAAACAAGATTGTTGTTATAATGTTCTTTTTCAGCGAGTTGACACAAGTAGTTTTTCTTTCTGCGATGAATGTTACAAAATAATCTAAGCAGGAACTTGCAAGTTCCAATGTACAAGTTAGTTTTTTTATTTGCTCTCTCATTTTAGGTTGGAATTCCAACATTTTTTTATTAGTTTCGCAAACTTTTTTATCAAGTTTGATTATCCAAGAGATTACCCAACCTGCAACGATTATTTCTGCCAAAAATATTATTGTAAAAAATAGAGTCAACATCTTTCAACTTTTCTTACTTTTGTATTATATTAGATTTATAATATATTATTACATAACATTTTTGAATACGTCTAAAGGACTATTTTATGAGTAAAATCCGCTTTTATACAGCTATAATATGTGCAAGATTGGTTTATCTAGCAATAAAAATCTTGAATAAATCTTCGGGAACATCTTTTGTTGGAATGATGACACTGAAAATATGTCCAGATTTTTTGAAGTTTTGTAGAAAATACGTTAAAGCTGGGAATGCAATCACCGTAACAGGAACAAACGGAAAAACTACTACATCGGGGTTGTTGGCACATATTTTAGAAGAAGATAAGTTTAAGCTTATTCATAACGTAAAGGGTGCAAATATGTTGACTGGGATTGCAAACGTTTTTGCTCTGAATATTTTGCCGTTTAAGCGTTTTGATTATGCAGTTTTAGAGTCTGATGAAGCGTATTTAACTAAGTTATACGACTACTTTAAGGCAGATTACTTACTTGTGACAAATTTGTTTCGCGACCAACTGGATAGATATGGTGAACTTTCTACAACTGCAAGTTTTATTCAAAGTGCGATAGACAAAAATCCTGACTTGGTGCTTGTGTTAAATGCAGATGATCCATTGGTTATGAACTTTGGGCATAATAGAAATGCAAAATATTACGGATTTGAAAGTGTTGAAATTTTATCAGATATTCATAATTCAACGTCTAATGCGCCAACTGAGGTGTTTAATTGTGTTTGTGGAAATCCGCTAAAATATGATAAGCAATTTTTTGCACAAGAAGGACACTATCACTGTGAATCTTGTTCATTTAAACGTCCTGAACCTGATTATAAAGGATTTGTGAAGATTTATTCTGATTATTCTGTTTTGACTGTTAAACATGGAGATTCAGAGTATGAATTTAGAATAAATTTAGTTGGTTTATATAATGCATATAATGTATTAGGCGCAGTTGCTTGTGCTTTAGAGAATGGAATTGGCTACGAAACTATAAAATCTGCGGTTTTGTCTTATCAGTCAATTTTTGGGAGGGCAGAACGCAAGGTTATAAATGGTCATAATACTTTAATTCAACTTATAAAAAATCCAACAGGTGCGAGTGAAGTTTTGAAAACTGTGGATTTGTCTTCAAAAATTTTGATAGCAATAAATGATAATTATGCAGATGGGCGTGATATTTCATGGCTTTGGGATAGTGATTTTGAACAATTGAAAAATTCTCAAAAATCTATCATAACATCCGGTATTCGAGCAAAAGATATGGCTCTTAGGTTGAAATATGCAGGTGTTCCGACAGATAAAATTATTGTAGAAGAAGATATTCATAAAGCTGTTGAACTTGCTACAAGTTCTGATGATAAGGATGAACGAATTACAATCTTGCCATCATATACGGCTTTATTAAAAATTAGTAAAATGAAATTTTAAGAAAGGATATAAATATGCTTTTAGGTGTAAATATTGATCATATTGCAACTTTGAGAAACGCAAGAGGAGGTTTTGAACCAGATCCTGTACAAGCTGCAGCAATTTGTGAAGAAAATGGTGCAACTTCAATTACGACTCACTTGCGAGAAGATAGAAGACATATAAAAGACCAAGATGTCAGAGCATTGATTAAAACTCTTAAAACAAATTTGAATCTGGAAATGGCTGTTACAGATGAAATGCAAAAAATCGCACTTTCAATAAAACCGCATTCAGTTTGCCTTGTTCCAGAAAAAAGACAAGAAGTGACTACAGAAGGTGGATTAGATGTAGCTGGTCAAATTCAAAAAATTACCAAGTTTATTGCACCTTTAGTAGATGTCGGAATTTTGGTAAGCTTGTTTATTGACCCTTCAGAAGATCAAATTCGTGCAGCGGCTAAAACAGGTGCTCAATATATTGAATTACACACAGGTCAATACTCTATTGCTTATGGTACACCTGATGAGCAGGTAGAATTTGAAAAACTTCGTGAAGCATCACGTCTTGCTCATGCTCTAGGTTTGAAAGTCAATGCAGGACACGGATTGAATTATGAAAACGTCCATCGTATGCGTCAAATTCAAGATTTGAATGAGTTAAATATTGGTCACAGTATTATTTCAAGAGCTGTGTTTACAGGATTAGCTCAAGCTGTGCGTGATATGGCAGAACTTGTAAAATAAGGATTTTTAATTATGGCAAAAACGAATGAAGAAATAATTGCAGAAATGCAACAAGTGGTTAATCAAATGGTATTAGACGATTTGGAAGAAAATCCTGATTGTGCGAATGAATACTTTGATTGTGATTGTTGCGGAAAAAATAAATCTCTGGCTGGTTCTATACAATATGGTGAATATAGATTATGTAATGATTGCGTATTGTTGGCTGAAACAGGTTTTGCACTAGGTAAATTTTCTGATATTCAAAGTTTGATAGATGCGATGGAAGATTCTCGACTAGAAGAAGTTTGTCAATTTATCAAAGATGAAGAAACTCGTGCCAAGCAAATGGAAAATTAAACACGCAAAAAAAAGAGCCTTTTTTCAAAGACTCTTGGAATGTAAATTTTGTTCATTCCTCGTAATAGTGAAGTGTGAAGTGTGTGCTTAAAGTCTGTTTTGATTCCTCGAAAAGCACATCCTCGTGTTTACATATATATAAAGTATTTAAAGTATATAAAATTGCTATATTTTTGATATTATACTTTACGTTTCTTAATATTGTACAAATTTTTTTGTATGCTTTATACTGTAAATACAGATACCTCAATGATTTAAGGAGCTATTATAAATGAATATATTAGTATCAAATGATGATGGAATTGCTGCAAACGGCATTCGTGTTTTGACTGAAGAATTAGCAAAAAGGCACAATGTGTATGTAATTGCACCAGATAGAGAAAGAAGTGCATCAGGTCATTCGTTGACATTGCATACCCCATTGCGTGTGGAAGAAATTGATGAAGCAAGAACCGGTGCGCGTAGAACTTGGGTTACAACAGGTACTCCTGGTGATTGTATAAAAATTGGTGTAAATGCAATTTTAGAAAAAGATGAGCAGCCTGATTTTGTAATTTCCGGTATTAATCATGGTCCAAACCTCGGAGCAGATATTTTGTATTCCGGAACGGTGAGTTGTGCGATGGAAGGTGCAATGCTCGGTATCCCAAGTATTGCAGTATCTTTGGCTTCAATGCATGCCGATTATGAGGATTTTAACTTTCCGGCAAGATTCATTGTTTCTCTTTTAGATAAAATCAAAGAATTTCGATTTCCGAAAAAATGTATTTTGAATGTAAATATTCCAAAGCTTGAGCAAGAAGACATTTCTGGTGTTGCGATAACCGAACTTGGCAGAAAAATGTTCACTGATACCTACGAAAAACGTATTGATCCAAGAGGGAAAGTCTACTATTGGTTAGCTGGAGAATTGATAAATGAACCTGACAATGCAAAAACTGACATTGCTGCCGTTAAAAATAATAAAATTTCTATAACCCCTGTAACTTATGAAATGACAAGAAATGAAACAATGGAAGAATTGGATAATTTGTTATGTGGTTCAGGAGCTTGTGATTGGTATTAATCTTATGTTTTTCATAGTTTTTATTTTCTTTTTTGTTAGTCTGCATTGCTATGCCGACGAACAATTATTGCAAAATGTAACAAAATATATACAAAATAGATAAAAAATAAGCAATTTTTAAATCTGAAAATACTTTATATAAATGTAAGGGAAATTAAGAGAAGAAAAAATTTTAAGGGGAATAGATTATGAGAAACGAATATGAAATGGTTACAGTAAAAGCTTATGTAGATTCATTAGACGAAGTAAAATATAACACAGTATCAGAACAAGAAATCTCTAATGAAGTTGAAAAATATTTGTTGAACATCAGAAGAGCTGACACTAACGCTAAAATCGTTGAAGCTTTGTTGGCTTAGGTTTATTGTTATTCTGTCAAATCATTTTAGTATTTCAAATATAGCATACGAGTTTACGTAACACTGAACCAAAGTTTAAAATGAAATAAATTTATGTGTTTAAATAAAGAGGCGCGGACATATTGTCCGCGCCTCTTCTGTAATATAGATGAAGAATAGATTATATTTTTTCAAATTTTAATTTGTCATTATCAACATCAATTTTGATTTTGTCACCTTTTAAGAATTTTTGAGCAAGAATCAATTTAGACAATGGGTTCTCAACTTGTTGACGAATGATACGTTTCAATGGTCTTGCACCATATACAGGGTTGAAACCTTGAGTTGCTAAAAATTCTTTAGCTTCGTCTGTGATTACAAATTCCAATTCTTGGTCTTTTAACAAATTACGTAAGTAATCCATTTGGATATCTACGATTTTGCTCAATTGTTGTAAATTCAAAGCTTTGAAGAAAATTGTTTCATCAATTCTGTTCAAAAATTCAGGTTTGAAGTGTTGGCGTAATACTGCAAGAACCTTTTCTTTAGTATCATTAAATTGTTCAGGTGATACCATTGAATTTAATGAGTTTTCCAAGATGATATCTGAACCGATGTTACTTGTCATTATTATTAATGTATTTTTAAAATCAACGGTTCTGCCTTTTGAATCAGTTAAACGACCATCATCAAAGATTTGTAGCATGATATTAAATACGTCAGGATGTGCCTTTTCGATTTCATCAAATAACACAACTGAATAAGGTTTTCTTCTTACTGCTTCTGTAAGTTGACCGCCCTCTTCATATCCGACATATCCCGGAGGAGCTCCGACAAGTCTTGCAACATTATGTTTTTCCATATATTCAGACATATCAATACGGATTAGAGCGTCTTCATCATTGAACATAAATTCAGCTAAAGATTTTGCCAATTCAGTTTTACCAACACCGGTTGGACCTAAGAATAAGAAAGTACCAATTGGACGTTTTGGGTCTTTCAAACCTGAACGAGCACGACGGATTGCATCAGATACTGTATCAACCGCTTCATCTTGTCCAACCAATCTTTTGTGCAAAATATCTTCCATGTGTAATAATTTTTGCATTTCAGATTCAACAAGTTTGGTTACAGGAATACCTGTCCATTTTGAAACAACTTCGTCAATATCAGTTGCGGTTACTTCTTCCTTAAGAAGTTTATTGTCTGTGTGTTCTTTGTTTTGACAAGCTTTTAACTTCTTTTCTAATTCAAGAAGTTTACCATATTTTAACTCAGCAGCTGTTTGTAAATCAGTGTTTCTTTCAGCTTCTTCAATTTGGGTTTTAACTTTGTTGATTTCATCTTTTACATCTGCTTCTGATGTAATTGATGCTTTTTCTTTTTCCCATTGAGCTTTCATTACATTGATTTTGCCTTCAAGTTCAGTTACTTGTTTTGTGATATTTTCAACTTTAGCTTTTGCCTCGTCTGAATCTTCTTTTTTCAATGCTTCGCGTTCTATTTCCAATTGGATTTTTTGTCTCATCATTGAATCAATCTCTTCTGGCATTGAGTCAATTTCTATACGCAAAGAACTTGCAGCCTCATCAATCAAATCGATTGCTTTATCAGGTAAAAATCTGTCTGTAATATATCTGTCTGATAGTTTTGCAGCCTCAATGATTGCACTATCAAGAATTCTTACTCCGTGGTGAACTTCGTATTTTTCTTTTAGACCACGCAAAATGCTGATTGTATCTTCAACAGATGGTTCTTCGACCATAACAGGTTGAAAACGTCTTTCAAGTGCCGGATCTTTTTCTATATACTTACGATATTCATTGATTGTTGTCGCACCGATAGTTCTTAAAACTCCACGAGCAAGCATAGGTTTTAACAAGTTTCCTGCATCCATTGAACCTTCTGTTGAACCTGCACCGACAACGGTGTGCAATTCATCAATGAACATAACGATTTCGCCGTTTGATTCTTCAACTTCTTTCAATACGGCTTTCAATCTTTCTTCAAATTCACCTCGGAATTTTGCACCTGCAACAAGAGCTCCTAAGTCAAGAGAAATTAATTTAACATCTTTCAAACTTTCTGGAACATCTCCTCTTACAATACGTTGAGCCAAACCTTCAACGATAGCAGTTTTACCAACACCAGGTTCACCGATTAAAACAGGGTTATTTTTGGTACGTCTGTTTAATACTTGTATAATTCTTCTAACTTCTTCGTCTCTGCCGATTACAGGGTCAAGTTTGCCTTTTTTAGCAAGTGCTGTCAAATCGGTAGAATATTTTTCCAAAGCTTTCATATTTTCTTCTGCATTTTTACTATCCACTTTTTTGTTACCTCTTATTTTTTTCATTGCATCGAGTACAGTGCCGGAGCGAACTCCATAATCTTCTAACAAAGATTTGATATTACTGTTATCAAGTTTTGTCATTCCAAGTAAAATTGCCTCAATTCCAACAAAATCGTCTTTTAATTTTTGGCTTTCATCCATTGCCAGTTCTAGTAATCTTCTTGTATCATTAGATAAATACAAGCTTTGTGGATTTATTGGACCTGAGATTTTTGGAAATCCTTCGACACGTTGAACTATTCTATTAATAAAGTTCTGATTCAACAAGTTTAATTCTGTCAAGTAATCTTTGATGATTCCGTTATCCTTAATCATAGTAAGCATTATATGCTCAGGCTCCATTTGGGAGTTTTGATAGGAATTCATCAGGGCATTTGCGCTTGATAAAATCTCTTGAGAATAATTCGTAAATTTGTCAAAATCTAACATCTACATCAACTCCATTCAACTAATTTTCTATATTTTTATTTTAACGTTATTTTTATCAAAGTCATTTTAAATTAACTTTTATTTAATTATTTGAAAATACTTTTTTGAAAGGCAAAATGAATATTTTCAAGTAACTATTTGTAATAACATGTTTCATTTTCTTGCACAAACTTTTTTTTGATAGTAAAATACAAAATATATAAGGGGAGAATTTATGGAATTTTTCAGAAAACATCAGAAGATTATAATAGCTGTCATTGGTGTTACTTTTATCGCTTGGACAGTTGGATTAATGTTGTTACCGATAATTATAAAATAGTATAAAAATGAGTATAAAAAATACATTAAAATATCTTTTAATAAGCTGGATTTTAGCAGGGGCTGTTGTGGCTCCGACTTTTGCTACGCAGTCAAAATCTTCTTTGACTCAAAAGTTAAAACAAACTAATAACAAGCGTTATTACTTCCAGCAAAAGAAAAGGCAAGCTGATTTAAAACTAAAAACTGAGAAAAATAAATTAAGCAATAATCAGCAAAAACTTGAAAAAGCACAAGTCGAACTTAAAAATACGACAGAACGTTATAATTCGTTGGTCTCAAATTTGAGTTCTATGGAACATCAATTAAATACCGCAATCTATGAGTTCAGGTCAATTGATGCTCAGATGAAATCAAGAATTCGTCAGGTATACAAGCATCAGCGTTCTGGTATGTTTGAATTGATTTTGTCTGCAACAGATGTGAATAGCATGATGGACATGTTCTATTATGAAAAAATCGTTATTAAGGATGATTATCGCAGAATGCAATTAGTAAAAGCAAAGGCGAATCAGATTGCAATGTTGAAGGCTCAAGTTGAATCTCAAAGACGAATGGTTGAGGCATCAATCAGAGATATTAATACTCAAAAAGCTACAATTCAGGGTTCAATTGCGGAAAACAAAAATATGATTGAACGCTTGCAAAAAGATAAAAGCTATTATGAGCGTTCTGAGCGAGAATTAGCAAGACAATCTGCTAGTATTCAGAATATGATTGAAAGCTTGACAAGAAGAAATGCTAGTTCTGGTTCTTCTCAAGTTCATGTATCTTCAACCGGATTTAGCTATCCGATTTCAGGACCGATAACTTCTCCGTTTGGTTGGAGAACTCACCCAATATTCAAAAGCAGAATTTTCCACTCAGGTATTGATATTGCAGGTCCAAATGGTGGAGCTATAAGAGCTTCCAATGATGGTAAAGTTATTTACGCAGGTTGGTACGGTGGATATGGTAAGGTTGTTATTCTTGACCATGGTGTAATTAACGGAAAACCAATCACTACTTTATATGGTCACATGTCAGCAGTCAATGTAAGTAACGGTCAATTTGTTAAAAAAGGTCAGACTGTAGGGCGTGAAGGCTC
>QHME01000021.1 GCA_003258735.1 Candidatus Melainabacteria bacterium
ATCTAAGAACGGAGGTTCAAGAGGTTCAGGAACATATTCACCTAACCCATCGTTAGCTCCGGTAGGCTCAGGTTCAGGCTCAAGAACAGGAAGTGGTACAGGAAGAACCGGCACTGGTTCAGGTTATGGTCACGGTTCAGGTTATGGTCACGGTTCAGGTTCTGGCGGCGGAAACCCTGGAGGTGGCGGTGGCAGACCTGGAATTGATGCAATCAGAGAACCTGATTTTGGACCATACATGAGAGAACTCCAAAGAAGAATTAAAATGAATTGGGATCCACCAAAAGGAAACGAAAGTAAAAGAGTTGTCTTGTTATTCAAGATTGCAAAAGACGGAAGACTGTTATCTTGCAGTGTATTTAAGTCTTCAGGGTTACAAAATGCTGATAATGCCGCGTTAAACGCAGTAAAATTGGCGGCACCATTCAGACCACTTCCGCCTGAATACAAAAAATCAAGCATCGACGTACAATTCACATTTGATTACAACGTATTTGGTGCTACAAAATATTAATCACAAAAGTTATTACAAAAAATGAGGATAAAAAATTATGGAATTATTGTTAGAGTCAATTAAAATGGACTGGCCGGTACTATTACCAATCTTTGTATGTTCAATCTTGGTACTTGGTGTAGTTATCAGCAAATGGTCATTTTATCAAAAGAACCAACGCGACATCGCTGTATATATGAGAGAATTGAACAAAGATTTGTCTAAAAATGACCTATCTGCGGCACAAAACACAGCTATCAGATGTGGCGGTGTTATTGGTGAAGTTATTGAGGAAGCCGTTAGAATCTTCTCAGAACAAAGAGGCGGTTTCTCTAGATCATTTGATATTTCAGCAGCTTTAGCTACAAGAAAATTAGAAAGCCACTTAACAATCTTAGGTACAATCGGTGGTGTTGCACCATTTTTAGGTTTGTTTGGTACAGTTGTAAGAATTCTTTTAACTTTCAACATATTGGCTGATTCAGGAAACCAAGCAGCAACAGTAGCTTCAGGCATCGGTTCTGCATTGATTGCTACCGCATTCGGTCTTGGTGTTGCGATTGTTGCAGTTATTTTCTTCAACTCTTTCCAATCTATTGTTAAACACTATGAAGATGATTTTCAACTTATCAAATTGTTATTCTTAAGCTTTGTCGATGCAGAAGAAGCTAACGAAACAAAATACACATCTTCAAGAGTAAATCTATAAATTGCAGGTAAATAAAATGTCATTTTCATCTAAGAAAAAACAAAAATTATTCACGGAAATAAATATCACACCATTAACAGATATTTTCTTGGTACTGTTAATCATTATGATGGTAGTTGCACCATCTTTCCAGTCTATGGATAACGCTGTTGACGTACCTGAAGTAAACAATGGCATAAATATTGAAAATTCAAAAGTGACCGTATCTATTACAAAAGACGGTGCTATGTATGTAAATGGAGAAAACGTAAAACCATCTCAATTGACAGATAAACTACTTGCGGCAAAAACTGATGATGAAAAATCTGAAGTTGTAGTAAAAGCGGATAAGACAATAAAAAGTTCGACAATTATGAATGTTATGAACGCAGCTCAAAATGCTGAATATAAAAAACTAATTGTTGCAGGTGAACCGCTAAATAAAAAAGAGCAAAAAGAATTAGAAAAAACTAAAAACATAAGTATTCCAGAGGATGAGGAATAATGAGAGAAACTTTTAACGAAATTAATATTACACCATTGACAGATATTTTCTTGGTACTACTGATTATTATGATGGTAATTGCGCCGTTATTAGATAAACAAGGTATCAGCCTTACTGTTCCTGAAAATGTTGAACAGTCAAAAATAGAGAAAGAACCTCAAATACTAACTGTTGTAGTTACTCAAAACAACAAATATTTAATCAATAATGAAGAAGTTTCACCTGACAGACTTGGAACAGTACTAAGTCAAGAAATCAAGACCTATCCTGACGGATTGCTAATTCAAGTTGATGGGGACTCAACTCACGAAGCCGTTGTAAAATTGATGGACAAAGCTAGGTATGCAGGCGTAAAAGCAATATCCCTAGATCAAATTTAATTTATTTTAGTCATGCTGAACTGACTAGAATATGAGTTGAGATGAAATCGAAACGTAATATTCTGTTCCTACTTGGTGTTTCAGCATCTCTAATTATGCACTTTGGTCTATTGCCAAATAATGTAAAAGTTGAGACCCTAAATCAAGTTCTTGGTAACGATGTTCAATTTCTGTTCTAGGGGGGATTAACCTTAAATGAGTTCCCCAAAAATAATTCCATCTTTATACTCAGTAAGTCTTACCTGCTGTAAAGTATTAAATAAATCATTTCTATTTGAAACTATCTGCACTGTCAGATAGTTTCTTGTCATACCTTTCAAGTTTCCAGAATGTTTATCTAGATGCTTTTCTATCAAGACTTCACAAACCCTACCAAGATTTTTATTTACAAATTCTTTAAATTTTTGTTTTGAAATTTCTTTTATAATAGTCGCACGCCTATTTTTAACTTCATCAGAATTTTGATTAGGCATAGATGCACCAATTGTACCTTTTCTTATAGAATAAGGAAATGTATGTATTTGAGTTAATCCTGATTTTGACAAGTTTTCTCTTGAAATTTCAAAATCTTCGTCTGTTTCACCAGCAAATCCTGCAATGATATCACTACCTAAAAACGGTAATTCAAATATATCATTGATTTTGTCAATTTGCGCCAAATAATCTTCCGTTTTGTAAAAACGATTCATTGAGCGTAAAGTTTTATCATTAGCTGATTGCAGTGACAAATGGAAATGCGGACAAAATTTATCTGATTTAGACAAAAAATCTAATAATTCATCGGTTATTTCTGTAGGATTCAACGAACCCAACCGATAGCGCTCAATTGTAGTCCTTTTTTCTATTTCTTTTAACAAATCTAATAAAGTTAATCCAAACTCTTTACCCCACTGTCCAATATGAATTCCAGTGAGCATAACCTCTTTAAACCCATGTTTTGAAAAATTATTAATCTGCTCAACAATAAAATCTGAATCCGCACTGCGACTTTTCCCACGCGCCTTCCAAATAATACAATAGGTACAGCGATTGTCACATCCGTCTTGAATTTTCAAACTTGCTCGAGTTTTTGTTGTATCAATAAGTTCAACCTTACTAAATTCAGTCAACTTCAGAATATCTTTAGCCAAAAATTTTGTATCAGAATTGATTATCTCATACAAATGTAATTTTTCGTCATTCCCAACAACATAGTCAATAAAATCGTTTTTCAACAACTCTTCTTTTTCAATTTGAGCCATGCAGCCGGTAGCAATTGTTACGACATTAGGATTTTTATGCTTTGCGGCTCTTAACAAATACATTGCCTCATTATCACTCTTATGTGTAACTGAACACGAATTTAGAATATAAAAATCTGCATCTTTCACATCTTTTACTTTTTCTAAACCGTTTTTTATCAAATCTTCTTCAATAATAGCGCTTTCAAATTGGTTAGCTTTACAGCCCATTGTATGGATATTAAATTTCTTCATTTTTTTATAATATTAAAAAGATATACAATTGTAAATATTTATGTACTTATATTATGAAAATAGCAAAAAATTTTACTTTGCGGTTTAATATAGGTATAATATAGTGCGAAAGGTTAAGGTGTGTGTATGCAAGTAAATTCAATTTCTGCAAATGTAAACTCAAAGGCAGCATTTGGACATAGAGATACAGATGTTCAAAGAGCAATATTAGAAGGTCTTGCAAACGCAGACGACAGAGAATTAAGACAAGTCGCAGCCAGAAATGCGGCAAAAACAACAAATGATAAAATGCATCGTCGCATGGATAGAGCAATTTGGTACAGCCTACCAATAGCTGCAGGTGTTGCAGCAGTTGTTCAAAACCCTGCAAAAGCTGTAGAGAAATTAGCGTCTAGAGCGAGATTAGGCAACTTGGCAACATTTGCCGGAACTGCGCTAGGTTGGGCAGGAACATTTGCTATTATTGATGGTGTATTTGGTGGAGCAAGATTACTTGAAAAATCAAGTAAAAAAGTAAGAGATTTTAATAATGAACACCCAATGACAGCTACACTTGCAACCATTGGTGCAGGTATCGGAGCTTTGATATTAGGTCGTAAAGGTTTGTCAAAAATATTGGCAAAAGGTGGAGATAAACCATTGAGTTTTGCAACTAGAAAAGTCTTTGTAAAAATGAACAGAGCATTGAACAGTTCTAAACTTATAAATGGCGCAGCAAAATTATTGGAAAAAACTCCAAAATGGGCTAAAGACTTTACAAAAGGTGTAATTTCTTGGAGTCCGATGTTATTAGTCGGCACAAGTATTGCTCACTCTTTCAATCATTCTAGAGTAAAAACAGCTGAAACTGTTAAAAATTACACTCAATTAAAAGATGCGCAAGAGCAAGCAAGAGGTGTATTAGCAGCAATGGATGCGAACAAAGACTTGCCTGATGGTGCTATTGTTTAATCAAAATTAAGGTTCTAAAGTTGAGAGAAGGGAATACCCTTCGCACGAAACTTTAACAAAAATAGTAATCAAATTACAAGAAACAACTTAATAAAAATATAAAAAGTGTGTCAAAAATCAGAATTGGCATACTTTTTATTTTATAATAATAGTATGAAGGTAGTTATTGTTGGAAAAGGGCTAATGCTTGCCAATTTGGTTCTTGGGGCAATTGATGCGGGAGCCGAAGTCGTTGGCGTGCTGAGATACGAACAAACCTCAGAAAATCAGTTCAAATTATTCATCAAAGATATTTTTAACCCAAATCCTGAAGTTACACTTTTTAAACAATTAAAAATTAACCAAATTCGAATGAAAAGTGTTAATTGCAAAGATTTTCGCAAACTGTTAATCAATAAAAATGTTGATATGCTACTTGTCGGAACATGGAAAGAACGAATAAAAAAAGAGACCTTTAATATTCCAAAAATAGGTACAATTAATGCTCACCCTTCGCTTTTACCTAAATATCGAGGTCCAAATCCATACCTGCAAACAATTTTACATGGTGAAAAATATTCTGGAGTAACACTCCATTTGGTTGATGAACATTACGATAGCGGAGCAATTTTATCACAAGAAAAAATTGAGATTTTAGACTCTGATACTTCAAAAGAGCTCCGCGAGAAGTCAGTACGAATAGCTAGAAAACTCGTTGCTGAGCTTATTACTGATTTGAATGAAAAAGTAATTACACCAATTGCGCAAATTGAGAAAAACGCATCATACTATCCTAATATTTCTGGGGATGAAAGAATGATTGACTTTTCTTATCAAACAGCACTTGAAATTACAAGAACAGTACGCGCACTACATCCATTTTTGCCTTGTTATATTACGCATAACGAGAATTTTTTTATAATCGACCCATATTCTATGCAAATTTTGCAAGAACCATTTGAGAATTGTGGAACCGGAGAAATTATTGCAAAAAATTCTGATAAAAAGTCCCTTACTATTGTTTGTAAAGACAAAATGGCAATCCGATTCAACAATTTAAAATTGTACAAAGCGGAACTTTTTACTAAGAAATACATTGATACGAAGATTTTGCCTACTTCTTAGCTATTGTATTTCTATCAAGCATAACCATTAAAATTGAAATATCTGCAGGCTTTACCCCACCAATACGTGCAGCTTGAGCCAATGTTTTTGGTTGAATTTTTGCAAGCTTTTCCTTGGTTTCAGATGAAATATGTTCGATTTTTGAATAATCAATATTTTCAGGGATTTTAAATTTTTCAAGTTTTCCCGCTTGGTCTACTTGTTCTTCCTGACGTTTGATATATCCATCATATTTTACAATTACTTCAATTTGTTCATAAACTTCTCGCGGAATATTCAACTCTTTTGTATGAGCATCTAATTCTTGAAGAACTTTATAGGTAATATTCGGACGTTTCAATAATTCAGCTGCCCTAATACCTCTATCAATATGTTCTTCATATTTTGCCAAAATTTCATTAACTTCTTCCGTCGGTGAAATTTTTACACCTTCAAGACGCTCTTTTTCAACCTTGATAAGTTTTTGTTTATTATTAAACCTCTCAAACTGAGCATCATCAATCAAACCGATTTTATGCCCTATTGCCGTCAAACGCTCGTCTGCATTATCTTGTCTTAATAACAAACGATATTCTGAACGTGAAGTCAACATCCTGTATGGGTCTTGAATATCTTTAGTTACCAAATCATCAATCAATGTTCCTGTGTATGATGAACTTCTTTGAAGTTCTAACATCTCTGAACCATTCACATAATTATATGCGTTAATACCGGCTATCAAACCTTGCGCTGCCGCTTCTTCATATCCGCTTGTTCCGTTGATTTGACCTCCAAAGAACAAACCTTTAATCTTTTTAGACATCAAAGAGTGAGTTGTCTGAACCGCAGGAACATAGTCATACTCTACGGCATAAGCAGGTTTTATAATATGTGCGTTTTCAAGTCCTGGAAGTGAACGAATCATTCTTACCTGAACATCAGCCGGCAAACTTGTTGAAAAGCCTTGTATATATGTTTCATAAGTACCTAACCCCTCCGGCTCAATAAATATATGGTGGGATGGATTTGAGGCAAATCGCACAATTTTATCTTCAATAGACGGACAATATCTAGGACCAACACCATGAATCAAACCTTGGAACATTGGAGATTTGTCCAAATTCGCACGAATAATTTCATGAGTTTCTTCAGTCGTTCTTGTCAAATAACAAGGATAAGTCTTTCTTATCGGACGATTAGGTTTAAATGAGAAAAAGCTTAATTCTCCATCACCAGGTTGAATTGTCATTTTTGAGTAATCTATAGTTCGTTTATCAACACGAGCTGGCGTACCTGTTTTTAATTTTTTTGTTTCAATACCTAACTTATGTAAAGAATCAGACAAACCAATTGCAGCTTTTTCGCCCAATCGCCCTGCACTATATGAGCGCAAACCAACAAAAATTCTACCTTCCAGTGAAGTTCCTGTAGTCAAAACAACAGCCTTTGTTGTATATTCAATGCCAAATTCATCTACTGCACCGACAATTCTGCCGTTGTCAGCTTTTAATTCGGTTATGCAACATTGTTTTAAGTAAATATTTTCATTACTTTCAATCAAATTGCGCATAAATCTAGTATACTCAGCCTTATCTGACTGAGCTCGCAAAGCCCTAACCGCAGGTCCTTTTGATGAATTTAGAACCTTCATCTGCAAATAGGTTGCATCGGTAACTTCGCCCATCACACCACCTAAGGCATCGATTTCTCTAACCAAAGTAGATTTTGCGGGTCCGCCCACAGCAGGGTTACAAGGTTGTAATGCAATATTATCTACATTTAGTGTACATAGTAACACTTTCATTCCCAGTCGTGCACACGACAGCGCTGCCTCGCAACCTGCGTGACCTGCGCCTACCACGATTATGTCAAATTTGTTTTTTAAGTAATCCATACGTATATTATAGAGCAAACAAATTTTCGCTGCTCCATTTTTAGTTTTTTTGTTAAAATTTAGTAAATTTTCGCACGACAAACTATCCGTCTATTTAATAAACGTACTTTTAACACTAAAAACAAATCAAACACACACTAATGCCAAAAATAAAATTTGCAGATTTTACCGTTAGGATTAAGCTCTATTTACTAAATAATAAACTTATCCTTCAGCAGTTAATTCTTCCCAAATGCTTGGAACAACAATTAATGCTGTGTACACAATAAAACCGAATAGGATTAGATTAATAGCCATGATAACCTCCTTTGGTTACATATATATTAATCCCATTTTTTGATGTAAAATAACAATTAATAGTATAAATAGGTGAAATATTTACAAAACTTAATACAAATTATTGATATGAAAAACTTCACACAAAAGGACATAAAAACACTATTTTCGGAGCTTTGCTGTTCTCGCTGCAAAAATGAATTTTCGCAAAATTCTATAAAAATTTTAGAAAGGGATTGCGATATTTTGCTCTGTAGTTTATCATGCGAAAAATGCGGAAAAGGTTTTGGAGAAGTTGTATTTAATTTTAACCGTAAAACAGATTATCATACCCCTCTTGAAATAATTGAAGGTCCATCACCAATAACTTATGATGATGTAATTGATGCTCACAGGTTTATTCGAAAGAAATTAAAATAAATTTTACATAAAAAAACACTCTGAAGATTCAGAGTGTTTTTGTTTCTATATCTATAGATATCAACTAGTTATTAGCTTTTGGAGCTACTGTACTTTTGATATGCAATTCTCTCAATTGCTGCAATGACGCAACCCCTGGAGCATCACTCATCAAGTCTTTAGCACCTGCATTTTTAGGGAATGCAATAACATCACGAATTGATTCAGTTCTAGCCAAAAGTGCTACAAGTCTATCTAAACCAATAGCCAAACCTGCATGAGGTGGTGTACCGTATTGCAAAGCATTAACCATGAAACCGAATTTTTCTGTAGCTTCTTCTTCTGTTAAACCTAGAGCCTTGAAGATTTTCTTTTGAACTTCTGATGAGTGTATTCTAACAGAACCACCGCCTAATTCAGTACCATTGTATACGATATCGTAAGCAATTGATTTAACATTACCTAAGTCACCTGAATCTAATTTATCTAAATCTTCTAAATTTGGAGAGGTGAATGGATGGTGCATTGCCATAAACCTGCCTTCTTCATCACTCCATTCAAACATTGGGAAGTCTACAACCCATAACAAATTATGTTTTGATTCATCAATCAAATTCAAAGATTTACCAAAATGTAATCTCAATCTGCCCATGATGTCATAAACAGCCTTTGGTTTATCAGCTACGAAGAAAATAATATCTCCAGCTTGAGCTCCTGCTCTTTCTTGAATTTGTTTTGCTTGCTCTTCTGTCACAAATTTTAATACAGGTGATTTTGCTGTACCGTCTTCGTTATAGATAATATTAGCCAAAGCTTTTGCACCAAAAGACACAGCCAACTTAGTAATATCATCAATTTCTTTTCTAGAATATTTAGCTCCACCAGGAATTCTGATACCACGAACAATACCACCATTTGCTAAAGTATTTTTAACGATGTTAAATTCAGATTCCATAATGATATCGCCAATATCAAACAATTCTAAACCGAATCTTGTATCAGGTTTATCTGAACCGAATCTGTCCATTGCTTCTTGCCATGGCATTTGAATAAACGGAGGTTTAATATCAACACCTGCAGCTTTAAACGCATCAACAATCAAACCTTCAACAACATTGATAACATCTTGTTGTTCTACAAAAGACATTTCCATATCGACTTGAGTAAATTCTGGCTGTCTGTCAGCTCTCAAATCTTCATCTCTGAAACATTTTGCTATTTGGTAATATCTTTCAATACCACCAACCATTAACAATTGTTTAAAGATTTGTGGAGATTGAGGTAATGCGTAGAACTTTCCTTCTTGTACACGAGATGGAACCAAATAATCTCTAGCACCTTCCGGAGTTGTTTTAATCAAGATTGGAGTTTCTACTTCTAAGAAATCTAATTTATTCAAATAATTTCTGATAGCTTGAACAATATTGTGACGCATTACAAGTTTAGATAACATAGGTTCGCGTCTCAAATCCAAATATCTGTATTTTAATCTAATATCTTCTGATACGTTGTCATCATCCAAAACAAAAGGTAAAACTTTTGATTCTGAAAGAATTTCTATTGTTTCAGGATACATTTCAACTTGACCTGTAGGATATTTTTCATTGTATGTTTCTTCAGGTCTTTTTGAAACTTTTCCACTAACTTTAATAACGTATTCAGTTTTTACATGCTCTAAAACTTTATGAATTTGTGGGTTAATTTGCGGATTAGCAACAATTTGGAAAAATCCGCTTCTGTCTCTCAATTCAACAAACAAAATACCGCCCAAATCTCTGATACAAGAAACCCAGCCTGACAATGTAACGGTTTCATCGATGTTTGCCAAGTTAAGTTTTCCACACTCGTGGTCTTTAAACTTTGTTTTAATCATCTCTTATCTTCCTTTTTCGTCTATTTATATTGCAACTACAATATTAACAAAAACACAAAAAAAAGACTACAATATGTAACATTTGTAATCTTTTCTTGATTTTCTAGTGTTCGTCAATAATTTGGCAAGAGTGTACAATGTCCAAGTTTATATTATAACAAGAAACATGCTCTGGTTGATACTCAACCCTTGCTTTATTAGAAATTACACAATCATAAATTTGTATAAATTTATTTCCGCAATTCAATGCATAAAATAATAAATTTTCATTTGTAGGATTTTCAACAACTGACGGAATAGGCAAGTATAATTTGCCTGTAATTAAATATTCTTCGGTTGTTAATAAAAGTTTTACATATTCAGAACTAGTCTGAACTGATGCTACATTAGTTGTATTTGTCGATTTTTTCATACTTTCACCTCGTTCAAGCAATAATTCTAACACGATTTTTGTAAATAGACAAGTAATTTATTTTCTAGTAAAATTTAGGTATGATTACATTTGATGTTCTAACACTAAAAGCCTTTATACAGGAACAAGAAGATTTCTTTAACGGTGCAAGAATAAGCAAAATTCAACAACCGACAAGACGCGAATTTATTCTTACCCTACGAAACAAAGGAGAAACAAGACCTTTTTATATAAATATTTCTCCTGAATTTTATCATATTTGCTTTATGAGTAAGGAGAATGCTCAAAAAAGACTTCTTGAGATTCCGCAAAAACCGCCTATGTTTTGCATGCTTTTAAGAAAATATTTAGAAAATTCAAGAATTGCAAAAATAAACCAACCCAAAAATGAACGAATCCTTGAAATATTCATTGAAACATACAATGAATTGGGGGATTCCATATATTTTTGTTTAGCTATTGAACTTATGGGGAAATACTCAAATGTAATTTTGTATAACGCTGATACTGATGTAATAATCGGTTGCGCTCATAATGTCGGAGCTGAAAAAAGTCGAGAACGCGAAATTTTTGGCGGAATACCATATATTTATCCTCCCAAACAATCTAAATTAGATATTTTAAACTACGACGGAGAAATTAATTATGATAAATTATCCGAAAACTTTTACATGTTTTCAAATCACTTTGCAAACTTGTGCTATGGAAAGGATTTATCGACATTAAGAAAATATGTGCAAGTTGAAAATACCACTCCTTGCATTTCTAAAGACTACAAAAACTACAGTTTATATTCAGAGCTTTTGCCAAACGCAACAAAATTTGATTCTGTTAATGAAATGATTGATGAATATTATGCATATCATATTGCAGAAAACAAATTCAAGACTCTAAAATCTCAATATAAAGCAATCACAAAACAAAAGTTAAAAAAAACGGACAAATCTATAAAACAAATGGAATATAAACTCCTTTCCGATTCTGATAGTGACAAATTCAGACTTTTTGGAGATTTGTTGATGGCTAATCTTTATAATTTGCAAGATTTTTCAAAAATAGCAAATGTTTTTGACTATGAAAATAATAAAGAAATAGAAATAATATTAGATGAAACAAAATCAATAAAAGAAAATGCTAATAAATTTTATAAACTTTATACAAAAGCAAAAACTGCAAAACAAAAGCTAAACGAACTTATTGAAAATTTATCTGTAGAAAAACTAAACCTGGAACAAATCATTTATTCTCTTGAAACCTCAGTAAATATTGCTGAATTGATGGAAATATCATCTGAAATAATTGAAAAGCAAGAAAATAAAAAAAATGTCAAAAAAGAGAAAAAAGTAATTGAGATTTCATCAATAGAAACCGAAGATGGATCTCGAATTTATATCGGCAAAAACAATAAGCAAAACGATTATATAGTTTCAAAGTTGTCTAATGATGAGGATTTATGGTTTCATGTTCATAATTGTGCAGGCTCTCACATCTTGTTAAAATCTCAAAATATAACAGATGAACTCATTTTCAAATGTGCACAACTTGCAAAACAATATTCCACAGCCAAAGAGTCTACAAAAGCCGGTGTAATTTATACAAAACGCAAATATTTAAGGAAACCTCCAGCAGCAGCTCTTGGATATGTTACTTACAAAAACGAAAAAGAAATTATCGTATAAAAAATGGAAAACAAAATATGCCACACTTTTTTATTAATTCAAATCAAATAACAAATAAAGAAATAACAATTTCGGATAAAGAAAATTATCAACACATTGCGCGCTCACTACGTGCGCGCGCTGGGGAAAAACTGTTATTAATTGACGAACAACAAATACAATATGAAACAACAATCATGTCAATTTCTGGTTCTAAAATCGTTGCCGAAATAAACAAGTCATACCCATCAAAAAGATTTTTGGATTTTGAACTCGATTTGGCACAAAGCCCACTCCGCTCAGATGCTCAAGGTACAATCATTGAAAAAGCCACTGAACTTGGAGTTAGTACGATTTTTCCGATAATGACCGACAATTGTTCGGTTAATAAATCCGTTATAGAAAAGAAAATCCAAAAGTGGCAAAAAATCATGCACGAATCATCTAAACAATGTGAAAGAGCTATTGAACCGGAATGCCATACCCTATCAACTCTTGATAAAATTCTAAAAGAACAAAAATTTGATAAGGTAATCGTATTTTGTGAACGAATTGCAGATAAAACAATTCGAGACTCTTTCAAATCCAGACCGATAAACAAGGGGGATAGAGTCCTTGTTGTTATCGGACCAGAAGGTGGTTTCTCTCAAAAAGAATTTAACTATTTTGAGGCTCAAAACTTAGAAATGCTAACTCTTGGAGATTTAATATTAAGAGCAGAAACAGCTGTAATTGTTGCACTGGGAAATATTATCTATGAATATTCAAACTTTAACAAATAAAATTCAAAAAGATTCTATATTAAATAACCTTGCCAGTTTTTTTGATAACGAAATTTATGTTGTCGGTGGAACTGTCAGAGATTTTTTAATGGGTAAAATTTCTTACGATAGAGATTTAATTGTTGTTGACGAAGATGCAAAAAGTTTTTCTCAAAAAGTCGCAGAATTTTTTGATGGTGTTTTTATTCCACTGGATGAAGAAAATAAAATTTATAGAATCGTATTAAAAGATAAAAAAAATTTTCTTGATATAACAAATCCAATCGGTGGAAATTTAGAAGAAGATATTATGCGCCGAGACATCACAATCAATGCGATTGCTGTAAATATTAAAACTGGAGAAATTCCAAGTTTTTGCGAATTTGGAATACAAGATATTCAAAATAAAATAATTCGAGAAATTAAAGAAGAAAATTTCACTGACGACCCTCTAAGAATACTTAGAGTTTATAGATTTTACGCAAATTTAGGTTTTGAAATTTCGCCTGAATTACTTAATATAACCCAAAAACATGCCAGCCTAATCAACAAACCGGCAAAAGAGCGCATTGAATATGAATTGATGAAACTTTTTGACGGAGAATTTGCAGCACAAGCACTTTTAAAAATGGATGAATCAGAAATACTTGAAATAATTTTTCCATTTGTAAAAGAACTAAAACAAGTTCCACCAAATCTTCACCACCATTTAGATTTGTTTAATCACAGCATTGAAACAGTTAATCAAGTTCAAAAGTTCTATGAAATATCGCCTAAAGAAGTCCAAGAACATCTTAAAAAAGTCGATTTTGGCGGGTTTTCACGACTTGCACATTTAAAATTAGCGGCACTTATGCACGATATCGGCAAATTTTCCACTTGGACGATAGAACCTGACACCGGACGTCACAGATTTATTAAACATGAAGATGTCGGCGCAAGACTTGCGATACCTATATTAAAGAAAATGTGTTTTTCAAACAAACAAATTGATTATATTTCATACATCATAAAAAAGCACATGTATCCAACAGCCGTTGTATCTGCTCCTGAACAGAACGACAAGGTAATGATGCGATACGTGAGAAAATCTGCAGATAACGCAATTGATACAATAATTATTGCAAAAGCGGATAGAGTCTCGGCTCAAGGTCCGGAAATCACCAAAGAACTTGTGGAAGAAAATATCACATTGTTAGATAAACTCCTTCAATTCTATTTGAATACAAAAGAGACTCTGACACCATTACCAAAGCTCCTTGATGGAAGAGAAGTTATGTCGATTTTAAACATCAACCCATCTCCTGTATTGGGAAAAATCTTAAACGAACTGCATGAGGCTCAAATCTCAGGTGATATACTAACCAAAGATGATGCTGTAAGATTTATTAAGAGTATACCCCTTGACTAAAATTTATGTTAAAATAGACCTGTAAAATGTTGAGGTAGGGATATGAATAAAACTAAAAAAGTTTGGATTACTATTGGTTCAACCCTGTTGGGCTTGTACATATTATTTTTGATTTCTCCGCTCGTATTATCTCCAGTTATTGATTCATACAGCGACAAAATAGAAGATACATTAAAAAATACAACAGGATTTAATGTTGATTTTGACGATATTTCATTAAAAACATCATGGAATTTGTCCATCGGATTAAAAGCTAAAAACATTGAATTTGCAATACCATCTTCCGATGCTCCGTTTTTCAAAGCGCAAAACGCTGGGGCTGAAATAAAACTCCTACCATTACTTCTCAAAAAAGTACAACTTAACGACATTTTTGCACAAACTTTAGACAGTGAACTCGTTGTTAAAAAAGACGGTTCTTTACAAATTCTTGACTACATTCCTCAAAATGAGGACCAAACTACTACCAAGATGAATGGTTTACCATTTGGTTTAAAGCTATCAAACAATTTGCCTAATGTAAAAATCAAAAACTACAAAGTTACGTTTGCAGATGCAATAAGTGATAAAACATACTACGCAGAAGGTTCAGATTTACATATTACAGACTTTATTTTAGATAAAAATATCAAACTTAAAACCAAAGGTAAAATTGTCTTTGACAATACCGTTATATCTAACTACGACATAAAAATCGCAAACAAAATTATGCCGAAGTTGCAACTGGATGACTTAATTTTCCCTAAAGATATTGTCATTGATAATGATAAAACAGAAGAAATTTCACAAACTAAAACTACTCCTGTAATGCTTAACCTTATAGAAACATTTGATTCAATTAATAAAAATAATTTTAGTGCCGATTTAACAACAGATGTCAAAACCTCAGGAACAATAAAGAACCCTCAAATTAAAGGCTCTTTGAATATTGATGCTCTATCTGTCGCTGTAAATAATCAAAAACTGCCAGAAAGTTATATCCACTTAGACTTTAAAGGACACAAAACAGACATAGATTCTTCATTTTTCTCATCAAATGACCAAAACGAAAATACCCAAATCATAGGGAATATCAAAAATGGGAAAAAACCATCTATAGATTTGACATTACGTTCCAATGCCAAATTCAACAACCTGATAAGATTATGTGACAGTATTGCTCAAGCATTTGGTAACGACGACTTAAAGACACTAAAAGCCACAGGTGGAATTGATGCAGATTTTAATATTAATTCTGACCTTAAAAAAGTAACATCAACAGGTTATTTAAAAGTCTTACCATCAACGTTATCTTATGGATTGTATAACGTAATAATCAACGATATAACAGCAGATATTGATATGATGAACAATAATATCAATATTAAAAAAGCAGGATTTTCAATAAAAGGACATCCGTTAAAACTTGTAGGAACAATCGCGAATGATTCAACAACAGATTTAAAACTTACCGCAGACAAATTGTCCCTTAAAGGATTGCTTGCGGCATTTGGGCAAGTTACACTACTTAAACAAAACGATATCAACGACGGACTTGTTTCACTTAATGCAAAATGTCAAGGCAAATTAAAAAGTATCAAACCTGAAATTGTATCAAATATAGAAAGGGTAAATGTTTTTAACAAAGACTCTAAAATCAATCTAACTTTAGCAAATGCTTTAATTAAAATTTTGTACAACGGAAAAACCGCCACAGGTAATGTTGATGTAACATCACTAGCATTAAAACATCAATCTGCAACGGTTTCAGTACCAAAGACAAATATTTTAATAGATGAAAAAAATATCAATATCCAAAATTCTTATATTATGTTAAATAATTCAAGAATTGACGTACAAGGTTCAATTAAAGAATATCTAACAGACAGATTAACCGCTAATATCAATGCAAATGGAAAACTAAACAGTGCTGATATCGTAGCTTTACTACCAAAAGAATTTAAACAATTTGTTGGTTATAAAGGACAAATTCCATTAAATGTAAACATTTCCGGAAGTTCAAAAGTCCAAAATGTCAAACTTTTAATAAACGCTAACCCAAACAACTACGTTTCTTTAGCCGATATTGATTTATTAAAAAATCAAAATACAAAAATTCATTCTAATATAGAAATAATTGGAGATTCTCTAACGCTTTCTGATACAGGTATTTCTAATGACAAAACAACAATTGCAAATATCACCGGTGGAATTTCAAAACTATATTCAACACCAAAAATGAATATAAATATCGCAATACCTAACGAAATTTCATTTCCGATATGGGGTGTAAAAAATTCAAATATCACTGCAAACGGTTCCGTAACAGCTGTTGGAGAACTAACAAATCCAAATTTTCGCGGAACTGTAAATATTGAAGACCTATCAATGAAAGACCTCGATTTTGCAATTTCAGATTTAGTTGCAGACCTATCTGGAGCTATCCTTAACGGTTCTGCTACTGCACGTCAATTCAAAATCGGAAATATTATCGCAACAGATTTAGCTGGGAATTTCTCACTTAAAAATTATTCTAAATTCTACCTGACCGAACTCACAGGAAAAGCATTTGATGGTAATATCAGCGGAAACCTTTCCTATGATATAAACAGCGAAAAAACTGGAATTGAGCTAAATGGTTCAGGTCTAAATTCAACAAGAGCAATCTATGGTGCTATCGGTATCAAAAATGCATTGACAGGAGTATTAAATTTCTCTTCAAAACTTGGGATGCAAGGAATTTCTGATAGAGATATTATCAATTCACTAAAAGGCAATATTAATTTTGACATAAATGATGGTAGATTTATGAGTATAGGTAGGTTAGAAAACCTTGTCACAGCTCAAAATATATCATCAAATTCAATTTTAAAATCTGCAGTTTCAGCACTATCAACATTTTCGACAATTCAAGATTCTGACAGATTCAAAAACATAAAAGGCGAATTAGTTCTTGATAACGGAAATGCTAATTTAACAAAGATTTTGGTAGCTGGGCCATTGATGTCATACTATGTACATGGTACTTATTACATTTTACCAAACAGCGCAAATCTAATAATATTGGGCAGATTGGATACGAAAGTTGTTTCTTGTCTTGGACCTCTTGGGGAATTATCTGCAGAAAAATTGTTGTCATACATTCCAAAATTCGGAGCTATGACAGCAAATATTCTAAAGCAAATTACCTCTGATCCGACTAACGAAAATACGGCAATGATACCTGATTTGACAACAGAAAGTAAAGCTTTTAAAGATTTCAAAGTTATTTTCAACGGCCCTGTCGAAAGCTCATCATCTGTGCGTAACTTCAAGTGGTTATCAACCTGTGATACGACAAAAATGAATGTCAAAAAAGATTTGGAAAACGCAAAAGATGCAGTAAAAACAAACATAAACAACAGAGTTGAAAATGCTAAAAATACAGCACAAAATGTAAAAACAAATGTTAATCACATTGTAGAAACTCAAAAGAATAAAGTTGAAGAAGCAAAAAAAGATTTAGCTCAAACTAAAGCTGACATTGAGAAAGCTAAAGAAAACAGAGAGCAAAGTGCAGAAAACTTGAAAAATTTGTTTAAAAATGCAATAAAAAACTCTCAGAACAAAGTCGAACCGAGCCAAACATCCAATGAAGCAACTACAAAAAGTGAATAATTAAATACTTTTTACATATTTAAAAAGTTGTCTCAACTGTTTGTCATCCATTTTACTAATAATATCTTCAGTTGAAGCTTTTATATCATCAATATCTTCAATATAGTCATAATCAAAAAAATCAGAAAGATTAACATCAAGAACTTTAGCAATTTTTTCCAATGTTCCAAGCGTTGGAAAATTTCGCCCTGACTCCATAACACTAATTGAGTTTTGTTCCATTTGAATAAGTTCTGCTAATTCTTCTTGCGTCAAACCTTTCCGTTTTCGCAATTCTTTTATCTTTAGACCTAATTTTTTCTTATTATCCATACAAAAATAATACAATTATCCTTTGCTATTTTCTATTGAAATAATTTCATTATTTTGTAATAATACTTAATTATTTTAATTAATATTGAAAATATTTAAGTAAAATATGATAAAATATCAATACAAGAATCATATCAGGAGAAATTATGAACGTGAAAAAATTTGATGCAACACATATAAAAACGCTACGACAAACCATGACAAAATCCGGATACACTTTGTCTGAAGATACTACGCACATTGAAATTAAACCAACCCAAATCAGGTTTGGATTTTCACTAGCAGAAGTTTTAATTACATTAGGAATAATCGGAGTTGTTGCAGCCATGACTATTCCAAATCTTATGGCTAAGTATCAAAAGCGTTCAAATGCTCTAAAATGGCGAAAAGCTTATGCTACAATCACACAAGCTGTAAAACTTATGCAAGAAGATGAAACACCAATTCCAAGTTCAAGAGATTTTAGCACTCAAGATGATTATGAATACGCTCTTGCTACACTATTTTCAAAACACCTGAAAACAAGTGCGGTATGTCACTCACACAAATATGTTGAAGAAGGATGTGCACCAAAAGCATATCCAATGTATTCGTTTGATGGTAGAAAAATGAGTAATGATTTAGGAGAATGGGGTGGTGGAGCAAGTTGTTTATCCTTGTTAAGTGGAGGGCTAATGTGTCTTGATGCAAATATAATTTTATTTGATGTCAATGGTTACAGTAAACCTAATAAAAGAGGCGAAGATATATTTTTTGCAATATGGGATACGGAAAACTATGTCGTCAGACCTGCAAAAGGTCATTATGATGGTTGGGGAGCTTCGGATGGAGTATTGATGCCTTTAACTAAAGGAGATGGTAGCTGCAATAAAACAGATAATGGTAATGGTTGTTCATACTTCTACATCCACAATTTGCCGTAAACTATTACACAAATTCGACACTGCATCCAAGTGGAATGTCATTCAGTATGTTTTTCAAGTTTTGAGTTGCAACTTTATAGCGGAAATTTTTAGTATACTTTTTGTACTTACAATAAGTAGAAATCATCATTATAGCTTTTATTGCTTCAAACAAGTTTAGTTCTGATAAGTCAATAATATCAGTATTTTTTGATTTTAAATCTGACAAAATATCTTTGCTGTCAAATTTTGGTGTAGTGATTTTAAAAATTTCTCTCATAATGCTCCTTATTACTTTTTTCGGCAGAAATTACGTTAAATTCATAAATATTTTGTAAAGATACTTCATTTGTAGGATATTTATTGTATAATTTAATAAGAGTTAAGAGAGGTGGGATATGGTAGCTATGACGTTAAATAGTATAAATGAATTGGCGAAAGATGTCTTAGATATTGAGGCTAAGGCTATTTTAAGATTAAAAAACAATATAGGGGATGATTTTGACAAGGCTGTAGATATTTTATACAACTGCAAAGGTCGTGTAATTGTTACAGGGATGGGGAAATCAGGACTTATTGGTAAAAAAATTGCTGCCACAATGTCATCTACCGGAACTCCGGCATATTTCTTGCATCCAGCCGAAAGTACACATGGTGATTCTGGTGTAATTACTAGAAATGACGTTATTATTGCAATTTCTAATAGTGGCGAAACTCAAGAATTATTGAATCTTTTACCGCTAATTAAACGTTTTGGATGCGAAATGATTGGTATGACCGGAAATTTAAACTCAACATTAGCTAAAACAAGTGAAGTTACTCTTGATATCTCTGTTGAACGTGAAGCTTGTCCTCTTGGCAAAGCTCCAACAGCCAGCACAACAGCAACTCTTGCAATGGGGGACGCTTTAGCTGTTTGTTTAATGGAGAAAAAAGGTTTTACAAAAGAAGACTTTTTAATGTATCATCCATCAGGCAAGTTGGGTAAGGGGCTAACTTATAAAGTTCGTGATTTAATGATTACAGGTGATAAAATGCCTGTAGTGTCAGATGATGAAACCTTTACTGATGTAATTAATACAATTTCTGAATACAAATTAGGGATGGCAATGGTAGTAGATTCTGATAGAAAACTCTCAGGGGTTTTGACAGATGGTGATATCAGAAGAACCGTAATCAAATACCACGATATTTCTACTTTAAGAATAAAAGATGTTATGACATCAAATCCAAAACGAATTACATCAGATGCTTATGCCGCATCTGCACTGAATTTGATGGAAAAATTCTCAATTACTGCTCTTGCTGTTGTTGATGAAAATAATGTTCCTGTCGGTGTAATTCATGTTCATGACTTGTTGAGAGCAGGGGTGGCGTAATGAATTTGAAAGAAAAAGCACGAAAAATTAAATTACTAGCCTTTGATGTTGATGGCGTTATGACAGATGGTAGCATTACTTATGACGAAAACGGTATTGAATATAAAACATTCAATGCAAAAGATGGACATGGACTTGCTAAAATGGCTAAAAATGGGTTCATCACAGCAATAGTAACAGGGCGAAAAAATGGTACTGTTGACCGTCGTGCTACAGATTTGCGCGTAACTGAGGTTTATCAAGGGGTAAAAAATAAGTTACCTATATTAGAAGGAATTATGCAAAAATATGAACTTGATTTTTCTCAAGTTGCTTATATGGGTGATGATGAGCCTGATATTTGTATTTTGGAAAAAGTTGCAATTGCTGCTTGTCCAAATGATGCGGTTGATAAGGTTCAAAATATTTGCAATTTTAAAGCGAAAAGAAATGGCGGAAAAGGTGCAGTGCGCGAATTATGTGACTTTATCTTTGACGCAGAGAATGAACAATAATATATAGTAAGAATTTTTAAGGGGATATAAATATGTACGAAATTAAAACACAAGCATTTTTTGCAGCAGCACATCATTTGTTAAATTATGATGGAGAATGTGAAAATCAACATGGTCATAACTGGATGGTAGAGGCTTTTGTACAGGGGGAAACATTAAACAAAAGTAATATTTTGATTGATTATAAGATTTTGAAAAAAGAATTAAATGCAGTTTTGGATACTTTAGACCACAAAGATTTAAACGAATTACCTGCATTCAAAGGAGAAAGTCCTTCTAGTGAAATGATTTCAGCTTATATTTATTCAAAATTAAAAGAACGCATCGTTCAATTGAGCAAAGTTACAGTTTGGGAAACTCAAACATCTTGTTGCTCATATTTTGAGGCTGATTAGATATTATAATTACACTTGGGAGAGAAATATAAATGACATTAATACAATCAATACTTATGGGAATAGTTCAAGGCTTGAGCGAGTTTTTACCGGTTTCAAGTTCAGCTCACCTTGTTTTTACATCAAACTTTTATAAAGTTCTAAAAAATATACCAATAACAGACCAATCTAATCAAGAAGTCTTTCTTGACATTATGTTACATTTGGGAACATTGATTGCGGTATTGTTTTTCTTTAGAAAAGATATTTTGGATATTTGCAAAGCATTGATTGAGTCAATAAAGACAAGAGATTTTTCATCATATTTGTCAAAATTAGGACTTTATATTATCGCAGGTACAATTATTACAATTGCACTAGCTCTTCCGTTTAACGAAGTTGCCAATCATTTAGTATTCCATCCAGCCATTGTGGGTGGTTTACTAATTATTACAGGTGGAATATTATTTTTGAGTGAATATTTGTCAAAAAGAAGTTCTCGAAATGACAATATAACCTTAAAACAAGCTTTGCTAATTGGTTTAGCTCAAGGTTTTGCTGTACTTCCTGGGTTGTCTCGCTCAGGATGCACGATTGCTACAGGTTTGTTTGCGGGTTTAGACAGAGAAACTTCAGCCAGATATTCATTCTTGTTGAGTATTCCAATTATTCTAGGAGCTTCAATGGTTTATCCTTTGGTTAAAATTGATGTTCAAGAAGCAGTTACTTATAACTGGACTGCCATAATTGTCGGAACTATAGTTTCAGGCATTGTCGGCTATATGTGTATAAAATATTTTATGAAATTTATTTCAAAATTCTCATTAAATATTTTTGGATGGTACTGTGTGATTATGGGGTTATTCACATTAGTATTTTTCAATATTTTTAAGTAAAAATATTGTTAAAATTTGTAAATATAAATAAAACAAGATAACAAAATTTTATCTTGACATGTATTCTAATGATATAAAATTGCGGAGTTGTCATGATATCACCAATAAGTAATTATAGTGGGAAAAATCTAGCATTTAAGTCTAACAAAGGGGAAGAGAATAACAGCGCATCTTATGATAAAGATACTCTGTTAAAAAATAACCTCTCAACAAGGACTCGTATTGGGCTTGAAAAGTTTACAAAAGCTTTTACTGTTTATCCTGCAAAAGGCTTAAAAGGCAGTAAGAATTCAAATTTTTATGAGTTTTTAACAATGGGAACGGTACCGTATGTAGTTGGTAGTATCACATTGATGTCAATTTTTAACTCAACAAACAAATATTTTCAACATTCCGCAACTGCTGCCGCAAATAAGCTTGGGAACAAGATGGCTATGGGCGTTGTTCTTTATTGCCTGTTTAAAAATTTGTCAAAATCTTTGATTACTTATCCTGTAAAATGGAAAACCGGTATCGATACGGAACTTCCGTATGCAAAAGTCAACTATTTGTTGCAAGAAAATCCCGATGATTGCAATAATATGACAAGTATTGAATACCACAAAGTTGGAGAGAGTGTGGATTTTCCTAGGTGGGATCAATTGTATGGAGACCCTAAAAAAGGAGAACCTATTAATTTCAGGTATGATAAAATTGCCAAGAAAAACGGGCTTGGTGAAAACTTAAACGACTCAGACCAAGAAGTTAAACCAATATATAAAGAAGTATTAGTTAAATCAAAGCTTGCCAAAAGTATTTCATCTTTCTTATGGGCAGGTGTAGGTGTAGCTTTAGCCTTTCAAAAGCCTTGGGAAAAATATTTTAAAGTGGCAACCTTAAAATTCTGGAAAACTAAAGAATTTGGACATTCTCTGAAAGTCTTGGGTAAAAGCTTTGTGGAAAGTGCAAAAGATTTATATAACGGTTCTAGTATTTCAATGGTAAAAAAAGCTGATAGTAGTGTAACTCCAGGTTTGTTAGCAAAACTTGAAAAACATTCAGGAAAAGCTTTCCTTGGGATTGCTGCATTATCAACAATTTTAGGTTTGCTGAATACTTTGCATATTACTAAAAAACCAACAAATACCTCACCAGATAGTGTATTTGACAGAAATAAAGAAAGTGTGGTGAGTTAGATGAGAACAACAAATTTAATTCAATCATACGTAGCTAATCCACCTGCAATGCAACAATATAATTCAGATAAAGTTGTAAAGAATTTTGACGTTCAAAAAGAATTGTCAAACAGAACATTTATTAAACCTTTGCCAAGTAATGGGCATTTGGTTAAAACCGGATTCTTTGATATTCCATCAGAAATTAAAAAAGATATTAAATATGATATAAAAGCCTTTGGACATGCGGTTAAAGGCGAAGCAAACGACCACGAATTAGGACGTTTGAATGACGTTGGTATGAAAATTGGTGGACTTGCAATTGCATCATATTTGTTTACGAAAAAACAAACTCCAATGACTAAGATTTTTGAATTTGTAGGTCTTGGAACATTCTTTGGCGCAATGGATTTATGGCCAAAATTGTTTATTCAATTGCCTGCCAAATTGATTCATGGTGTAAATGTAAGACAAGAATACGAAGACAACTATGGCAGAAAGAAAATGTTCTATCAAGATCACCAATTTATTCCTTGGGATTTGTATTCGGAAAAAGAAATCAATAAAATTGGTGACAGGCTACATGTACCAAAAGATATTCCAAATAGAAGAGAATTCATTCAGGAAAAAATGCGAAAAATTGCTCTTCAAAACAATACTTTATGGATGTTGACAGCAGGTTTTGCAACTCCATTGATGAGTGCATTAATGTGTAATGCATTGGAAAAACCGATTTCTAAATATATGGACCAACGCATGAATAAACATGCTGAATCCTTAATGACTAATTTCCCTCAAGAAATTCAAAAATATGATTTTTCAAAAACAGAAGCAGAATTGGCAAAAATTCTGTCAGAAAATAAAGGTAAACCTATCACACCTGAGTTATATGATGCAATCGCTTCAAATATTACAGATGGTTTAGACAATGTAGTTTCAACAAATGTTCGCAAAGATTTGGCGCAATTGTTGCCAACAGATGACAAGTTTAAATTATCAGAAGAAACCTTAAATGGTATTCAAAAATCAATGTCTGATATTTTAGCTCCCGCAAAACTTTCGAAAGAGGAAATAGCAAAACTTATTCCTGATGGAGATGCAATTTCTCATGCATTGAGTTCTAGGAACTTGTTAGAAGGTCAATACAAAGACTTTTCTGAGCATTCAAAAGTTATTCAAAATTTATTTGAGGAAAATGTAAATAAGTTTATTGAAGAAAATCCAAACAATCCTGCAACTAAGAAATTAAACTTCTTAATGCAAAAATTTATTCACTCTTCAGCTCATGGTGAAAGCTCACCTTTAGTTAAGGCTTTAAAACTTCAACCGGCTGCAGTTTTGAGTGAAAATTTGGCAGAATCATTAAAAGGAATTTCTTCTACTCTTAACAAAATGAAGGCCGGTAGTTCAGTATTAGATAAATATGCATATATGAAGGTTGCACAAGCTCCAGAAACAGGTTTGGCAAATGCTTGGAACGAAACAGAAAATGCAATATTTAAGGCAATGAATTTCTCCCCTGAAGAAATAAGAATGGCACGTTTGGATGGTGAAATTTCTTCCGAAATAATGAGGAATAAACTAGAATCTATCACATCTGACAAAGTTGCTTATGGCAAATTCATTGAATCTGTTGAAAAAGCATTTTCAACCCTTCATGGCAAAATGTCTTCTCTTGATATGACTCAGGCGAAAACTTCAAACTTATATAAATCAAATGTTGAAACAACATTTAATAACGCAGCGAATGTATTAAAAGGAGCAGGATTTAGCAATACAGCAGAGGCATTGGTCGGATTTCAGGATACAGCTCAAACTTCATTGAAAGATGTAATGTTGAATTTTGTGACAGATAGAGTTAAAGGAGTGAAAACTTCATTTTATCGCTTGTTGAACCTTGCTGATATGTATCACAAAATATCTATGGTTGAAGGTTTGGATTCAGTTTTAACTCCACAAATGCCTAGGGCAATTAAAGAAGAATTGGTTGAATTGGCAAAACAAACATTGATGGATGGACATAATTCGGATTTTGCCGTTAAATTTTGGCAAAAACGTGACCCTAACCCAGACAAAACTGATTTCTCTCAAATTAGAACATCTGCAGGTAAAGTAATTAATAAATACTTTGGAACAAAAGAATCTACCGAATTGGTTGAAATTGCAAATGATAGAAACTATTTTGATGCTGTTATGAAATTGATGTTTGGTGGAGATTTGCATCATGATACAGTTGAAAAAATCCAATCATCTGTATTCTTTGACGATTTTAAACGCTATAGAGCACAGGCTCTTGATATTTTAGGTGGAGATTTCTATTTTGCAAAACCTAATTTCTTAGTAAATGGCAGAAGAGTTGATACATCTTCTGAAACAAAATTCTTAATGATGGGTAGCGCTCCATCAGATATGGCTTTTAAGCATTTTAACAATACATTTAACGGTAACAAATGGTTCAAGATATTTGGAACATTGGGTGCAGGACTTGTTGGTGTAACTTTGTTGTCTCAATTCTTTATCGGATACATGAAAAAACCTCAACAAGCAAAGGAGGCTAAGTAGTATGATGAATGTTACAAATAATTTAATATCTCAAAAACTTGGCGCAATTAAACCTTTGTATTTTACGAACAATTCGCAAACAACTTCTGCTCCAACTACATCTTTATCTGGTAGCAATTTGATTTCTCAGTATTTAAACAATGTCGCTATGATAAATGCTGCATCAATTAATAAAACTGAAGCTGTAAATAATGATATTCAGGAAAAGCCTTATAAAAATGATTTGCGAACCTTATTCACTACAAATAGTGCAAAGATTTTGGCGATTATACCTAGAACATTCAACGCAAAAGACACAAACGGTAATGAATTTATTGATAGCAACGAAGTTCATGGTACATTTTTAAATGCAATTGATAGGCTTGATGAAGTTAAAGCTGAAGGGTTTAATACTTTACACGTATTGCCGATAAATCCTCCAGGAAAAGATAACGCAATGGGTACAGCAGGTTCTGTTTATGCACCTGAAGATTTGTTGAAGTTTGACCCTATTTTGATAGACAAAAAAGACCCTCGCTCACCGCAAGAACAATTTAAAGCCTTTGTAGATGCTTGTCACAAAAAAGGTTTGAGAGTAATGGTAGATATGCCAAGTTGCGCATCTTATGATTTGTATAAGGAAAAACCTGAACTGATGGCACATGAGCGTAACGGATTGGCAAAAACCCCTCAAGGCTGGTACGATATCAGGATGTTTGAACCTTGGGAAGATGAAGGGAAAAGAACACTAAACCCTGAGTTGCTAGAATACCATAGAAAATTTGTTGATTTGATGATAGATTCAGGCGTGGATGGTATTAGAGCCGATGTTGCCAGAGCAAAACCGGTTGAATTTTGGGACATTATAATCCCTTATTCAAGAAAACGAAATCCTGAGTTTGCATGGCTTGCCGAATCTTATACTTACGAAGATGCTTCCCCTCAAGCGAATATGCCTTATGACAGACCAGAAGATTCACTTCGTGCAGGTTTTGATGCTTATTACGGTCAATATCACATTTTTAATGAGTGGAATACTGCAAAAGAGCTTAATGATTATGTGATTGACAATTTGAATATGTCATATAGACTAGAAAAAGGTAAATCACTAATTGGGTCATTTGCAACCCACGATGATATTTCTCCAATGTCACATGGTGGTGCTGTTTATTGTAATTTGACATCAGGCTTAGAAGCGACATTGCCAATGTTGAATCCATATTTTGTAGATGGTTTCCAATCCGGTGATAATTATGATTACAGCTATAGGGATAAATATTCAACTGAAACATCAACTGATAATCATGAAATGACTGTTCACCAAAATAAATTAGACATTTTTAATTTATCAAGAAAACCAGGTGGAGATGAGCCGGAGATTGGCAAATTCATGACTTCAGCTTTGAAATTTAGAGATGAATATGCAGATGTTGTTAAACGCGGTTCTTATATAGTTTTAGACAAGAAAAAAGATAAAGCTGACCAAGTAATTGCATTTGCAAGACATCGTCAAGGGCGCACATTACTTATTATTGCAAATAAAAATGTAAATAGACGTGTTGCATGTAAAGTTGAAGTGCCTACATTGAAAGCAAATCAAAAGCTGAAAAACTTGTTGCCATCATACGGTGAAGAAAGTAAATTCCAAGTATCGCAAGGAGAAGTCTCTGTTGACTTAGGACCTGGAAGAATCCATGTTTTTGAAATAGATACTCCATATATTGAGACATATACAAGAAAAGTTTACAAACAGCATTAAGAGAGAAGAAGAATCCGCTAAGCCTTATGTTTAGCGGATTTAATTTATTTGCATTTTATATTGTAACAATATATTACAAATATATACTTTTTAATTCTCAAAAAGGCAATTTTCTCAAATTGAAATACTTTATAAAAGAGTAAGGGGATACAATAAAGGAAAAGTTCAAAAGGAGAAAATTATGGCAAGAGTTTTAATTTCAATGCCCGAAAAATTTTTAGATGAGATTGATTCAGTGGCTGATGCAGAAAATCGTACACGTTCAGAATTAATTCGTGAAGCATTAAGAACATATATGTACAGAAGCCAAGTTAGAAATGGCAAAAAAGCTGCAACAAATGCTGAAATCTTGGAAGCATTGCTCGGTTAGCAATATAAGTTTTTTGTAAGGGAAAATTTTATTTATTGGAACGGATGGGGAAAATGAAAAATAATTATCAAATGATTACTGTTAAAGAATATGTTGATATGCTAGACCATGAAGTTACATATTTAGACAATGATGCAAAAACAATCAAAGAAAATGTGGAAAAATATTTACTACGGACTCGTAGAGCAGCAACAAATGCTAAAATTTTGGAAGCTTTGCTTGCATAAATTAGCATTACAGAAGCATTCGTTGGTTTTAAACAATTTTGACTCGGTAAAAGTAAGAAAGATTTTAGGAAGTAATAAAAAAGACTTGATACAATATGTATCAAGTCTTTTTCAAGGTTTTATACTGTTAATAACGAATATTATTCGATGATTGTGTCAACAACACCAGCACCAACAGTTCTACCGCCTTCACGGATAGCGAATCTCATACCTTGTTCGATAGCAACAGGAGCAATCAATTCAACTGTCATAACTACGTTATCACCAGGCATTACCATTTGACCTTCGAATTGGATAGAACCAGTTACGTCAGTTGTTCTGATGTAGAATTGAGGTCTGTATCCAGGGAAGAATGGAGTGTGACGTCCACCTTCATCTTTAGTCAATACGTAAACGTTAGCTGTGAATTTAGTGTGTGGGTGAATTGAACCAGGTTTAGCCAAAACTTGACCACGTTCGATTTCAGTTTTATCAACACCACGTAACAAAGCACCGATGTTATCACCTGCTTGACCTTGATCAAGAGATTTTCTGAACATTTCAACACCAGTAACAGTTGTTTTCTTAGTAGGTTTGATACCAACTAATTCAACTTCGTCACCAACTTTAACAATACCACGTTCTACACGGCCTGTAGCAACAGTACCACGACCAGTGATAGAGAAGATGTCTTCGATTGGCATCAAGAATGGTTTGTCTAAGTCTCTAACAGGTTCTGGGAAGTATGTATCCAAAGCGTCCATCAATTCCCAAATTTTATCTGTCCATTCGTTTTCACCACGTTTGATGTTAGGATTAGCTTGAACTGCTTCCAAAGCTTTCAATGCTGAACCGTGGATGAATGGAATATTGTCACCGTCGAAATCATAAGAAGAAAGAAGTTCTCTAACTTCCATTTCAACTAGTTCTAACAATTCAGGGTCATCAACCATATCGCATTTGTTCAAGAATACAACTAGGTTAGGAACACCAACTTGTCTTGCCAACAAGATGTGTTCACGAGTTTGAGGCATAGCACCATCTGTAGCTGCAACAACCAAGATTGCGCCGTCCATTTGAGCAGCACCTGTAATCATGTTTTTAACATAGTCAGCGTGGCCTGGGCAGTCAACGTGAGCATAGTGTCTAGTTGCTGTTTCATATTCAACGTGAGCTGTTGAAATGGTAATACCTCTTGCTTTTTCTTCTGGAGCAGCATCGATTTCATCGAATTTTTTAGCAGCTGCTTGACCTGCTGCAGCTAATGTACCGGTAATAGCTGCTGTTAATGTAGTTTTACCGTGGTCAACGTGGCCGATTGTACCTACGTTAACGTGCGGTTTCGTACGTTCATACTTTTCACGTGCCATGAGATTAATCTCCTTTTTTTCTGTCTACTATATACTACTATAAATTTAGTATTCTACGATATTCTCATTCTAACCGCTCATAAAATTTTGTCAAGATTATAATACCAAATTGAAATTTTTGTGAAGATACTCCTTTTTATTAAGAAATGTAACAATTTGTTTGATTTTGCGCAATCCATTCATTAAAAAATACTTTATATAAGTAAGCAAGATTATGAACGATGGAGGATGTCACAATGGCAGATTTTGGTTTATCAATTACAAAAGTTGCAGGCGATATGAAATCAAATGCTATTGACTTTGTTAATAAATATAGATTTGAGAAACAACAAAAACAACAAAATAATGTTGGGCCAGGTTCTATGAGCCATATGCTCGCAAATTATAGTCAATATACAAATTATACTCCATGCGGACGTACAGATGGTCAGTAACCATTAATTTTAATGTGCACTTTACATTAAAACTATGTTTGTAATAGAATAGTCCTCAGATATGTGAGGACTATTCTTATGTTATTAACAGCTGATATCGGAAATACAAACATTACCCTTGGATTATTTAATAATGACAAATATGTGAACGAGTTTCGCCTAGCATCAGATAGGGATTTGTCAGGTGAAGAATATGAAATTCTTTTGAAATCTTTATTTAAAGATTATAAAATAGATGGATGTGTTATTGCATCTGTTGTGGAAGAATTAAATATCAAATTCAAAAGGGCAGTTGATAATGTTTTTGATATAAAATCTGTTTTTGTTGCCTCAGATATCACCCTAGGAGTGAAAGTTTGTACAGATAATCCGCGAGAAGTTGGAGCAGATAGACTAGCTAATGCAGTTGCTGCATCTGTTTTATACGAAGGTGCGGTTATCGTAATTGACTTTGGTACAGCAACCTCTTTTGATATTATAAATTCTAAACATGAATTTTTAGGTGGCGTTATTGCCCCTGGAATTAATACTCAAATGAAGTGTTTGAAAAATTCAACATCAAAACTTCCTAAAATTGATGTTTCTATTTCTCAAAATGCTATCGGTCATAATACAACTGATGCAATTTTGTCAGGTGTAATTCGTGGAACTGCTTGCATGGTAGAGGGTTTAGTTGCTCAATGTGAAGCTGAACTCGGAGAAAAAGCTACAATTGTTGCAACCGGTGGCTATTGTGGCTTGATAGCAAATTATTTAACTCGTCCGTTTGATTGCGTGAATCCGATTTTGACACTGGAAGGCTTAAAACATATTTATAAATTGAACACAAAACAAACTTGTTCAGAGTTTGCAACTACGAAGTAAGTGTAATATTACAAAATACAAGCCAAGACCATCAAAATAAGAGTACCGATTTGGACAGCAGTTGCCATATTTTGTCCAAATTTGTTGCTGTCATAACGTTTAGCTGACTTTTGTGCCTGTATTGCACTTGATATTCGTGCAATTCTTTCTGATTCATTATCACCTGAAAAACTTGTACCAAAAACACTTGACTCAATTCTAGATAACCTACTTGTCATTGGTTCGTTTTCAAACTTCGTTTTATACAAAGTCTTTTCAATAGTGGATATATTTAGTGGTTTTGATGATTTGAAAACGTTATTGCCTGTAGTAAAATCATCATAATCAGAATAATCAGGATAACGCATTGAGTTATTTCGATTGTTGTATGCATCATAGTCAAAAGGTGTTCCATATCTATCTAAGTGGTAATTTTGATTCAATTTGTCGATATCACTATCATAAAAATCATTTTCTTGTTGAGCGATTTTGTTTGCCATAAAGTTTTTAGGCTTGATTTCAGCTTTTAACCTATCCACACGAGTTGATAAATCTTCACTTTCATATGTTTTGCCAAATGTTTTCTTTTCCAAATTTGACAAACGTGTTTTTATATTTTGGTCTTTAAATTCTTTCTTAAACACCTGATTTTCTAATTCATTAATCGCTGGATAATCCATTTTTGCTGCCTCGACAGGCTCTTTTGAATAAATCCAAGAATCTTCGGGCTCTGCAAATGTATCTTCCCTCGGTTCTATCTCTTGTCCCATTTGATCAGCAGCCAAATCCTTTTTCAATTTTGCAATACGAGTTTGATTTTGACCGGAATTAGTTTTTCCATAAACACTTTTCTCCAATCTATTGAGTCTTGTGTTTTCACTTTCTGACGAATAGGTAAAACCATAAAGCGAATTTTCAATATTATCCAAAACCTTTGTATTCGGAACAGCAAAAGCCACTTGAGTAACCAGAAATAGGGATAGTAAAATAATTATTTTTTTCATAAATCAAACTCCTTAGAGTCAGGATAAAGTCTTTTATAACCAAAACCCATCCTTCACTTTAGGAGTTTTTCAAAAGCAAAAACTAGTATTTTCCTTCTAAGACAAAAGTAGTATATTTTGATAATTCAAAACTCTAAATTAAATAATAAAAAAGGTGCGCTTTAATTGCACACCTTTTTTGATTTATTTTCGCATATCTTTTAGAGCCTGAAGTTCTTTTTGATATGGTGAAATTGAAGTTACTTTTTCAATAATTGCCGGTAATTTTTCGATTACATAATCAATTTCATCTTCTGTTGTAAACCTGCTCAAACTCCAACGAATACTACCATGAATTGCAGTAAATGGAACATTCATAGCTCTTAGAACATGACTTGGCTCAAGCGAACCTGATGTGCACGCAGAACCAGATGAGGCACAAATACCGATATCTGACAAGTGAAGTAATATCAACTCACCTTCAATATATTCAAAACCAATATTTGTAGTATTTGGAACACGATTTGCTAAACCTGTATTGATTCTAGCATTGAAAATATTTTTCACAATACTTGATTCTAATTTATCTCTCAAACGTTTAATTTCTGTAGCTTCGTATTGCAAACTATCCATTGCCAGTTCAGCTGCTTTACCAATACCGACAATATAAGGAACATTTTCTGTACCTGCACGTTTTCCACGTTCTTGGTGTCCTCCGATAATTAACGGCGTAATCATCGTTTTTGAATTTACATACAATGCGCCAACTCCTTTTGGTGCGTGAAATTTGTGTCCTGAAATACCAAGTAAATCAACACCGTTAGCTTGAACATCAATAGGAATTTTGCCTGCAACTTGAACAGCATCAACGTATAATTTTGCATCTTTATTTTTTGACTTAACAATCTCAGATATTTTACCGATTGGATTAATTACGCCAGTCTCATTATTTGCCCACATTACAGAAACCAATGCGGTATCTTCATCAACTGCTGCACTCAACGCTTCTAAATCAAGTTCGCCAACTGAATTTACGCCAATATAATCAACTCGGTAGCCTTGTTTTTCTAATGCTTTATAAACATTCAAAACACAAGGGTGCTCAACTTTTGTTGTGATAATGTGTTTTTTATTTTTGTTATAATTCAAAACTCCGCGAATTGCAGTATTAGCACTTTCTGAACCGCAAGAAGTAAAAATAATTTCTTTTTCATCTTTTGCATTAACAAAATCTTTAATCTTACCTCTGGCCTCTCTTATTGCAGCAGCAGGCTTTTTAGCAAAATCATACATACTTGAAGGATTTGCATATTCTTCCTTAAAATAAGGGAGCATAGCCTCCAAAACTCTTTCATCAACCTTTGTGGTTGCATTATTATCTAAATATATTAATTTATTTGTCATACTATTTTACCTCGACAAGAACGACATCAGACCCCAATGAATCTTGCAAAACTTTTTCAGCAAAACTTTTCAATGTCATTGTTGAATTTTTGCAACCTGAGCATCTGCCTTTTAGTTTCACATAAATCGTTTTATTCTTAATATCAACCAACTCTATATCTCCACCGTCTTTTTGAAGTTCTGGTGAGATTTGCGTTTCAATTACATTATTAACTTTTAAAATCCATTGAGTCGGAGTTAATTTCTGTTCTTCATTTTTTTGTTTATTGTAATAAGTATCAATTATGTCTTGGATAGCAGCCTTACATTTTCCACATGCTCCGCCTGCTTTTGTATAATTTGTAACTTCTTCAACCGTTTTTAAACCGTTTTGCTTAATTGCATCCCAAATAACATTTTCTGTAACTTGGAAACAAGTACAAATCATTTTTTCTTTGACTTCGGTTTCTTCATCCATAAGCTCATCCAAATCGACATAACCTTCTGCCTTGTAGTTTTTCAAAGCATCTTCTAATGCTTCATAACCCATAACTGAACAGTGCATTTTCTCAGGAGGTAAACCACCCAATTCATCTGCAATATCTTTATTAGTAATTTTCTTAACTTCATCAATCGTTTTACCAATAATCATTTCTGTCAGCATACTTGAACTAGCTACAGCTGAACCGCATCCGAAAGTTTGGAATTTTGCATCTGTTACAATGTTATCTTTTATTTTTAAATATATTTTCAATTGGTCTCCACAAGTCAAAGAACCTGCAATACCAACAGCATCAGCATTATCAATAGTGCCTACATTTCTTGGATTTCTGTAATGGTCCATAACTTTTTCAGAATAATCCCACATATTATTTTCCCTTTCTTATCTGTATATTTATAACATTATTTTATCTCAAAAATAAAAATACGAAGGATAGTTAATGATATATTAATATTTTTAGCTATAAATATCTTTAACAAAATGTAACAAAAGAGTAAAAAGATTAAAGGTTATGGACTACATTGCCGACATGGTAAGTAATGGAACTTTAAGTTACGAAAGGA
>QHME01000022.1 GCA_003258735.1 Candidatus Melainabacteria bacterium
AGTAATTCAACATCAACGTAATTTCCTCGAACTTTTGCAGATAATACATCAACACTTCCAAAAGCGTTATGTAAATTATTAAATCCATTAAACCTAAAAGATCCAGATATTTCTTTCCCTGACATTAAATCTGTATAATTATTTTTTTCTAAAAATCGCACCAATCTTCGAATTGATTTAAATAGAGATTAAAAAATCTTCTATTCTCATTTTCTTCATCTCTTATACTTTGTTGCATAACTTTATATTTTGCTATTGCATCTTTACGCATTAAGTTCATTGCTTTCTTGCGTGGAGCTTTATATTTAGAATACTGTTCTTTCCCAAATTCCTCTACAAGTTGATTTAAATTTGTTTTTTTATCTTTCATTAAATCAGTAGCTATATTATCATTATCAAAATACTTATTTAAAACTTTTTTTATTAATTTACCATAAGCAACCTTACTATCATGTGTAGGTTTTGATACATTCGCAATTTTTGCATTTGGGGATAAGGTAACCAAATCAACACTCGGTTGACTAGTTAATTTTAAATTTTTATTTAGAAGCTTTTTAGGTAAATTTATTGTACTCTTTACTTTGTTGTTAGGTAAGGAAATAATAGATTTTCCAAAACATTTATTCGAAGAATTTTGAATATATGGATTTACAGCTTGAATAATATTAAATCTTAAATTAGAAAAATTTGGTTGACGAAACATATACATACTCCTAATATCATTAATACTAAAAAAGAGCCTTACGGCTCTTGATTTTAAATGGTGGAGGATAGGAGATTCGAACTCCTGACCCCCTGCGTGCAAAGCAGGTGCTCTACCAGCTGAGCTAATCCCCCATTGGCGACTTGCCTTTGGTGTTTTGCTTTCGCTCCACAAGTTCTATTATACATGCTAATTTTTTTTTGTAAAGGGGTTAGTCAAAAATATTTTTTATTTTATTTTTTCTGTATCAATGCAGACAAAATATCAAAAATATCATCGGTACGATTCGGATACTTTTGTAACATATCTACAATGGAACAAATTTTATCATTTTGCGATACAAAAAGTTCATAAGGTGCAATATCAAAAAAGTTGATTAAATTCACAAGAGTTTTTGCCTGCGGAAAACTTTTGCCATTTTCTATACGATTCAAATTATGGGTCTCAAGCCCAATCACCTCGGCTAATGCACTCTGTGTAAGATTCCTTTTCTTGCGCAAATACTTTAAATTATCACCTAGGCATCTTCTAAATTCTTCAACATCCATAGTCTAATTTTAGTTAATTTTTAGGCAAATATAAATACCGTTTCAAAATACTTAATTCTAAATATTATTGATTAATATACCGTCGCATGGTATATTGGAAATAATTTATAACACTAAATACAGAAGGAGCTATTTATGAAAAAGAAAGAATTACTTATATATACTTTAAATAATGGTGCTAGGCACATGGATTTGCTCCCAACTAAAGCAAAATTTGGATTCACTCTTGCTGAGGTGCTTATTACTCTTGGGATAATCGGAATAGCTGCAGCAATGACAATTCCGACATTGATGTCAAAGATTCAGAAATTGCAAATTGAATCCCAAATTAAAGAAAACTATTCAAGTATTGTTCAGGCAATGAAAATGGGTGAAAATGATGACGTTGAAGATGTTTCAATCAGCAGCAATGCTGAATCTTTGAAACATTGGTTTGACACCTTTTTAGCTCCTTATTTTAAGGTTGAGGCATTTTGTGTACACGAATCAGGTTGTTGGCATAAAAAAGGTGTGGTAAAGACTTTAAACAATTTAACCCCAACTTATGAAACTGACGTAGGAAATAATGAGGCAAATATTGGTTGGAATGCCGTAACATTCAGAACGGCAAAAGGAGCATATTTTGACTTAGACTGGACAGGTAGTGCCAATACAAAAAAATTATTTGGAATAGATTCTAACAATACAACTTTACAATTTTATTTTGATGTGAATGGTGACAGGCGCCCAAATGTAATTGGTAAAGATATTTTTATTTTAGTTTATGATAAAGATAAAGGGTTTCTACCTGCAGGTCATGATAGAACCAAAGAAGAAGTAAAAGACAATTGTTTTAATGGAAATGGTTATTGGTGTTTGGAATATATAAGAGCGAATGGTTGGACTATCCCAGAACAAGTATGGAAACGCAAGAAGTAGTTGGCTTGAAATAGCGGTATTTGTTTGCTGATTATTGAAAAGGTTCTGAAATTCCGAATTTGAACAGAATATTTCGTCTCACTTTAGTTCAACTCACATTCCAGTCAATTCATAATGTCGGTTAATCCTTTTTGTCATGCTGAACTTGTTTCCACTACTATCCCAAATAAAATTCATCTAAAAGAAAGCTGGATTGCTTCGCTATCGCTCGCAATGACGATATTGAAAATACGTAATGTCATTGCGAAGGAGTGCATTTGCACGACTATGACAATCCATTTTTGCTATTTAATACTATTTTATTTCGTAGTTTTACCATATATTGATTACAGGATTTATTCGGAATGACATAGGCTAATTTGTCCAGTATGTAGTGTTTTAACGCAAAACCATTTCAATATCGGCATAGCATACAGACATCCTCCCCCACTCAAGTATCACCCCTTTGTCAATCTTCTTAATAATTAAACACTATCTGCTTGTTTGTAATATAATAAACTGGTATAGATTAGGGAAGCAGAGGATATTTATATGACTTTAAGATATGATTGCGGAGAAGTTATTACTGCAATGGTCACCCCTATGGAAAAAACGGGATTCATTGACTATGACAAAGTTGAAACTTTGGCAAAACACTTGATTAACTCAGGAAGTGACGCGCTACTTGTGGCAGGGACTTCAGGAGAATCTCCAACACTAACTAACGAAGAAGAAATTGAACTGGTAAACACCGTAAAAAGAGCTGCTGCGAACAAAGCAAAAATCATCCTTGGAGCAGGTTCAAATTCTACGGAAACCGCCATTGAATATACAAAATTGGCACAAAAAGAAGAAGTTGATGCAATTTTATCAGTTGTACCTTATTACAACAAGCCAAATCAAAAAGGCATGATTGCTCACTTTTCAGCGATTGCAGAATCAACAAATTTGCCAATAATTTTATACAACATTCCATCAAGAACAGGTGTTGCAATGTTGCCGGAGACTGTTGCATATTTGGCTGAAAACTTTAAAAATATCATTGGTATTAAACAAAGTTGTCCTGATATGGACAAAATTACTGAGATGAAAATGCTTTGTCCTGACGACTTTGCAATTTATTCTGGGGATGACAGTTTGACTTTACCAATGTTGTCACTTGGTGCACATGGCGTAATTTCAGTTGCATCACATTTATTTGGATCTGAAATTAAATCCATGATTCGCAACTTCAAATCAGGTGAATACATTGCTGCAAGAAATATGCATCGCAAATTGTACCCTGTATTTAAAGAATTATTTATGGCACCAAATCCGATTCCTGCAAAAGCAGCTTTGGCATACAAAGGTTTAATCGGTGAATATGTAAGAAAGCCATTGGTTACATTGAGTGATGAAGAGAAAAGTGAATTATTTGATGTAATCGACAGCGTAAAGAAAGAATTAAGCGAAGAGGGTTAGTTCTTTTTTCCGTAATTTAAAGTATTATAAATTGAAAGATATTATTAATAGTCACAGTATATAATGAGGGTAAAAAATTGAAAAACAAAATTATTATGTTTTGGGTGATTGTAGCAATTATCATTGCCAGCATTGTTACAATTTACAAAAAACCTACCAAACTGGGACTTGACCTTGTAGGTGGTTCAAGAATTATGCTTGAAGCCAAAACTACAGACTCAGTCTCAAAGATTACTCCTGATGTTATGAGCCGATTGCAGTATGCAATCGAAAGCCGTGTAAACAAACTTGGGGTATCTGAAACAAGTGTTGCCCAAATCGGCGACAAAAGATTGTTGGTTGAAATTCCTCAAATCACAGATTTGAAAGAGGCAGAGGCATTTTTAGGCAAAACTGCTCAATTGGAATTTAAACAACCTGTATTTGATGCAAACAAACAACCGAAAAGAGACGCACAAGGTCAATACTTGTGGGAATCAACCGGTTTATCAGGCGAAGATTTGAAATCTGCCTCAATCGGTTCTGACCAAACAGGTCAATGGACTGTATCATTAGAATTTAACGGAAAAGGTGCTACAAAATTTGCCGAATTGACTCAAAAGCTTGTAGGTCAACAAATGGCAATCTTCTTTGATGGAGAAGAAATTTCTGCTCCGGTAATCAGAGAAGCAATTTTTGGCGGTAGAGCCGAAATTTCAGGCGGTTCAAGCGGATTCAAATACGAAGAGGCTGAAAGAATGGTTAATTTGTTGAACGCAGGTGCATTGCCTGTTCCATCAGACATCATTCAAGAAAACACTGTTGGCCCGACTTTGGGTGCTGATAGTATCGAAAAATCAAAATTTGCAGGTATCTTGGGTATCGGACTTGTTATGATATTTATGGTTCTTTACTACAGATTGCCTGGTGTTATTGCTGACATTGCGTTGATAATTTATGCATTAATCTTATTTGCATTATTCAAGATTATTCCGGTAACATTAACACTTGCAGGTATTGCAGGTTTCATCCTATCTGTAGGTATGGCGGTTGATGCTAACATCTTGATTTTTGAAAGAACAAAAGAAGAATTGAAAGCTGGTAGAAACTTGTTCACAGCAATCAATTCAGGTTTTGATAGAGCATTCACAAGTATCTTTGATTCAAATATGACAACAGTTTTGGCTTGTGTAATTTTGTATTTCTTGGGTACAAGTGTTGTTAAAGGTTTCGCTTTAACATTGGCATTAGGTGTAGTTGTTTCAATGTTCACAGCGATTACAGTTACTAAAAACTTCATGCACTTAATCTTCGGAACAGGAGAATTGAAATATCCTGCATTGTTCGGCTTATCTAAAGATGAAATCGGACAAGGTTATGAAGTAAAAGAAACTAAACGTGAAAAAGCTCGTTTTGGTATTTTAGACTAGGAAAGTTGAGGTAAAATAAAATGTTTCATTTCAATAAAACAGTGCATGTCGTAAAATACAGAATCCTTTGGATGGTTTTATCAGCATGCTTACTATTGCCAGGAATTTGCGCAATGGTATATTCAATGATTACATATCCGACACACTCTCCTGTGAAAGTTGGTATTGACTACACAGGCGGAACAATCCTACAATATGGTGTTGCGGATACTATCAACAATGAAGCTGTTGCAAAAACAAGAGAAGATTTGGACAATATCGGTGTTCAAAATCCATATATTCAAATTTTAAATGTAAACCCAACAGCAGAAAACAAAAATATTAAATCAATTATTTCAATCAGAACAAAATTCATTGATGAAGGTTCTGATACTGCAGACCAAATTACAGATGTTGTAAAAAGCGAATACAAAAACGCTGAATTGATTCAAGTAAGTTCAGTTGGTGCAACTCTTGGTAAAGAATTGTTCAAAATGTCATTGTTAGCTTTGGCATTAGCAATTTTGGGTATGACAATATATATCTCATTGAGATTTAAATTCGATTATGCACTAGCAGCAATTCTGGGTTTGGTGCATGACGTAATATTTGTAGTCGGTGTCTTTTCAATACTTGGAATCTTCTGTGATGTACAAGTGGATGGCTTGTTCTTGACTGCGATATTAACAATCATCGGTTATTCTATCAACGATACAGTTGTAACATTCGATAGAATCAGAGAAAACTTGAGATACTACGGTAAGAAAATGTCATTTGGTGAAATTGTAGATGCATCAGTAAACCAAACATTGGCAAGAAGTATCAACACAGCATTGACTGTATTTATTACGTTGGCTGCATTGTATTTCTTTGGCGGTGTAACAACAAAAGACTTCGTATTAGCAATGATGCTTGGTGTTGTTGTCGGTGTATATTCAAGTGTATTCTTCTGTAGTATGCTTGTTGATTTCTGGGAAGAAAGAAAAAACAAAAAAGTTGCAACAGCTGCTTAGTTGTTTAAATCATTATAAAAAAGACCTCGAAAATTTCGAGGTCTTTTTAGTTTTCTAAATTATTTCTGTCAAAAAGTTTTTCAAAATCTAAATCCAGTGCATCCATAATTGCAACAATGACTGATAGCGATGTATTCGTCTCTCCGCGCTCAATTGTACCGACTACTTGTCCATAAGATACCCCTATGCGCTCAGCTAATTGTTCTTGTGACAAGCCTGCTCTATTGCGTTCCGCTTTTAAATTTCTGCCAAATTCTTGAAAAAGAAAGAACGAACCCACAACAACCTACCCTCTACATCGGAGATGGGTAACATGTATGCTTTTTAATATCAACATTGATAGATTCTCAAATAGGATAAAGTCTATATTGCGTAAATTACACTTCTCAAATTTTCATCAACAACAGAATCTAAAGCCTTATGTTTATCATCGTTTGTCAACACACCTAAAATTTTTAAAACTTCCAATGCTTTTAAAACAATGGTCGGATTTGCTGAACTTAACAAACTTCTAACCTTATTTTCGTCTTCCGTAAATTCGAGTGCTGAAAAGACAAACAAACTACCATCTTCCAACTCTTCATCTACAAGTGCATACAATTCACCAATATTCATTGTTGATAAAAGCTTTTTGATATCATTAACTTCTTGTTTGGTATCCTTCGTTTCATCAAAAAGATATTCATCATTTTCTGTCAGAGTATCGAATTTGTCTACCGCGTTTATCAGTACAACTGCAACTTTTGAATCTTTATGCCCATTTATCAGCATTTCTAAAAACTCATATAATCTGAAATCAAAAATTTGAGCCAAGCCTAAAATTTCACCAAGCCCATTAATGATAGAATTTAAAACGAACAATCCGTCTTCTTGATTTTGTTTATATAATTCAAACAAGTTGGTCAAATAAAGCAATTCACCTGCAATATTTTCAGCCATTGAAGATTTTTTCATCGCACTAATTACTTCTGGTACAACAGCTTTGTCTCCATAAGATACAAGAAATTTCACTCCATCAAGTATTGTAAACTCATCATCGGAATTGAGTTTTTCTAAAGCTTGCTTGTAAGATGTTTTATCTCCAAGTAAAGCTAATGTTGAAGCACAATTTGAACTCAATGCAGAATTTTCACTATATGCATTTTTTTGAAGAAATTCAAGTGCCAAAGGGTCTTGAACAAATGCAAAAAACTTTGCACAATACGTTTTTTCTTCATCTGTTCCGTTTTCAAAGATTTCCAGTAATTTATCTGTCAAATCTTCATTTGCAAACTTCACCAAATTAGAAACGATAAAATCTTCATAAAACGGTGAATAATATTTCAATAAAGCAAGTAAATTCATATAATTTGACTCATTACAAACTTTGCTGAGTCTATTTGCAACATTTTGCTTTACAAAATCAAACAAAAAATCATCCGAACCAACAAGCTCAGCAAATAACTCCACATCAGGAGTATTAATTAGAGCATAAGCTAACGGTTCAAAATCTTTCGGATTTTTGCCGGTAAGTTTCTTTAGATTTTCACTCATAATAAAGAAAACCTTAAATTAATCTAAATAGAATACAGTAATAACTTTGTGACCTTCTTCCGCATACTGAACAGCATTGTGAAGAGTTTTACTTGTGTGAGAAAGGAAACAAATAAGTTGATTACATTCATCAATAATTTCTCTGTTACAAACTCTTGAAGCATCTGCCAACGTCATCATAGCTCTGTCTGCGTGTTCAATAATATTAGGTACACCAATAAGTTGGTCTTGTACATCAGATGGTTGCTGACCGATAGTTTGAGGTAAAATTACACACAATTTTTCAGGATTAGCTTTCATAGCACCGCGAATAGCTGCAGCATTTGTACCTGAAGAACCGCCGGATGTAATGATTGTGTTACCTTGCATAACCAAAGCTGTTGCAAGAGTTTCAATCATTTGTTGATGAGTGATTGGTAAATTTCTACTTCCGATGATTGCAATTTTCTTAGCTGATTGCTTAATTGTAGCAAGCTCCATTGCAAGTTCATCAACCGTATTAGGTGCATCTGATTTTACAGTGTCCATATCATCATCAATAGGTACAACTATTGATTTCTGAGAATCTTCTTTATTGTCGTCTGCGCTTAATAAAATTTCCATATCACTTTCTGTCATTTCTTGTTTACCTTCTTGATTGCATTAATTACATTTTTAAACTATGCTGTATTATAGCATAGTTTTTTTTATTTGGGAAGAGGTCATGGAAAATCTATTAGAAAATCTTAATAAGGAACAACAGGAAGCAGTACAAACAACAAAAGGACCTTTGCTAATACTAGCCGGAGCAGGTTCAGGAAAAACAAAAGTTTTAACAACTCGTATTGCATATATGATAAGAAACGGAATACGTCCACGCAATATTTTGGCTGTAACATTTACCAACAAAGCTGCCAAAGAAATGAAAGAACGTATCGGCAAAATTATTGGTGAAGATACCGTAAAATATATGTGGGTAGGGACATTTCACGGAATTTGCGGAAGAATATTGAGAGAAAATATCGACAAATATAACACTTCAACCGGCAAACACCTTGATAAAAATTTCACTATCTATGATGATTCTGATACAAATCAAATCATTACAAGAGCAATAAAAAAACTTAATCTTGATGATAAAGTTTACCAAACAAAGCTTGTAAAATCAGTTATTTCCAACGCAAAAAACAAAATGCAAGATGCTACAACATTTGCGACTTATGCAAGAGATTTTAAGTCACAAAAAATTGCATCTATTTATGAAGAATATGAAAAGGCACTAAACAACAACAATGCAATCGACTTTGATGATATGTTGATGTTGACTGTAAAATTACTTGAACAAAATGAAGAAGTTAGAAAGCAATATTACGACCGTTTCCAACATATTATGGTCGATGAGTACCAAGATACAAACCTTGCGCAATATAATCTTGTTAATATGCTTTACACAAATCTTTCAAAAGAAGTTCCAGAAGAACGTTCATTGTGCGTTGTAGGAGATGTCGACCAATCAATTTATTCTTGGCGTGGTGCAGATTTCACAATCATTATGAATTTTCAAAAAGATTATCCAAAAACAAAGCTTATCAAACTTGAACAAAATTACCGTTCAACCGCACATATTCTTAATGCAGCAAATGCCGTTATTGAAAACAATGATGAACGTGTGGAAAAAGTTTTGTACTCAAATAAAGGTGAAGGTGAAAAGCTAAGTTATTATATAGCAGATGATGAAGCAGATGAAGCAAATTATATTGTTAGCAACATTAAGCGTACAGCACACGGCAACTTTAATCAATTTGCGATTTTATATAGAACAAACAACCAATCACGTGCGTTAGAAGAAGCCTGTATGGCAACCGGTGTTCCTTATAGGATTTATGGCGGTACAAAGTTCTATGACCGTGCAGAAGTAAAAACAATTATTTGTTATTTAAAACTGATTAACAACACAGATGATTCTCAAAGTTTACGTCGTGTGATAAATATTCCCAAACGCGGAATTGGTGACACTACAATGAAAAATCTTACTGATTTTGCAAATGAAAGAGATATCAGCTTATTTGAAGCAATTAAAATTTGCGAAGAGTCTGAAATTTCTGCAAAAACTCAAGCTAAATTGAAAGATTTTGCAAATTTGATTTATAAATTCCAACAAGCGCAAAGTTCATATACATTAAAAGACTTTGTAACTCTTGTTATCGAAAAATCAGGATATTTGGCAGAACTTCAAGCCAAAGCTGCAACTGACCCTGATTTTCAAGATGATATAAACAACTTGCAAGAACTTGTAAACGTCGCAGAAGAATTTGTACCGGAGGAAGAGGATAATCTTTTGGGCGAATTTTTGCAACAGGTTGCTCTTGTGTCAGATTTAGATTCTATGGAAGATGAATCTAATAACATCACAATGATGACACTTCACGCAGCAAAAGGTTTGGAATTTCCTGTTGTATTTATTGCAGGTATGGACGAAGGAATTTTCCCAAGTCAAAGAACCTTGCAAGTTCCATCAGAAGTAGAAGAAGAACGCCGTTTGATGTATGTTGGTATCACACGTGCTGAAGAAAAATTGTATCTTGTATCTGCTAAACGCCGTCAAACTTGGGGAGAATACAGATACTATAATCCTTCAAGATTTATTGAAGAAATTCCACATAATTTGATTGAATCTATGGAATCAGAAGGTCGCTTGAGTAGTTCTTCAACATTTAGAAGTGCTGTATCAAAAGCAAAAGAATCTTATACAAAATCAGATTCTGATGGTTATGTAAGACCTTCAACAGGTTTTGGGGCAAATTTTGTAGCTCCGCAAAGAAGAGGACTTGCATCATCAAATAAACAGTCTTCAAGTAGCTCTTCATACTCAAACGGTGGTAATAGAACTTATCAACCAAAACAAAATAGTTACTCTCGTCCACAATCAAATAGAACTCCACAACGCACGATTTTGGTAAAATCTGCAGTAAATAAAAAACGTGAAGAAGAAAAAATCGCAGCATTTTTCAAAGATAATGCGATTAAGCGTATGGCAGAAGAACGCCGCCAGCGTCAAGAGGTAGAGCGAAAACAAGCAGAAGAAAGACGCGAACGTGAAATGAACCAAACAAAATTTGCGAATGATATTTACGATGTTGGACAAAGAGTTTTCCACGAACAAATGGGAATTGGGCACATCACAGATGTTATGAATATCGGAGATAGCGTGATGTACACGATTGACTTCGGCAAATTGGGTAAAAAAGCAATGGATGCCTCTTACGCAAAATTGAAGAAATTTTAATCAAAAAGACAGGCTATTTAATTAATAACATTCTAAAACTTATCCACAACAAATTCTTGAGCAGAATAGGTTGGTTCGTATTTTTGAAGGTCGCCTATTTCAATTCCGGAATTTGCAAAATCATCTTGTGCACCAAGTTCTTCTCCCATACGTTTTTTTGCCCAACCACGTTCAGCATATAGAGATTTCAATTCAGTTGTGTACAGGTCTTTATTTTCCTGCGCGTAAGCAATCAAAATATTATATTCATTTACTGCTGCGGCATAATCCTTTAATAAATAAAGCATATAAGCTTTATCGCTTGAGATATAAAATTGATTTTTTGAATCTTTTGCATCCAAAGATTCAAGCAAATCATCATAATCTTGCATAACATCTTCTGCAATATTATTTTCAATTTTAAATATAGATTTAATCCATAACATTTGAGAAGATTCAAGCACTGAAAGATTTTTTTGAGTTATATATTCATTAAAAATATCAACTGCATCTTGAGGGGTAGTAACTTTTTTCTGTAAAAGTAACAAGTTTGCAAAATGCATCAAATCTTTCTGTGTAAATTTTTTACCTGACATTTCCATAATTGCTTTGTAATCATCTAATGCCCCCTCATAATCATGAGACATAAATTTACCAAACGCACGCATATCATATACTTTGACACATTTTGGATAAATTAAAAAATAAATATTAGAAAGTTTTATCGCTTGTTTTGCTTTATTGTGCTTTTTCACAAGATTGTAATTAATTACTCCCTGTAGTGCAAAAGCCGGCAAGAAAAACAATCCAATCAATATACACCAAGCAATTATTTTTGACCGAAATAAAGCAACATAACCATCAATTTTAGCCTTTGGTACAGGTGGTGTAAATTCGGTCAATTCATATCTGCCAAACTGTCTTACCAAAAATTCACTAAATAATGATGAACATAAAACTCTAACTCCATTTATAATTAGCAGTAGCAAAAATTCAAAAAACAAAAGTGAAAATATTGAAAATTTCACATGGATAAAAATGAAATACAAAATCACAGGAGTGAAGAAATAAGCCAGTTTCAAATATTTGTCCAGTTTAAATCTATATTCCAACGCATTTCCAACATTCGCTTTTGGAATAGTTGTTTTATACAAATTCCCTGTATTTGAAAACAAGCAATAATTTCTAAATACAGAATTACCTGATTTATCTACATAATATAATAACGGGTTACTGAGTATTTCTATTATTTTTTTCAAAGTGTCACCAATATTTTTACTTTACTATACCAAGTCAGGCTTATTTACTAAACTCTCTTCAAAGCGATAAACATCAGTTGAAATATTAAGGTTTTCCTTAATATCAATAACTTCAAGCCCTCTAAAATTATAAATTGTACGAATTTTTTCCGGATTTTGACAATACTCTTTCGCCAAAATTGCACCCAAAATTGCCTCCAAATGAGACATTGGCATCATATTTGATGGTAATTCATCAAAGCCCCATTCGTATCTCAAAGCCTGCTGCAAAAATTTGCAATCAGCAGGAGAACGGTCTTTATAACAAGAATTCAAGTGTAAACTTTGTCTTGTCATATATATATCAAAACGAGAAACGGTGATACCACGCTCAGATAGTTCTCTAAAATATTCAGAACCTCGATTTGAATGCCTTTGAGTCCAATTATCTCGGTTTGGAATATTTTTATTCGTAGCAACAAGTTGATATGGTTTTGATAAAATGCGCCATTTCCCTTCTAACATGGTTCTATCAGAAGGTACAGAGACGCATATCTTAGAATTTTTCAAAGATGAGAAATTTTCAAAAAAGAAAATTACATCATTCATTTTGTAAAGCTTGTCTATCAGAATAATTTTGTTATCTTCATCAATGACAGCAACACCTGAATCCATTGAAGAACCTGCCGCCAAAGATAAACCAACGTAATAATTCATTTAAGTCTCCTAATTCATTAATTGAGTTGTAATTAATGGACCGTCTTCTGTAGCAATAACGGTATGTTCAAAGTGAGCAGAAGGTTTTCCGTCTTTCGTGCTAACTGTCCAACCATCAGTTTTAGAGACAACAACATCATCACAACCCAAATTTAACATAGGTTCAATAGCAATTGCAGTATTTGGTTTAATCAAAGTATTATCCCCAACACTGTAGTTGAACAAAAATGGGTCTTCATGCATTTCATGCCCTACACCGTGACCACCGTATTGACGAACAATACCGTATCCACCACGATTTGCAACAGCTTCAACTGCTTTTGAAATATCGTCAAGAACATTTCCTGGACGCATTTGCTCGACACCTGCGTACAAAGATTCTTCAGTAACCTTCATCAATTCATCAACTTCAGGTGAAACTTTACCAACACGATATGACCAAGCACTATCGCCAACCATACCGCCATAAGTAGCACCAACATCAATTGCAATGATATCTCCTTCTTTTAATATAACATCTTTTGAAGGAATACCGTGTACGACTTGTTCATTAACAGAAGTACAAATACAAGCAGGAAATCCGCAGTATCCTAAAAATGTCGGAATCGCACGATTTTCTTTAATAATATGCATTGCAATATCATCTAATTCTTTTGTTGAGATTCCGGGCTGTACAACTTCTTTCATCTTTTGGTGAACAAGCGCAACAATATGACCGGCATGTCTCATTCTCTTGATTTCGTCTCTTGATTTTTTAGTTATCATTTTTCTACCCTCATCAAAGATACTAGCACAAAATGACAGGTCAAATCAAATATATTAAGATTTTCAATTAGTTCTTGCCAAACTCATCAATATTTTTGTGGTTATGATTAAAACGACTCATTTGTGGTTCAACAACCTGTTTAATAATAACCTTATCAACAAATGTATCAATTGGTTTTACTGTTAATAACAGTGCTGTGAATGAGCCCAAAGACTTCCAAGCTTTTAGTTTAAAGATTCTGTTATCGAGATTTTTGTTTAATGCATCTGTGTTTTTGCAAGTATCTAAAACTTTTGAAAATTCTTTTTTTGCGAATTCTTTTATTCGTTGTTCGTCAGAATTTGCAATAGCACCATATTTGCAGTTAGCTAACAATTTGTCGTAAGCTTTTGCAAAAATATTTTTCTTGCCATAAGTATTCTTTTTGCCTGTGTAGAAATTATCAAAAGCGCGTTCAAAATTTTCTATGGCATTTCCTTTATCATCAACATTACCGATAATGCTGTTATCAGCTACATGGTGTTTGATAAATCTTAAAGTTTGTTCTTTTGCATTTGTTGAAATTTTTTCACCTTTGTATTTGTCAATTTGTGAAAAAGCACTTTGACCTATATGCCCAAACACTGTCGGCAAAATAATACTTGCAAAAGATTGAAATACAGCTTGAGAAAATGCACGTTGAGCATTAGGGTCGTATTTATTACCTTTATTTTTGTATTTGTCATAAACGTCTGCTCCGAAATACATCAATGCTGGAACCCAAAATAATGTAGCCGTTTTAGGCGCAATTTCATTGATAGCTACACCAATATCGTTGGTATAACCAAGACCTCTCATTGGCCAATTTGCCAATGGATCAACGTATTTTTTTTCTTTTTTCTGTTTTTTACCAAATGAATCGTTGTTAATTTTAGCGTCGTCACCGCGAAAACTTGGGGCACTAATTGAGGTGATTTTCATCTTTTCTCCAGTATTTAATATTCTAAGCCGATTTGATTAATTATTAATGTGATAATCCTACACTAGTAGCATAACTAAAACATACCAGATTTGCAAACACTGTTAAGTATTTTGTAAAAAACCTTTATCATCAAGCAAATTTTCGCTATTTGCTGATGCTACAGCCATTTCATCACAGCGTTCATTAAATTCATGTCCATTATGACCCTTGACCCAAATAAATTTAACTTGATGAGGTTCTTTTGCTTTTAATAATCTTTGCCACAAATCTTTATTTTTTACAGGTTGTTTATTCGCACCTTTCCAACCTTTTTTAATCCATCCATCTACCCATTTTTGATTAAACGCATCAACTAAATACTTTGAATCAGACGTCAATTCAACATTACATGGCTTCTTTAATGCCTCTAAGCCAACAATTGCAGCCAACAACTCCATTCTGTTATTAGTTGTAACTTTAAACCCTTCTGTGATTTCCTTTTTATGTACAGTTCCGTTATCATCTTCGGCTATTAAAATTGTTCCATAACCACCTCTTCCCGGATTTCCACTGCACGCACCGTCTGTATAAATTTTTATAAGCATTTTTACTATCCTTCTTCTGTAATATCCCAAACTTCTAAAATATCATCAGGAATTCCATTCAAAAATCTTGATGGTTTTGATAATACCATATTCATAGAATAATCGTACATATCAACAGGATATGTTATGTACAAATTATTCTTTGCTCTTGTTGTTGCAACATACATCAATCGCAATTCTTCATCCATTTCCTCTGCAGAATTAAATGAATAAGCACTTGGGAATCTTCCATCAACAGCACCGATAATAAATACACTATCCCATTCGAGCCCTTTTGCTGAGTGAATTGTTGAAATAGTCAAAGCTTCATCATCTGAATTTCTTTTATACATACCTTCAACACTCGCATCAGGAGGCTCTAATGCCATATCACTGATAAAATCCTCCAAGTTTGAATATTGTTCAGACAAATACTGAAAATGGTCTAAATCTTTTTCTCTTTTGTTATAATCATCATATTTATCTTTTAAAATCGGACGATAGTATTCAATAACGTCTTCCACAATATCAGATGGTTTTCTCATCGAAATTTGACTTCTCAGATTTTCAAGAGTTTTTAACAATGGCACCAAGCTTGTTGTTTTGTTTGATGGTAAGAGTTTTATATTCGGATTTAAATTTCCTTTAATTATCGGAATAATATTATTAACGGTTGTTGCTCCAACCCCTTTTAATAAAAGCAAAATTCTATTTAAGCTTATAATATCATCAGGATTAATAATTACACGCAAATGGGAAACGATATCCTTAATATGTGCAGTTTCCATAAATTTAGGACCGCCAAATTTTTGATAAGGAATAGCTCGTTTTGAAAGTTCAATTTCAAGTGCATAAGACATTCGTGCATTGCGCGCCAAAACACAAATATCAGACAAATTAACATCTTCGTCTAACAATTCCAAAATCCTTTGGCAAATAAAATCCGCCTCCATTTGAGTATCTTTGGCACAAATCAAAGCTGGCACAATTGGAGACTCAATGTTTGAAAACAAAGTCTTCGCATATTTTTCTTTAGCCTTTGAAATTATTGTATTCGTGAGTTTTAGGATATTTTGGGTACTTCGGTAGTTTTGTTCCAGTTTAATAATTTCCGTACCTTCAAAAAGTTTTGGAAAATCCAAAATATTACGATAATTCGCTCCCCTGAAAGAATAAATACTTTGAGCATCATCTCCAACTGCCATTATATTGCTATGTTCAGACGCCAAAAGCTTTATGACATCAGCTTGAAGAGTGTTGGTGTCTTGATATTCATCAACCATAATATATTGATATTGGTTAGAAAGTTTTTTGCGCAAACCTTCATTGTTTTCTAACAACAATTTCACATATAAAAGCAAATCATCATAGTCTAAAACAGAATTCTCGCGTTTATACCCAACATAAGCCTTATGGACTTCAATAATTTTATCTTCACAATGTGCAAATTGAGGAAATTCTTCTTCAATAATTTGCTTTGTTGGAGTTTCTTTATTCACACTCTTTGAATAAATTTCTAAAATTGTACTTTTTTTAGGAAAACGTTTTTCTTTTTTCGGAAACATTTGTCCTGTGATATGGTTTATAATATCTTCACAGTCGGATTTATCTAAAATCGTAAAATTACTTTTAAGTTTTAAAAATTTAGAATATTTTCTCAAAATAATATTTGCAAAAGAGTGAAATGTTCCACCTGCAACTTTTTCACACCTATCATCAAGTACAAGAGTTGCTCTTGATAACATTTCAGCAGCAGCTTTTTTAGTAAAAGTTAAAAGCAAAATATTTTCAGGTTTTATACCATCTTCAATTAGCCTTGCAACTCGATATGTCAGAGTCTTAGTTTTACCTGAACCTGCACCTGCAATAACCAAAACAGGTCCTTTTTTATGCATTACAGCAGACAACTGAGCAGGATTTAAATCGTTTTCATAATTGACTTTGTAATCCGTTTTTACAGTTTCACGCTTTTTTAAAACATATTTTTTACGTGTTGATTTACTCTCTTGTGCTTTTACAATTTCATCTGCCATATCACGATTATTATAGTTCGCTCAAAAGTTTATTTTCAATCTTGGAATGTAAAGTTTTAATAAGATTAACTCCAAATTCCTAATTTTTTTAACAATAAATGCCGTTAAAAAACATGTGTGTACAGATTAAATAAACGAGGATAGAAGTGAAAAAGTTATTTACCGTAATTTTACTTATGATGTTTTACATTGGAAGTATCGCATTAACATCATTTGCCATGGATTATAGAAGTTGGCAAAACCCTACAAAAATCAAAACCTACATTCCATCAAATTCCAAACGGACAATTTCAATGCGTCATGCCTGTGCTGAGTGGTCAAGATTGACTCAGAACCGAATTGTTTTTGTTTATGTAACAAATCCAAATGTCGCAAATTTGATTGTAAAATTTGTTCCTGTTATTCCAGAAGCTGCCGATAGAGAAATTGGTCTAACTAAGGCAAGGTTTACACCTGATGGAAAAATGGTTAAAGCAGAAGTCCTAATTGCAGACAAAGCTCCTGATGGAAGAGTCCTTGGTAAAGACGCAGTTTATACAGTAATGCTCCATGAACTTGGACATGCAATAGGTATCGGTAAACATTCCGAAAATCCACTCAGCATAATGTTTCCTGCTGAAGATGATAGGCAAGAAATCCTAAAATCAGACATAAAGACATTAGCTGATATCTATGGTTGGAAGTAATTAGTTCCCTATTCGTCTGGTGCTCCAATTCCAACCATAAATCTGATACAAGGTTCTCAAATCTATACTTGTGATATTTTGAGCATCGGTAATCGGAGTATACATTATACTGGTTTGTTTGCGCGGAGAATCTGACAAACCTAAAGCATGACCGATTTCGTGCAGCATAACAGTGTAAGCATAATTATTAGAGAATTGTTTTTTCCCTCTTGTTGCAAATTGAATTTCAGCTTTTGTAATCTTACTTCCTGACGTTGAAACAGAAGAAGACCCGAAGCTACCATCAGTTCCATTCAAAGATTCGACAAAAACAATATCAATATCAGCAGGACCTTTTGATACAAATTCAAATTTAATTCGTCCTGATAATTCACTTTGCCATTTTGAAAACGCTCTTTTAATAGATTCGGCTTTACTATCTTTTGGAATATAAACAGTTATTGTATTTTTTTGCCAATGAGGAGATTCTGAACGCGCATTTACACCTGTTTGAGATAATGGTTTAATATTTGCAGCTTGAGACACATTAGCAAAAGTTAATACTAATGATAAAATTATAAGGTTTAATAGTAATAATTTTTTCAACATATTCATACTCCTTTTGTGCTGAATTATACTTGATTAAAATTAAAAATGCAAGAATAAAATATTTATGCTATAATCCACTAAAGGCAATAATGGTAGGAGTTTAAAAGATATGTCAGAAAGAGAAAAAATGATAAATGGTGAAATCTATGAACCATTTTGTTCAGAGCTGGAACAAGACAGATTTCGTGTAAAAGAACTGTGTATCCAATATAATGCACTCCGCCCTGATGAAAAAGAAAAAAAGCAAGAATATTTAAAAACAATTCTTGGAGATGCTGGAGAAAATAGCGTAATCGAACCGAATTTTTTCTGTGATTATGGGTACAATATTGAATTTAAAGGATTTGTATATGTAAATCACAACAGCGTATTTTTAGATTGTGCAAAAATCAAAATCGGAGCAGATACTTTTATAGGTCCAAATTGCGGATTTTATACTGCAATTCATCCAACTGATGTGGAAGATAGAATTGCCGGCAAAGAATGGGCAAAACCAATTACAATTGGCGAAAAAGTTTGGATTGGCGGAAATGTCGTAGTTCTTCCGGGAGTTACAATCGGAGATAGAACTGTAATCGGTGCAGGTTCTGTTGTGACAAAAGATATCCCATCAGATGTTGTTGCTGTCGGCAACCCTTGTAAAGTAATTAGACATTTAAACAAATAACTACTTTACGAATTAAAAAAAATATGTTATTATTTTTCAAAAATTAGTGTTTAAATGGAGCTTAAAAAATGATTACAAAAGAAGTAAATGATTGGATTAAAAAAGTTGAAACTGGAAATTATTCTTCTTGGGATATTATGGAAGAATTTGCCAAATTTCACAAACACTTAACTAAAGACGAAGTTTTGCATATCAAAAAACGTCTGGAATCCTCAATAAAACGCTAGAATATAGAATTATCACAACAAACGTGGTATAATAATTATATAGTCTGCGAGGTTTTTTGATGTCTTATTATGATGATTTATTGAAAAAGATTCCTAAAATCAAAAAGATTTTAGACAACGATACTAATTACATAATTTATCATTATACTAAGCCGGAAAAACTCTTGAACATCCTTGCAAGCGGAACTTTACGATTTTCTAACGCATTATATCTAAACGATAAGGAAGAAATCGCATATTCTTATAAACTTATTGTTCACCTTATTGATGAATTTTATGGTGAACTTAATTCTGATTTGTTTGACAAAATTAAAAATCATTTTCGCAATAAATATAAGCATATTGTGGATGGAGAAAATGAATTTACCAATAAATTGGAATATTTTACAACATCTTTTTCGACAGAGAGTGATAATTTGACCCTTTGGAATAATTATGCCAAAGGGAAAAATTATACAGGTTATAATATAGGATTTGACAAAAATAAACTTGTTGAAGAAATGACTAATAATGACTATTTGCCAATTTTCGGCAGTGTAATTTACGACAAAAACAAACAAATAAAAATTATTCATGCAATTTTCAAAAAATGGAATCAGCTATTTAACCGCGCATTAAATTGCAAAAAGAACAGTGAAGTTAAACTTTTTGATATTTTATTTGAATTGATTGATGTATTAAGTATTGTCAGCATATTTTTCAAAAATCCACAGTTTAAAAATGAACATGAATACAGAATTGTAATTGTAAATATCTTTGGTGGAGAAAATGCTAAGCTGACAAAAATAGTGGAGAAAAACGGACTTTTTGTCCCGTATTTGGAATACGGATTTTCTAAAGATTCAGTTTCTACAATAAATATTGGTCCAACATTTGATGAAAATATTTTCTATACAAGTACAAATCGAATGTTATTGAATTTTGGCTATCAAGATAAAAAAGTTTTCCGCTCAAAAATACCATTGAGATATTAGGGTGATATTGGAGATAGTTGGTACATTTTTGAATACCAGAACCCTACAGTATGGGCATATACTGTAAATCCCCACCAAAGCTATAGACTTTTATTCAATTTCCATATATAAATAACAATAAAAACAGGAGGTTATTATGTTAGTTGAATTGAATAAAGATAACTTTGAACAAGAAACAAAATTTGGATTGAAATTATTGGAGTTTTATACGACTTGGTGCGGATATTGCAAACAGCAACGTATCGAATTGGAAGAGTTGAAAGACTCTGATATGTGGATTGGATTAGTGGATGCGGAAGAATTACCACAAGTCGCTCAAAAATATGGTATAAAAGGATTTCCAACTTTTGTATTATTAAAAGATGGTGAAAAAACAGCAGAAATAGTAGGATTTCATACAAAATCCCAATTGCTAAACAGATTGATGAACTATATTAATTAAATTCTACTTGTTTCGCTATCTATCAAATAAACTTCTCCGCTGTTATGGTCAAAATGGCATTTTGCTATATATAAATTCCCATTTTTAACAGCGGAATTAATTATTTCAGAGTTTTTCATTATGTAATCTTCAACCCAAACAGTGTGTTTTCTTGCAAATTTATTGTTGCAATCAAATTGACCGGCATGGTCAATTACCGGATAAACACATTTTAAAATAGATTGAAAATTATCTGTAACTTCAGGGTAATGTTCATTTGCATATCCCATTACTCCACAATCATCATGCCCTAACAAAATCAACAACGGCACATGAAGTTTTTTTACTGCATATTCAAGACTTTCCAAAACATTTGGTCCAACAGTGATTCCTGCAACTCTTACAACAAACAATTCTCCAATACCACAATCAAAAATAATTTCAGGTACAACTCTTGAGTCTGAGCAACTAAGAACGCAAGCATAAGGTTCTTGATACAATGCCAACTTTTGCAAAGTAGAAAGGCACATATTTTTAGCAGTAGGTGTTCCGTTAATAAAATTTTTATTACCATTTAGAAGTTTTTCTAATTCTTGTTTTGCTTTTGGTACTATATTTTTAGGTAAATTCATATTTTCTCCTTTATTAATCTTTTTCTATTTTTTGAAATTGCGGATACCCTTTTTTGAGAGCTTTTGTTTGTATTTGAGACAACACAACCGCACTAATCATAAATACACATCCAAAAATTTCTCTTGGTGTCATTGATTCATGCAAAATCATCACACCACCTAATACTGCAAAAACAGATTCTAAACATAAAATCAATGATGCAATTGTAGGAGGGGTATATTTTTGTCCAAAGATTTGTAAAGTATAAGCCACTCCACAAGTCAAAATACCAGCATATAAGATTGGAATTTTACAAGCAACAAAACCTGCCCATGTTGGAGTTTCAAATAACAACATCAATAACATTGACAAAATTCCGACAACAAAAAACTGAACACAAGAAACTTTTGTTGCATTTACAAATTTTGAAAAATGATTTACGACAATAATATGCACCCCATAAAAAAATGCACCAACCAACAATAGACCATCATACATATCAAATCCGGATATACTGTTTTTAAAACATAACAAATACAATCCCACAAGTGCTAAACCAACGCTTATTTTGACGTTTTTTGAAAGTTTTTCACCAAAGAATGTCAAAATTAAAGGAACAAATATTATGTATAGTGCCGAAATAAAACCGGCTTTTCCTGCACTTGCAGATAACATGCTGTATTGCTGAATTGACATAGCAGTAAATAAAGCTAAACCACAAGATAACCCAGCCTTTGCAAGGTTTATATGTTGTTCATGTTTTACTGCTTTTGTTCTGGTATCTTCTTTCATCATTTTCGCAACAAAAATCACAGGAATTAAACTCAATCCGCCCAAAATACTTCTTGCAAAGTTAAACCCAAACGGTCCGACATAATCCATTCCGGCTTTTTGAGCAACAAAAGAAACACCCCAAATTAAGCCTGTCAAAAATAATGCAAAATTTGCTAATATCTTCTTATTCATACAAACCTCTTTGCTATTATTATATTTAATTTTATACTATAATCAAATAATGTTAAGTTTTAATTTTGAGGTAAATTATGAGCGACTATAAAGAGTATATAGACAAAGGGATTGAAGAAATTCATCAGGGAAAATTTGAAGATGCAATTGAAAATATTACAAAATCAATTGAACTTAAAAATGATTGGGAAATTTCGTATTTTTATAGAGCAGTAGCAAATCAAGCGCTAGAAAAATGGGATGATGCAATGCTTGATTATACAAAAGCTCTTCAAATAAACGATAAAATGACAGATGCATATTATAACAAAGCCAAAATCACACTTTCACGAAAAGATATTGCAAATCCTGATATTAAAAAGGCAATTTCAGATTTAGAAAAAGCTTTAGAACTGGATGACAAATTTGTTGATGCACTATTTGCAATGGCAGCAGCATATAAGAAATTAGGTGATTACCACAAATCACTTGAATACTTGGAAAAGTTGCTTGAAATTGAACCGCAGGCTGTAAATGCCAGAGCCTTGAAAAAATTAATTTTGCAGAAGTATATGGTTTAGTCAAGAGGGCAAGAAGACAGGATGGCAAGAGGTCAGGCTTTTTATATAGTCATTCCGAACTGCGGATTTTGGCAAGTGTACAAAAGTTTTTCGTCATTCCGAACTGGTTTCGGAATCTCTAAATGAACATTTTAGACTTTTGTTATATCTGTTAAAATTTTTCTTTGCTACAATAGAACTATGGCTACAAATTTTGATTTTTTAAAAAATACTGATAAAAACTTATATGACATTATTTCTGATGCAGAAAAATTATATCGTGATGAATATTTTGAGCAATGCATGGGACAAACAAGACGGTTTGCAGAAAATGTCTGTAAAAACGTTCTAGGTAACAAACGTACAACAGAAGATACTTTTGACCAAATGCTAGCTACTTTAAAAGACAACTCGCAAGGTTCTGAACAAGAAAAAGAATTTATTGACGATTTATATTTTCTGAAAAAATGTGGCAACAAGTCCATTCACTCATCTTCGGTAAAAAAAGATGGAATTAATGCAATGGAATGTCTCCAAAGAGCATTTGAAGCCGCGATAAATTATTGCGTATTTTATAAAAAAGGAAATAAAGAGATTTTGAACCTTCACTATGATATTGAACTTCTTGCAACAGGAAAAAAGAGTAAAACATTAGCTCAAAAATATGCCCAAGCAAAAGAAAAATCTCAAAAGAACACCTCCTCAAAATCAAAAAATTCATCAACAAAAAAACAAACAAAAACAAAATTAAAACAACAAACTTCAATGAAATCTTGTCCAAAACCCTCAAAAATTTCACCTTATTGGGTTATAGTTGGAATATTTTCAATTATCTCATTTTGCCTTGTTGTGTTTTTGCTGATTACAAAGTAATAATAGGCAAAATGAAGACAAGAGGTCAGGAAGGCAAGTTAATTATTAAAAAAGCGGACGGAAAATCAAATGATTTTCCGTCCGCTCAATATTATCTCAAAATTTATAAACTATTTTGAAATTCTACCAGGAACAACAACTCCACCTTTCAAATTCTTTTTGTAAAATTCTACGTGTGGTTGAAGAACACTATCCAATACGTCAGGCAAAGCCTTACCTGTCATTACGCATTGAACGATTTCTTGGTAAACAGTGGCAAATGCTCTTAATTGAGTCAAAGCACCTGCAGCTGCCGGTGTCAAACCGAATTCAGAAGTTTCAACATCTTCTCTAAAGAATGCACCGGTAATTTCATAAGATTTTGTCAAAGCTCCAATGTATGCTTTTGCGTTTTCTGAACATACACCATTATCTACAGGAACAGTAAGTGCAAAAACAAGTTTATTTGCAGGATTAAAATGAGCTTCTGCAGAGTGGTGCATAGCGTCAGGAACTTTTGCAACTTGTTTTAGAGTATCTTTTACTGATTCATTTTGCATTTGAGCATGCCAGTAAACAGTATTTTCAAACATAGAACCCATATACTGATGAACAGATGCTTCAATACCATTCAATTTAGCATCAGCCCAGAAAATACCTTCTTTTAATGCATCATTGATGTCTAAATCTTCAGACAATGATTGAGAAGAAACCTCTTGAGCAGCATTCAACAATGCTACCATATCAGCTTTTGGAAGTCCTGCCCAAATCAATGTAAATAGAGCATGGTCATCAAATGCTGAAAATCTTCCGCCAACATCATCATGAATGAACAAATCACCTAACCAACCATTAGCAATTGATGTGCGACGAAGTTCAGATTTTTCTGCATTACCGTCAGTAACTGCGATAAAGTGTTTTGCTGCTGATTTTTCTGCATCTTCTTGAGATTGACCTTTTGCCATATAAGCATCAATCAACATTTGTTGAACTCTCAAAAATCCATCTTTTGTTTCAAAAGTTGAACCTGATTTTGATGCAATCATAAAGTTTGAAGATGTAACATCTCCAAGTCTTTTCATAAATCTTGCCAAGCTGATTGAATCAACATCTGAATAAAAATCAACAACATCATGACAGATGTTTAAACCATTAATAGATAACATATGTTCAACAGTATGTTTTGAACCACCGATACCCATAACGCTTAATTTTTTGTTTCCTGTTTGAGCTTTGAAATTTTCTACCATAGCATATAATTCGTCAACTCTTTTAAGTTGTTCTGATGGTAGATTTACCCAATTTAGGAAGTAGCCTTTTTTGTTTGCACGAGATGCAAATTCACTAACGAACTCAGATACTTTTGATGAATATTTTGAAAAATCAACACCTGAGAAAGTAGTTTTAACTGATGAGTTTTTTGTAATCATTATTTCTCTCCTTTTTTCGTACCATTTTCTACATTGTATTATAAAAATGAAAATATAAATAGGTAGAGTGGAGAATGTTAATAAGAGTGGTTTAGCAAATGACAAAAATGCCAGATTCAAAACAATAAATTACTATCATACATCACAACATGAGCTTTTCAAAATAAATGAGTGCAGTGACAATGATTTATCCCTATGGTATAATCTAGATATGAAAAAGTTTATTTTATCTTTCCTTATAAGTATTGCAATATGCTCGTTTATGCCTGCATTTGCAAATGAAATTGAAGAAGATTATCTTGATATTGCTGCAAATTATTGTGTTGTTGGGGATTACAATTCTGCAATGGTTTATTTGGACAAAATCTTAGAACTTAATCCAAATAACAAACAGGTTGTTGACCTCAAAAAAGGTTTATCGCATGTAATTGCACAAGATAAAAAGAGTTTTGTCACAGGAGTAAATCCATTAATAAAACAATCAATGGAAGCAAAACGTCAAGGAGATTCACAAAGCGAAATCACCTACTTGATAGATGGTACAAAATCAAATAATGCATATTTGGCATACTATTATTTAGGCAATTATTTCAGAGATAAAAATAATTACTTAAAAGCACTGGACGCATATAATTCAGCAGTTTCTGCAAAGCCAGATTTTGCACAAGCTTATTTGGCATCAGCTATTACACTTTATGATGTCGGACAATATGACGCTGTCATAAATCCTATTGATAAATATTTGACATTTAATTCTAATGATGATTTGGCTTACGCGGTAAAATCTCGTGCAGAATTTGCACTGGGGCAGTTAGAAGCATCAAAAGCAGATAACGATAAGGCAATAGAATTAAATAACTGTCCTGAATATCAATTTGACAGGGCAAAAATCTTGTATAAATCAGAAGATTACAAAGACGCAAAAGCTATATTTTCAGAGCTTTTGCCAGATATACAAACCTCAAAAACTTATGAATATATGGGGCTATGTGATTATGCGATGGGCGATTACATGAGTGCATTAATGAACATCGACAAGGCTTTCATACTCTCTGATGATGACGAGTATTTGCAAAACAAGTATAATGAGATAAAGGAAATATTGGAAAAAAAACAAAATGAACAAGAATAAAAAAGCACGAACTAGTTCAAGTAAAAGACAAAAGACAAATCATAGAAAAGAAAGTTTTTGGACAAAATTAGCTAACATGATGATTACCCTATGCCTAACAGCAGGCATGTTATGGGGGTTGCAGGCTTTTTCTAGAACAGGTTCTACCAACTTAAAATTTGCACAAGTAAGTGATGTTCACTTTTTAGAACATGGTTCAAATACGACTTTCAAAATGACAGGCGAATCTCCTCGCCTTTTAGATGATGCGGTTAATCAAATAAATGAACAAAGCGACATCGATTTTGTAATGTTTACAGGCGATTTGATTGACAAATCTTTTGAGAAAGAATTGAGAGCAGTATTACCACATTTAGACAAACTCAATGCCCCTTGGTATTTCGCATTTGGAAACCACGACAGATGTGTCGGTGGCTATTTGACAACTCTTGTTTATTTGGATATGTTGCGTAACAACAATCCAAATTTCAAATTTAAAAAAGCATATTATTCATTTGAACCTAAAAAAAATTACAAAGTAATAGTTCTGGATAATATTATAACAAATGAAATAACATCAAACGGTTATATTGATGAAACTCAACTAAAATGGCTAAAAAAAGAATTAGATAGCTGCTCAAAAGATGATACCGTTTTGATGTTTATGCATGTTCCGATTGTTGAACCTTTTGCAAGCCCAAATCACAGAATGAGAAATGCAATTGTTCTAAAACAATTAATTGAAAGCTACAAATTCCCAATTGGTGTATTCCAAGGTCATTATCACGCTGCAAAAATTACGCAACATGACAATGTCTTATATGTAAGTTCACCTGCACTAGTGTCTTATCCGAATGCATTCCGAATTGTTGATGTAACAAATTATAAGGACAAAGTCGTTTTCGATTTTGATTGGAGAGAAACAAGAGAGACTACAATCCAAAAAATGGCAAAAATATTGGTATTCTCAAGTTCAATCTACACAGGTGAGGCAAAAGACCAAGCCGGAACTTATACAATCAAAAAATAAAAATAGAGGAAAGATTATGAGCGAATTTAAAGTAAAATTCAGAGGTGTTAGAGGAAGTTTTCCTGTTGCTGACAGAAATTTTCTAAAATATGGTGGGAATACTTCTTGTGTAGAAGTTAATGTCGGCGGACACCTTATAATCCTGGATGCAGGTACAGGCATGGTCGGAATCGGTGATGATTTAATGGAAGATTACATTGCATCTGCGGTTCGCCCTGAAGATAGAAAACAGATTTTTTCAACAATTTTACTTTCTCATATTCACCATGATCACTTGATGGGTTTAACATTTTTCAAACCTATTCATATTCGTTCTTCAAAATTAATGATATTCGGAGCTGGAGCACCTGAGACTTCTTTATCTGAAGAATTGTCAAAACTTGTATTTGGCAAAACTTTTCCGATTGATTTGGGAGATATTGCTTGTAATCTTGAAATACATGATATATTTAACAATCAAGCAATTTTAATTAAACCAAATCAAAAACCTGAACTTGTTGGTGCACAAAATGTCAACCAAGGAGATGATGATATTCTTGTAACATTTTACAAATATTATGTCCATCCACAAG
>QHME01000023.1 GCA_003258735.1 Candidatus Melainabacteria bacterium
CCTGCCATTTCTCTAAATTTAGTAGACTTTCCACCTTTTAGGTATTCTTGAGCCATTGCAACGATTGAAGGTCCTGATGCGAATGCCTCTAAACAACCTGTGTCACCACATCCGCAAATTGGTCCACCATTCATTTGCAACTTAATGTGACCGATTTCACCTGCCGCATTTGCTGCTCCGCGTACCAATTGTCCATTGATAACAAGACCTGAACCTATACCTGTACCAACAGTGATGCATACAAAGTTTTCGCAACCCTTCCCTGCACCGAACTTTAATTCTCCAAGTGCAGCACATCTTACGTCATTATCAATTCTTGTTGGGATGTTAAATTCTTCTTCAATCATTTGTGCGATTGGAACATTTATCCAACCAGGGATGTTTGGCGCAAGCTTAACAACACCTGTTTTGTAATCAACTTGTCCTGGGAAATCAAAACCGATACCTTCAATTTCTTTAGCGTCAGTGTTTGTTTCTTTCATCAAGTCGCGAATAGCTTGTTTGATATTGTTTACTGTGTATTCGTAACCCATTTGCGCATAAGTTGGAACGCTGTTAGAATAAATGATTTTACCTTCACCGTCAACCAATGCAATTTTTACATTTGTACCACCAACATCAATACCGATTCTTTTTGTCATTATTATAATCTCCTCTTCCTATTACTAAAAAAGTCTGTTTGTAAGGCATATTTTCTGCCTGTGATAATTTTACAATAAAAAGAATAATATTGCATGGATTTGTCAAATTGAAGGGCAGGAAGGCTGGCAGTTGTTCCCTCGCCCCTTGTGGGAGGGGGGTAGGGAGAGGGGGCAAAGCCCTTCAAGTCTTTCTTTTTCATGCACTCCGTGCAGGGATGCTTTTGGTGGCAAAAGCACTGCAAAACCACCGACACGCCAACGTTCACATCAAACTAAAAACTCGTATAGTAGCCGAATAACTCGTCACTTCCGTTCTTCAAACAAATTCGGCTTTTGTCGTTTACTAGTTTTGTTTGATTGTTCACTTTTGGCTATTGTCGGATTTTTGACCTAAGTGTTGTATTAGAGACCCTGAAACACCGCAGTCGCATAAAACGTGACTCCACTTCGTTTCGCACTCTGCTCCTGCTGTTCAGGGTGACAAAAACAACTTAACTGTCATTCCGAATTTAGTTCGGAATGACAGCCTTTTTATCTTTCCAATAAAAATATATTAACATTTGTTACGAAAATACACTCAAATTTTAAAGTTTAAACGGTGGAATGCCGTAATACTACATGAAAGCAAGTAAAATGTCTTGAGATGAGGTCGAGTTTCATCAAGGAAAACAAGACAAAACGGATGCAAGTTACGAAAAGTGCAAAATTGTTGAAAGGAAAACGATGGGTTTAGCAGCATCACAAGCCAGATTATTAACAATAACAGCCAGAAAAGCTGACTGTGAGTTTCAATCTATGAGTTTGTCTCATCAGAAACTCTCACTTTCTCGTGACATGGAAAAAGTTTCTTCTGACTACCAAAACTCTTTGAATACAACTAAATTGATGTATGATTATCAAGGTTCAGGTGAAAGTAATATTAATTTAACTTATGGGTTATTAATGACTCCATCAGTTTATAATGATTATTATCCAAAATTGGTTACAGATGCGCAAAATAGAGTAATGTTGAACTCTTCTTATGCGGCTGCAGCTCGTGCTGCAGGTATTCCTGCAGAAGGTTTGAACGGTACTCCATCTTCTGATGTTCGAAACAAGTTTGTTGAAGCATTGGCTAATCAAGGTGTTATCACTGCAACCAGTGCAGCAACTATTGTTGGTACAAATTATTCAAACACTTTAGGTTTGGGTAAAACAACATCAACAACAGCAGTTACTACGGATTATACTTATCAACAATTCATGGATGTTATCAAAACTAATACCGATTCAACATCTACTGCCGGAGTTACACTTGGTGTTGGTGGTGTTTTAAATGGCGCTGGTAATGTTTTTGAAAATGAAAGATTTTATAGAGTAACTGATGGTACTGTTGAAAATACGGAGCTTGGAAGTTCTGCAGGTACTGGTGGCAGTGTTACTTTATATGATTTGTTGTCAGGCAATAGCCAATATTATCTTTCAATTTTGTCTAAAAAAGGTGGCGAATTACCAATTTATGGTGCAGATTATTTGCAAAATAAAATTGCAGGTGATGGCGGTATCTTAGATTGGATGATGGACCAATTTAGTTCAGTATTAGGTGGTATTGCAGCTAATGATACAGCTTTGCAATATGCTTATAATGCAGTATATGACATGATTGTTCCAAACACTCACTTACAAGATTGGCACAATTCTCAAGAATATAAAGACCACTTAGACCAAAAGAAAGGCGATTTACAGAAATATGCAGAGCCTGAAACTGACAAATTAAAACAGTGGATGGATGAAATTGGTGAAGGTGAAATTACTAAAAGTCACAGAAGTCATGATGATAGTAAAATGCAAAAGTCTGAAAACTATATGGGCTTTACGTATACCGCAGATAAAAACCAAAACTGGACTCACAAAGATAGAAATGATAAATCTCAAGTAAGTATCAACTTGAATAACATTGCTCAAGCATTTTTGACAGCTTATGTTCAATATATGCAAGGTGTTGGTGACTCTCAATATAGTTTCCAAAAAGGTGACAAATCTCAATGCAACTTGTATGATGGAACTGACAAAAATTTCAAATTCACAGTATATGCAGGTTCTGAAACTAAAGATGATAGCACTCAATTGATTTCAAACTTCTATGATTCAATGTTCAATATGATTTGTATGAACGGTTGGACAGAAAATGACAAAATCGATGATGCTGATTATATGTCAGAAATGATGAAAAACGGTATGGCATTTATATCTTCAATCAGTGATGATGGTTATTATTATCAAGGTAACTATTCAACAGATAAATGTATCTTGGAAGTAACTGATACTGAAGCTATTGCCAGAGCTGAAGCTAAGTACAATACAGAAAAAACAAAGATTGAAAATAAAGAAGATACAATAGATTTGAAGATGAAAAATCTTGATACTGAAATATCTTCATTAACAACAGAATATGATACGACAAAACAAGTTATTTCTAAGGCTATTGAAAAATCCTTCAAACGTTATGAAGCATAGTGATGTATGCGGAACGAAGTGGAGTCACGTTTTATGCGAGGCGTAGATATTTTGTCATCTTGTTCTCCTGTCCTCAAAGCCCTATTTGCAATATCCGATATCGTGCATTTTGCCTTTATATTCATAGCCCATTCTTGCACATAGGCTGCCACTCAATTGTCTGCCATTTAATTCCATTCTTATTGGTGGACAGTGTGGGGTTCGTTTTGCAACGATTTGTGGGGTATTTATTGCTGTAACACCTTTTTCAGCCATTTGACGAATATAAACATTCATTTGTTGGTTATTGCGGTTTTCTGCGGCTTTCAATGCTGACATTGCCAAAGAATCCAAAGATTGTGAACCACCACTATTTCGTGGTGTTGCTATAGCATTAGGATTCTCAGCCTCTGCGTAAGCAGGTGTCTTAGCAACAGGACGAGAGTATGATACAGGTGCAGATGGCATATTTACAGCATAAGAAACCGCACCAAATAATACAATTGTCATAACCAAGCTATATAATGCAAAATTCTTTTTCATAATAAACTCCCAATTTATGTTACTTTTTTATTTTATCATATTTTGTAGAATATTTAAAGTGTTTGTTATTTATTTTTATGGTAGAATCGGCTTATAGGTACTTTTTAAAAGGATTCTAATATGTTTGACAATTTAAGTGAAAAACTGCAAAATATAATTTCTAAAACACATTCGCAAGAATTAACACAAGACAATATGCAAGATGCTTTGCGTGAAATCAGGCGTGCGTTATTAGAGGCCGATGTAAACTTGCGTGTTGTAAAATCGTTCATTTCTTCTATCAAAGATAAGGCTGAAGGTGAAAATGTTTTACAAGGGGTGAACCCTTCTCAACAACTTGTTAAAATTGTTCATGATGAGTTGGTAGAACTTCTTGGAAAAGAATTAAAACCACTTAATTTGTCTGGGCATCCAAGTATTATTATGATGCTTGGTTTACAGGGTTCAGGTAAAACAACTTCTTCTGCAAAACTGGCGGTTAAACTTAAAAAAGAAGGTAAAAATCCGTTACTTGTTGCGTGTGACGTTTATAGACCTGCTGCAATTTCGCAATTACAAACTCTTGGGCAAGAAATTGGGTGCGAAGTTTTCACAATACCTGACTCAAAAGATGTTCAAAATATTGTTCAAAATGCATTGAGTTATGCAAAAGAAAAGGGTTTTAATGTTGTAATTCTTGACACTGCAGGACGTTTGCAAATTGATACCGAAATGATGGCAGAACTTTTGATTATTGATAGAGTTTTTCAACCGCATGAAAAACTTCTTGTAATTGATGCAATGACAGGTCAAGAGGCTGTTCATGTTGCTGAAAACTTTGATGCTCAAATTGGTTTGACCGGTCTTGTGTTGACAAAACTTGACGGTGATTCACGTGGTGGTTCGGCGCTATCTGTTGTACACTGTACAGGAAAACCAATCAAGTTGACAGGTACAGGTGAAAAGCTTAATGCTCTTGAGGATTTCTATCCTGAACGTATGGCAACAAGAATTCTCGGTATGGGAGATATTGTTTCTTTGGTTGAACGCGCTCAAGAGGTTTTTGACGAAAAAGAAGCTCTGAAATTCCAAGAAAAAATGGAGAAAGAAGAGTTCAGTTTTAATGACTTTTTGAATATGCAAAAACAGATGAAAATGTTTGGCTCGATGGATCAAATTTTAGGAATGATTCCAGGGGTTAATTTAAAACAAGCTGACAGAGAAAAGATTTCGCACGCTAGCGAAACCGAGTTTAAAAAGATTGAAGTTTTTATTCAAAGTATGACCCCTGAAGAACGTGACAATCCGCATCTAATGAATACCAGCCGTAAAAAACGTATCGCAAAAGGCTGTGGTATGGATTTGCATACAATTAATCTTTATGTAAAACAGTTTGAGCAAATGCGCCAAATGATGGGCGGCATGAACAAAATGCAAAAAATGTTTGGCGGTTTTGGTAAAATGAATGAGAAAAAAGCTATGGTCAAAGCTATGAATATGCTAAAACGTAGAAGATTTTAATCGCAAAATAATTTAAGATTGAAAAAATGAAAAAATGCGCTTGTTTTTCTAACTGGCGCATTTTTTCATAAAAAAATGGCGGTTCAAATTATGACCCGCCTGTTTTATCTAAACTATCTCTCTTCTCATACCAAAAATATTCTATTGTAGAGATGTTCTCCACAATGAATCATCAAATTTGCTTTGTTGAGGATTTGTATCTGCTGATAAAGTTACATTGCTAGGAGCAAAAACAAATACCAAATCGCCAACTTTTTTAGGATTTCCGTTTAATGCTTGAGATGCACCGCAAACAAAGTCAATTGTTCTTTGAGATTGTTCTTTATCTAAAAGGTGTAGGTTTAGCATAACAATTTTTCTGTCTTTTAAGTGTTGAACAATTGTGGCAGCGTCATCAAATGAGCGAGGTTCAACAACAACAACTTCGTTACCACCTCTATTCATGCTTGGGTGATTAAGAATTTTTGTTTCGCTATGTTTTTCTACAACCGGTGTATAAGATGGTGCTACTTCTCTTACTGCATTACCGTCTTCCACATAATCATAATCATCTTCATATTCATCAGAATCATTCATATCAACAAATGGATTTTCACCACGGAAACCGTCCATTACGAAATCTACTACTTTTCTGAAACTATCTGTTATTGCTGCCACCGACTTTTCCTCCGTTTATCATTCAAATAATTTTCTACCTACCCTAAGCATTGTCGAACCTTTTTGAGCTGCTATTTTGTAATCTTGACTCATACCCATTGAAATTTCTTTCAAATTGCAATTATACCTTTTCTCCAGTTCATCTTTGATTTGAACGATATCCGAAAATAATCTCCCAATTTCTTCTTCCGGTATTCCTAGCGGAGCCATATTCATTACTCCGACAATCTCAAGCGAATTAAGTTTCTTAATTTGTTCAAAAGCTTCAAACACTTCATCTTTTGAAAAACCGAACTTTTGCTCCTCGTTGGCATTATTGATTTGAATAAGTACCTTTTGAACTTTGTCGATTTCTGATGCGTGTTGCGAAATACTTTGCGCAAGTTTTATTGAATCTACCGAATGAATGTAATCAAAATTCTTTACTGCCTGTTTTACTTTGTTAGTCTGCAAATGACCAATCAAGTGAAAAGTGGAATTTTTTCTCACTTCATCAGGTAAGCTGTTTATCTTCTCAGAAGCCTCAATTACTCTTGATTCCCCAAAGTCGCGTAATCCTGCCTCATAAGCTGCAATCATAGCTTCTTTGCTAAAATACTTTGTAACTGCAATTATTCTAGGTTTACAAGGTGCGATATCTTCTTGTATGCGTAAAAGATTTTTCTTTATTGTCTCAAACATCATTTCACCTCTACAAGAAAATTGCTCAAACATGAGCATAATTTAATTTTACCTTGTTTTTTCGGCATGTCCAAAATATTTATTCGATTAAGTTGTAACAGAAAATAAACATGGCTGAAATCATGTCAGCGACATGGTTTCAGCCGAAAAGGAGTTTTATTATAAGTCTTTACATTTCTTAATATGTCTATATTTTAAGCATGCTAAAACTCATGTCTGGCAAGAAAAGCATGCCTTTTTTATTAAAAACATCAATATATGGATTGAGGCGATTAAATTTACAAAAAGTTACGAAAAAATTAACAACTTTTTGCAAGCAACCTCGAATACTGTTCAGCTCTTGAGTAACCGAGCATTATACCTAAAATGAAGTCCTCTTGTGCAGATATTTCGTCTAAATTCAGGCTTGAAAATGCTTTTAGTATCTGCAAACACTTATTATTTCCGAAAAATAGATTAATTTTCCCTCCCCCAACTGTGACAACCAAGTATTTTATACGAAGTTTGTTCAGATACTTCAGGTATTCAACAGCTTGTGATTTTGTGCAAGTGAATAGAACCAAGTCACGAACACCTTTTTTATACTCATATACAAGATTTGAAAATAATTCCATTCTCAATTCCTCTCTTCCTAGTGTTAAAGACGAAAAATAATGGAAAAAGTTGCCTGCGGAGGGTAGGAAGGCTGGAGGACAGGCTTTTTACAATATAGCGTCATTCCGAACTAGTTTTGGAATTTCAAATTAAGCATTGCAATAAAGTAGGTTGGGCTCACTAGCCCGACTGTAAAATTGATGCGTTTGATATGTGGGATTTGTCTGCTTGGTAAAGCCGATCTACTTTATAGAATTCTATCATTCATTTTGTTTCAATGAGCTTTTCCTTAACAAAATTATATAACCTCTCGACAAATTATTCTTTTTGTAGTATGTTAGGGCTACATGCAGAAATATAAATGTAAAAGGAGAATTGTAAAATGCAAGTTATATTGAAAAAAGAAGTTCAAAACTTAGGCGAAGTTGGTGACGTTATCAACGTTAAAGACGGTTATGCTAGAAACTTCCTACTTCCTCAAGGTGCAGCAGAAGTTGCAACTGCAGGAGCTTTGGAAAATAGAGAAAAAAATATCGCTAGAATTAAAGCTAAACAAGAAAAATTGCACCAAGAAGCTTTGGAAAAAGCTGCAGCAATTGAAAAATTTGGTAAATTGGAATTGTCTGCTAAAGCAGGTGAATCTGGTAAATTGTTCGGTACAATCACAACTAAAAAATTGGCTGAAGAATTGCAAGCTCAAGCTGGTATTGAAGTTGACAGAAAATCAGTTTCTCTTAACGCTCCAATCAACAAAATCGGTAACTATGTAATGTTAATCAAATTGACTTCAAAAGTTAAATCTGAATTAAATGTTGTTGTTACAGCATCTGAAGTTGTTAAAGAATCAATTGAAGAATCTTCAGAAGAATCAGCTGAATAGTTTAGCAATCAGGGAGTGCGGATGAATCAATTATCAAATCTAAAACTACAAGCATTAGCGATTGGTTCATTACCTCACAACACTGTTGAGTCGGCAATGGAAGTTGTAAAGAAGGATTTTTCAGAGATTCCTTTTTATCCACAACTTAGTAATATTAACAGAAACGAAGACATGACTATCCAATTTTTGGAAGGATTGCCTTCGTTTTTGCCTTCAAATGAAAGTTTTGAGATTGATACAGAAAGTGAAAAGTTTTTTGAAGATTTGGAAAGTTTTTTCACTGATTATGAAGAAATAATAGCAGATACTGATACAGAAATTTTGGAAAAATACGCAATCAGTAAGGAATTTTCATCAACATTTCCTGAGTTTGAAAAAATTATCAAGAACACAAAACCCCAATATGCAAAAGCCCAAATTATTGGTCCGTTTACACTAGCTGCGATGTTGACAGACCAAAATGGAATTAATGCAATATTTGATGAAACTTTACGTGAAATTGTTGTCAAACTTTTGACGTTAAAGGTTTTATGGCAAATTAAGCATATAAAACAAGCTAATCCTACAACAATACCGATTATTTTTATGGATGAGCCGACTTTATCTCAGCTTGGAACATCTGCTTATTTGACTATTTCAGAAAAAGATGTTGTAGATATGCTTGCTGAAATAAGTGAGATTATTCATCAAAATGGTGGTATTAGTGCGATTCATTGTTGTGGAAAATGTGATTGGACAATTTTAATAAAAGCAAAAGCAGATATTATTAATTTTGATGCATTTGCTTTTTCTGAGCATCTTGGCTTGTTTGCTCAAGAAATAGATAAATTTTTGCAAGATGGTGGGAAGCTTGCTTGGGGTTTAGTTCCAACACTTGATGTTGAAGCTTTGAAAAATATTACGCTTGCTGATTTAATCAAAGATTTTGGGCAAGGAATAAAATATTTGACTAATAAAGGCATTGATGAGAAACTTATTATAGATAATTCGCTTATAACATCATCTTGTGGGGCTGGCTCATTGAGTGTTGAACTTGCGCAAAAAGCAATGGATTTGGTTTTTGAATTATCAAATGAATTAAGGAAGAGGTTTTAGATTTGACGGTAAAACTTGCAATTACAGGTAAAAGCGGTAGCGGAAAAACAACAATAGTAAAAGCTTTTATGCACATTTTTAAAGAAATGTTTCCCGAAAAATCAATTTTGTTGTTTGATAACGATTTGGCAGGCGAACTTGGTCACAGTTTTGGATTGGATATCAGAAATACGATTTACGGTATCAGGAGTGGAAAACACGAGTATAAAACAGGTATTCCTGAAGATATGACAAAACAAGAATACATTGAATGGGCTATGGAAGATATTTTAGTTCCGATTGATGATAATGTTGATATAATTGTTTCTTGGTTTGTTGGTTCAAAAGATTGCAGATGTCCGATTACAAAGCAAATCAATGATGCTGTGTATAAGTTAATAAATCGTTATGATATTGTGATTTTTGACTGTGAATTTGACTTGAAATATTTGAATCAACTTGTTGATATTGACATAGATTCAACAATAATAGTTGCAAGACCATCAGAAGAATCTGCACATTTGGCTAAACGTATCGAAGAATTTAGTGCAAAATATGCTGCAGGCAATCAATTAGGCGTTGTGATAAATAAAGTTGATAACGATAACTTGGCTGCAGTTTATGAGCTTTTGAAAAAATACGCTTTGGATGTTCTTGGTACAATTCCATTTGACAAAGAGTTGAAGAATAATGCAATGTCACGCGAATCTCAAGTTGTTCAAAGTGCAATCAAGGAATTTTATTTTAGGTTAAATTTACCGCAGGCAAAACAATAATTACCCCATGGAGAAGAAATGGCAGAAATTTTAGACGGAAAAAAGTTACGAGAAAAGATTTTAGCAAATTTGAAAACCAAAATTGATGCATTTGAAACAAAGCCAACTCTTGTTGTAATACTTGTTGGGGATAATCCTGCAAGTAAAATTTATGTGAACAACAAGAAAAAAACTGCCGAAAAATTAGGTATTGTTTCAGAAGTTATAAATTATCCTGCCGATACTACTGAGGCTGAACTTTTGGCAAAAATAGAAGAACTAAATAACAATTCAGAAGTTACTGCAATATTGGTTCAATTACCTTTGCCAAAACATATTTCAAAAGAAAATGTTATCAACACAATTTCTCCAATGAAGGATGTTGATGGTTTTACACCATATAATTTTGGTAAACTGTTTTCCGGTGAAATTCCAACAGTTTATCCATGCACTCCAAAAGGAATTTTACTTTTGCTTGATGAATATAATATTGAGTTAGAGGGGAAACACGCTGTTATTATTGGGCGTTCCAATATTGTTGGCAGACCTCTTTCACAAATGTTACTGAATCGCAATGCAACAGTTACGGTATGTCACAGCCATACTAAAAATCTTTCAGACATAATAAAAACTGCAGATGTTGTAGTTTCTGCAGCGGGGAAAAAAATTATAGAAGGGAAAATGTTAAAAAATGGTTGTGTGATTGTAGATGTTGGAATTTTCAAAGATGAAAACGGAAAAACCCGCGGAGACGTAGACTTTGAAAGTGCATCCAAAGTTGCATCATACATATCACCTGTTCCAGGTGGTGTCGGACCAATGACAATTACGTCATTGATGCTCAACACTGTGGAACTTTTTGAAAGAAACTTATAATTTAAACCGATTAAGAGTTTAATAGGTTTAAAGTACAGCTTGACTTGATGTTGTTGTTTACAAGTGTCTTCAAGCCAGAAATTTCGTTTTCAATAGCTGTTAGTTGTGAATCAATAGAATCCTTTTCTGTTTCAAGTTGGTCACTCAAATCTTCATAATAGATGTAGTTTGCATCATCTGTGTAATCACTGTCATCTTGTCCTGAATATTCTCTTTGAATTGCAGTCATTTGTGATGTTGCATATTGAACTTGGTTTTGAATTGAAGTGTACTGTAATTGTAAAAAGTTTTTTTGTAAAGTCAATAAACTCTTTTGACTTGCTAATGCTAAAAATGCCATATCTCGTCTCCTTATTTAAATATCTTTTTAGTTCTCTCTTCTATATAAAGTTTTTTTAGAAGATTGAATTTCAGCATGTGTTTTATTTGTAACATTTGTTTACAAACGATGGCATTAATTTTTGAGTTTTAAGTATAGGCAGTTTTAACTTGTCTCTCCGAATGGGAGAGACAGAAATTATATTTGAGAGGAGCTCGAAAATTTACAATTTCGAGTGAAGATACAATTGTTATTTCAAAAAATTTCTCCAATATGTCCCTTTGCCATCAGGGCTCTTGTCTTTTAGTGCAAAATATGCACAAGAAAATGCCGGTATATCTGCTCCTAACTCATAATTGCAGTATTTTGCGATTTCCGTATCATCTGTGATATTTTCAGTGAAACCATTCCAACTTGTGCCAGTATATGGTACAACTGCATTGTTTTCTGTGAACACAAAAACAAACCTGTCATACCCAAGTTGATTCGGTTTGTCGTTTCCATTAATATCTACACAAACCTTTGGTCCGGAAGAATAATTATGTTGAGTTGAAGAATTATCAAATGCATATAATCTTCCAACAATATCAATTGCAACACGTGATTCATCACATGGGTAATGTTCTGTAGCTATACTATTTAGATTTTTTTGTGTAATTTTATGGGTGCGGTCGTACTCGAGCCACCAGCCATCGGTAGTTTTTTGGTAACCTTTAAAATATGTCATAAATTTGTCTAATACCAAGTCACTTCTTTTATTACCTTCAGAGTTGTCCCCTCCATACAAAATCACATCTGCATCGTGGACAGAGGATTCTTCTTGAGAGTAAAACGTTCTTGCGGCTATATTTAATTCGGCATACGTCTTTTTGAACTGGCTTTCAAGTTTTTTATTTTTTAAATGGGTCATCAAATTTGGAATTGTCAAAGCTGCAACAACCCCAATTATACCAAGGGTGATTAAAACCTCTGCTAGTGTAAAGCCTAACTTAACTTTAGACTGTGGCGAATTTATGTGCGTAGCACCTTCTGCAAGTATAAAACCAAATCTACGATATATCATTTTTCCCTCCATAACCCATATATGGGTCGTATGAAATTTATTATACATTACTATCCCATATATGGGTCAAAATTTTAATAAATCTTGAGAAAACTTAATGAAAGAACGAGAAAAATATTATTGCAAAACAATTGGTGCGGCTATTAGGCAAATTAGAATAGAAAAATATCACAAAAGTGCGTTAATGTTTGCTTACGAAAATGATATACCAAAATCTACTCTGACAAGAATTGAGCGAGGGGAAAATGAACCGCAGGTTATTACATTGAAGAAAATTGCAGAAGCTTTTGGTTGGTCTATGAGTGAACTTTTTGAAAATATTGAAAAAAATCTACCAAAAGATTTTAAAATTTTTGATGATGAACATTATTAGGGGAGTGCTATGTTGACAAAGTTATGGTCGAGCTAGTGAGCCCAACCTACTTTATTACTTGTGTCTCACAAGGGGCAGGGGAGCATGTGTTTAGCTGAACTTGTTTCAGCATCTCAAATAGAACAGATTAGTTTTATGAAAAATTTGTAATACTAAATACCCTGCAATACCAAGTAGGAACAGAATGTTACGTTTCGCTCAGCTCAACTCATATTCTGGTTAGTTAAGGGTGACATAGACCTTGAAACATCTTCGACCTATTTTGTACGTTGGAAAAAGCCTGCAAGTTCTTTATGCGGAATGATTTTTGATATCGGTCTTCCGTGTGGGCATGTGTATGGCATTTTTGTTGTGCGCCATTTTTTTATAATGTCTTGCATTTGCCAAATTGATAATTTGGTATTGGCTTTTACTGACGCTTTGCAGGATGTTGTAATCAAAATCTTTTCTTCAAGGTTATCTATATCACCTTCTATATTGTCCAAAATGTCTGCAATAATATCTTTAGGATTCACTTTTGCAAGTAGTTGTGGAACTTTGCGGAAAATGAGTTCATTGTCGCTGACAAATTCTATTCCGTAGCCAAATTTCTCAAATTTTTCAATATTATTTTTGATGATTTCTGCTTCGGTTGATGAAACCTCTACTACATCAGAAACAAATAACATTTGAGAAATGATGTCTTTTTCAGACTTTAGTTTTTCGTAAATATAGCGTTCTTGCGCGATGTGTTGGTCAACAATTTCCAAACCTTCTTCTACGTCAATCAAAATATATGTATCGCGGTATTGTCCGATGATGTTGTCTTGTGGTTCTTCAACTTTTGGTTGTTCTGTGAAAAACTGTTTTTGTTGTGGTTGGTTAAATGTTTGATTTTTATGTTGTAAATTATTTATTTCACTATCTGAAACATACATTGTATCAGTGTTTTTATCTACAAAAAATTCCTTTGGTTCAGATGTTGGAAATGGAATTACATCTTGAGGATTTTCTTGTGGGTTGTCGAAAGAAATTGACGGTTGAATTTGCGGTTCATAACTTTGCGTTTGAACTTTTGGTTTTTCAACATAATTAGCCAAACCTGCTTCAACTGCAGAATATATGAAATTAAAAATTTGGTTAGGATTTCTGTAGCGCACTTCTTTTTTTGTTGGGTGAACATTTACATCCACATCATGCGGTGAAATTTCAAGGTTCAGGACAACAAACGGATATTTGTTGTTTGCTGTTAGGTGCTTATACACCATATCAATTGCTTTTTGAAATATCGGACATTTTACGACACGAGAATTAATATAAATGTGATAATTTTTTTTGCTTGAACGTGTATAATCCGGTGTGCTCACAAATCCGCTAATTTTTAGTCCTGACAAATCATCTGTTTTTAAAACTTCTTTCAAGTTGTTAGTCACATCAGATGAAAAAACTTCTTTAATCGTTTGTGTCAAATTATTTTGACCTGTCGTATTCAAAACGGTTCTGCCAAATTTCTTCAATTCAATTGCGACTTCAGGATGAGATAGCGCAATTGATTGAATAATTTCTTGGATATATGAAAACTCGGTATTTTGATTTTTTAAAAATTTCAAACGAACCGGAACATTGTAAAACAAATCTCTGATATCCATAATTGTTCCGATTGCACAGCCTGTTTCTACTTGAGAAACTTCGGAATTTTCACATTTTACTTTGGTACCTGTTTCAAAATCCTTTGTTCGAGTTGTACAAGTCAGCTTTGAAATAGAAATAATACTGGCTAAAGCTTCTCCTCTAAAACCCAATGTATGGATATCAAAAAGGTCTTCATCTTCTTGCAGTTTACTTGTTGCGTGTTTAGAAAAAGCAAGCAAAATATCATCAGGGTGAATTCCGCATCCGTTATCCGCTACACGAATATCTCGGCATTCGTTATTGATTTCAATACTGACACGTGTCGCTCCTGCATCAATAGAATTTTCGACAAGTTCTTTTACAACAGATGCCGGACGCTCAATAACTTCTCCTGCCGCAATTTGATTAATTAAATGTTTCGATAACTGTTTTATTCTTGGCACTTTTCTCAACCTTCAATCTCAATCTACATCAAACACAAAATCATCTAAATGTTTGATTACAAATTTGAAACATTTTTATAAGATTGGAGTGTAAAACAAAGACTTGGATAATTGTATAAAGACGGAGGGACATTTTGGTAAGAAAAGTTATATCTAATTTGAAATTACAACCGAAAAAACAAGCTGATTTGCAGATTGTAAAAGAGCCTGATGTCAAAACTACCAAGTATAGTGATATCAACCTCAAAAAATGGAGAGATTATGCTCACATTTTGACAGGTACTTTGTGGCAGTTCCCTTCAAGATTGAGAGAACATGGTCACTCTAACGAATATCATGGAAATTATATTCCGCAGATTGCTCAACAGATGTATGAAAGATACACAAAGAAAAATGATGTTGTACTTGATTTGTTTTTCGGTTCAGGTACATCAGGCATTGAAGCAATCAATATGAACAGACGTTGTATCGGTGTTGAATTGAAAGACGATTTGGCAGAAAAAGTCTCTGAAAAATTTACACCAAAACAATTAGTAACAGATGTGAATATAATTTGTGCAGATTCAACATCAGAACTTGCAGTTGATAAAGTTAAGGCAAGATTAGAGATTATGGGCGAAGAAAAAGCTCAATTTTTGATGTTACATCCGCCTTATGATGATATCATCAAGTTTTCTGATAAAAAAGAAGATTTGTCTAACTGTTCTACTACAGAAGAATTTTATGATATGTTTGAAAAAGTTGCTAAAAACGGTTATGACCTTTTGGAAAGGGGACGTTTTGCTTGTTTGATTATTGGTGACAGCTATAAAAATTCAGAAGTTCAACCGCTTGGTTTTGAATGTATGAATAGGATGAGAAAGTTAGGATTTATCCTAAAATCAACTATTGTAAAAGATATTCAAGGTAACGAAAGAGGAAAAGGCAGAACTGCTAATTTGTGGCGCTATAGAGCACTTGCTGGTGGTTTTAGTATTTTTACTCACGAATATATTTTTGTATTCCAAAAGCCGTAGAGAATAATATTTGAGATAAAAAATAGGTTGGGCAAATTTGTCCAACCTATTTTTTTACGCTCAATTGATTTTTATTTCAACAATGTAACAACTTCGCCGACTTTATCGTGTAAATTTGTTTCAATATCGTGACAAAGTCTAATATTTGTCCAGCGCAAATTGTTAATCAAATCTACTGTCACAAACTCTCTTGCTGTCATATCGGCATCACAAATTTTGACAACAAATGCCTCTTCAATTTCTGTGTTTACAACGATGCAAAGTCCGCCTGCTCCGACTTTGGCAACCAAATTGTCAGATTTTTCGATAATCATTGTGTCGGTTCTGTCTTCCCCACCGATTACGTAAGAGTGATTTAAAAATGCGTTTTTAAGTCTTGTGTATTTTGGATTACAGAACAGATTTAAATATCCTTTTGCCATATTAACTAAAGGCATAGAAGGAATAGGAACACCGCATCCGTCTTTTGTTATAGGATATTCCGTTTTTATTTCACATAGTTCATATATTTTTTTGATAATTTCTTGTTGTAACGGATGATTGATGTTGTCATAATTATCCATATCCCAGTCGTTTAATTTGCACAAACCAAGCATCATCGCGTGTTTGCCTGAACAATTGTTGTGGATTGCACTAGGTTCTTCTCCTTTCAGCAATAGTTCATTTTGTGCGGTTTTTGAAATTGGTTCGTGGTTTCCGCATTTTAGCTTTGATGGAGAGATTCCAAATTTGTCCAAAATGCCTTTTACAATATCTACATGGATTTTTTCACCGGCATGAGATGCGGCACAAATTGCGATTTCTTCTTCTGTAAGATTAAATTTTTTATCCAACTCATAATCAATCATCAGTGCCGCTTGGAGTGGTTTTGCGCAAGAACGCATATAAAACGGATAATTTTTGTCATCTCCAATTTTTTCAATAACACGGTTTCTGTCGCATCTTACGACATAGCCAAAGTGTTCTTTTTCAATTAGTCCATCTCTATTATAAATTACAAGTTTTGCCGGTTCTGTATTTTTTTTAATCATTTCGTTTCACCATTGTTAATAATTGTTCTAGTTTTTTCTTCAAAATTGCATTTTCCTGTTTCAAATCTTCAATCTGCTTTTCGTAATTGTCTTTTTCTTTTGCGTATTCGGAATTGAATTTTGGAACATCATTATAATCAAGAATAAAGCGTTTTTTTGCCTCTTCTTTTATTGATAAAATAGTATCAAGTTGTTTTTGTGAAATTAAGCCTAAATCAACAAGAACCTGACCGAATTTTTTGTTTGGTTCTTTGTTATTGTTATTTTTTACAGCATCATCAAGTTGAGATTCTGTAATCGTACCACTGTTTACAAAATATTCTCCGGTGTTGTATTTACCGGTCAAAAATCCTGCAATATTCAGAATTTGAGAATTATCAGGAAGTTCAAAAAATCCTTCATCTACACAAAACAAAAAATATCCTGCAAGTTCTTCCATTGAAAGGTATGTGTTTAATGTGATTTCAGAAATGCTACAATCAGAATCCGCTCCTTGCAATATATTATAGATATTGGTGTCAAACCCTGATTTTTTAAATTCTAATTCACATCTGCCTTTATAGGTCAAAATCGGTTTATATGCCGCAAAAATATACGCAGGATTTTCCTTGTTATCAAATTCTTCGGATAGTTTTTTGTAAATGATTTCCTTTACCCAACTTGGGAAGTTTGAGATTTTATTTAAAAACTGTTTTAAAAATTCTCGTTTCACGCAATCAGCCCTCATTCGGATTGTATTCTAACATTAATCCGTAATTTGTTCAAGTTTTATAGTTATTAAGTTGGTTGATTAATTCATGTTATAAAGGTAAAATATACCTAAAAGTATGAAGGGAGAAATTATGGAAGAAGATAAAAAACTCACCGAAGCAGAAGAAAAGACATCCGTTGATAGCTTGATAAAGACTATTTTTATCAGTATTTTAGTATTTTTAGGCTTACTAGCAACAATTGCTTTAGCTCATATTTATTATGAAGCAAATTTTGATATGTATGCGTTGTCAAGTTTTTGTTCTATAAATGATTTTATAGACTGTGATGGCGTTGCACGAACAGCAGAATCTCAATTCTTTGGTGTACCTTTGGCATATTGGGGAATGTTCTTGTACTTATTCATTGCAATGTTGTTAGGGGTTGATAAACTCAAAAAAATTCCGTTTTTGAAATTCTTAGAAGTTTTCAAAAACAAATTCCACTATATCGCATCATTAGGCTTAATTTCATTTGTTATTTCAATGATTTTGCTATGTATAAGTTTGTTTTCAATTCACAAACTTTGCGTAATATGTGCATTTACTTATGTAATTGATTTATGTATAGGTGTTTTTGCAGTAGTAGGTATCAAGGGCAACTTTGTCGGCGCAATCAAACAAAGTTGGTTAGACTTTGTAGATGCCCTAAAACCTGTTCCGTATAGAATTGCATTTTCTGTAGTAATGCTTGTTGCATTTGGGTTCTTGGGTTGGACTTATACCTCAGCTCGCTTTGCACCTGCTCTAAAAACTCAACGTGCTTATGGTGAATTTATTAACGCAAAAACTAATAAATATGCAATTACAGGCAATGTTTTAGGTTCAGAGGCAAAAGATGCTGTTGTTGTTGATGTTTATTCAGATTATATGTGCCCAATGTGTTACGTATTTAATATGATGGTTCACAAGCTTGCAAAAGATTTTGACAACGTAAGAATTGAACACCACAGTATGCCACTTGATATGGATTGCAATCCTTACTTAAAGCAAGAATTTCACCATGGTTCTTGTACAATGGCACAGTATGCTGAAGCTGCTCAATTACAAGGTAAATTCTGGGAAGTTAATTCATTGTTATTTGATAAAAAACCTGCAACAGAAGATGACGTAATCAAAGTTCTAAGTGAATCAGGTTTTGGTTTGGATATGGATAAACTTCAAAAAGACGCTCATAGTGATGCGGTAAACAAAGTTATCCAAACAGATATTCAATATGCAGTTGCTAAAAAACAAATCGGTACTCCTACATTTGAACTTAATGGCAAATTTGAAATGGGTATTCCAAAAGGTGGTTATCCTGAATTGAAAAAACTAATCGAGGAAAATGGTGGAAAACCAAAACACAAAATGTTCTAATAAAAAAATATTGCTGCATGCTTGTTGCGGTATATGTTCAGGTTATCCCATATCTTTATTACAGGATATGGGATATTCTGTTGTTGTGTATTTTTATAATCCAAATATTTTTCCAGAAGAAGAGTATAATATCAGGCTTGAAGCAGAAAAGATTTTGTGCAAGCATTTTGGGTGTGAATTAATTGTCGGAAATTATGAACCTCAGGTTTATTATGACTATGTAAAGGGGTTTGAAAATGAGCCGGAAAAAGGTTTAAGGTGTGACAAGTGTTTTGAATTGCGCTTAACTGACGCTGCTAAAAAGGCAAAAGACTTAGGTATAGAAGTTTTTACGACGTCTATGGTGATTAGTCCGCACAAAAATTATGAAAAATTGACGAGAATTGGTGAACAAATTGCCCATGAGTATGGGGTAGAATATCTTTCTACAAATTTTAGAAAACAAGATGGATTTTTAAAAACCAATCAGATTTCTAAATCTTTAAATTTGTATAGACAGAATTATTGTGGGTGCAAGTTTGCAATGAGGGTTGAATAACTCTAATTAACTTGGATAAACTAAATTTTGGAGCGAGATATTTTATTTGTCTGTAATGGAGAAATCTTCGTTCATTTCAATTTCTAATTGTTTAATTATTTCAGATAGTGGAACATTTAATGCCTCTGAAATTCTCCACAACATTACAATCTTTGGTTCAATCTGACCGTTTTCAATTCGACTTAAATTGCCAGGTGTCAATTCATATTCATAAGAAAAGGTATTCAGACTTTTCCCAGTTTTTTCCAGTCTGTAATTTTTAATTACTTTTCCTAAAGTTTTCACTAATTGTAACGTTTTATCATTTTTGTATTGCATACATGCAATCTTACGATGTAGAATTGGTTTATGTGTTGCATATATAAAATGGAGAGTTGAAAATGTTTTTTAATAAAACAATAAAAACAAAATCAAGATTTAACTTGGCAGAATGTGTTATGCACATAGACTTGCAGGGGTTTACGTTGGCTGAGGTGCTTATTACCCTTGGTATCATTGGTGTGGTTGCAGCTATTACTATTCCAAATTTAATGGTTGCATACAAAGCCAAGAAAATGCGCTCACAATTTTTGAAATCCTATTCGGTAATTCAACAAGCTTTTAGGCAGATGGAAGTTGATGATGTATCGACAGATATTAGTACTTATTCAGGGAAAATGGGTTCATTTTATGATGTATTCAAAACGAGATTCAAAGGTGCACATTGGTGTGGATATTATAACAATACGTCTGCGACTTTACCATGTGCCAAAGGGCCAATATATAAGACCCTAAATGGGCATCGGACTTTAAGTTTAAACTTGTTTGATGATGGGCAATTTGTTTTACCTGATGGAACACTTGTTATAATAGAAAATCCAAATGGTGGTGATAGGGTTTGGATTTTTGTTGACCTTAATGGATATGGAAATCCGCCAAACCGTCTTGGGTATGATTTATTTGTATTTCAGTTTGTGGAAGGTGAGTTGCGTACAATGGGAGATTTGCAAACAACTTATACTGATATGGATAAATATTGTAATTTAAACTCTTCCGATATTTTTAATGGGATTGCTTGTGCTCAAAAGGCTAAAGAAAATTCTGATTATTTTGAATGGGTGATTAAAAATATTAAATAGAATATAATTGAAAAAGTTTGTAGTAAATTTTGTTACCTAAATTATATTAGCAAAGCTCAAGAAATACTCTTCAATAATGTTCATCAACATAGGTAAAATCCACACCATAATTGCTGCTCCAAGTACCGGTTTGAACAAGAAACTCAATTGGAATACGTTTACCTGTGGTGCTGTTCTTGAAATTACCCCCAAAATAATATCTTGTGCCAATGTCGCTAGCAAAATAGGTGATGCAATTTGCAAACCCATATATAGCGTGTTTGAGGACATTTTTATAAGCAAATCCATTTTGATAAGTTGTGGTAATGGTACATGCGACGCGTACATTGGAAAGATTTCAAAGCTTCTTACAAGCGCTTTAAAAAGCCAATAAATTCCGCCTAAATTAATGAAAATCAAAATGCCCATTAACGAAATCATTTTTGTTAAAATTGAAACTTGTGCTGATGTTGTCGGATCTAACGCTGTAGCAGAAGACAAACCCATTTGCATGTTAATCATTTCAGCACCACAATCAATTGCAATGGTAATCAATTGAGCCATATAACCTATCATTGCCCCTACAACAACATTTAAAAGCAGAGATAAGGCAAACGAATCGCAATGTGTCAGACATTTTTCAGGTGACAAAAATGGTACGATAAAAATAGTTACAATTAGTGCAAAAGGAATTTTTACAAGGGATGGAAAATCTTTTCTGTTAAAAATCGGACAAAATCTGAAAAACCCAATCATACGTGCAAAAACAAGCGCACCTGCCATCAGGTAGGTGTTAATCTTTGGGAACATTTGCGCTATTGCTGTATATAGGTCATTCATTTTTTATTTTGTTATCTTCCTAATATTTTTTTTGTTTCTACCAAATTAGGTTTTGGCATTGCATTTTTTGCTGCCGGTGTATATTTTGCACGTTCATTATGGTCAATATACGGAACTTTTCCAGGATTTTTCATCATTTCATTGAAACCTTCAACATTTTTGAATTTATCTTTCATTTCACCTTCAAAAGGTGTTGTGTATTTGTGATAATTTTCGTCCAGTACGAAGTTTTCACTATGCGGAACAGTATTAAATGCAAGTACCATCCCTTCTTGGAACAGGTTTGTTAGAAGTCTGATAAATCCGACACCGCCAATTACGATTACCAAAAATACTCCTAAAATTTTTGGAGCGGCTGCAATTGTTTGTTCTTGTACCTGCGTTACGGCTTGCAAAATACCTACAACCAAACCTATACCCGCTGCCACAAGTACGCATGGCATTGAGATTGCAAGCATTATCATAAAACCTTTTGCTAAATATTCAAGTAAAATTTCCATTTTTCAGTCCTTCGATTTGATTTAGTTGTAACTTGAGACAAGCCCTTGTACTATGAGTGCCCATCCGTCAACTGCGATAAATATCAGCAATTTAAACGGCATTGAAATAATCGTTGGTGACAACATGAACATACCTAACGCCAGTAATATATTTGCTACAACAAGGTCTAAAATAATAAACGGTACAAATATGATGAAACTTATTTCAAATGATGTTTTTAATTCACTGATAATATAAGCCGGAGCAACTTCCCAAATTGACAAATCATCAGGTGATTTGGGTTTAGTTTTGTGGGCTAATTCTACAAAGAACGTCAAATCACTTTCTCTGGTTTGTTTCAGCATAAACTCTTTGAGGGGTTTTGAACCCTCTTGAATTGCTGCAATCATGTCGTGGTTTTTGTTATATGGAACCGAGCCCATATCATACATTTTTTGGAATGTTGAACCCATAGTGTAGAATGTCAAAATTATTGACAAGCCGATTATTACAATTGCAGGAGGAACCTGTTGAGTACCCATTGCAGTTTTAAGCATTGCAAAAACAATGACAAATCTTAAAAAACTTGTCATACAGCAAAACATAAATGGTAGTAATGAAAACATAGACATTACTATCAGCATTTGCAATACGGGATTTAAGTTTTGTAGCTGTTCCATTTTATATTATCCTTATAATTCGTTAATTTTTTTTGCCATTTCTTTCATTGTTGTAAATCCATGATTTTTGGGAGTATCAAAATCAAGAGTTACTGTTTTGGGTTGTTGAGGGGCTTTGTTTGCCCTTGGCTCAACTGTTTTTGATGCACGCCTGTCCATTCCTCTTCTGATATGTGCTGTTTGGGTGTTTATCGGTTCAAGATGAACAGGTTGTTTGTGGGTTCTTTGTTGAGGTTGTTGTGGTTGACGGTTTTCTGCAATGTGGGAAGTTATGTCAACCACCTGTTCTGGCATGTAAGCAGATTCTTCTTTGTCAACAAGTTCAATATTTCTGAATCTTTCCAAATCTTCAATTCGTTGCGGTTTAGAATTGCCGTCAAGCTTTGAGATAAGAGTTGTTCTATCAACATCTGATGCGATTAGGAATTTTTCATTTCCTGCTCTTACCACATGTAGAGTTTTTCTTGGGCTAAGGCTCATAGAATCTTCAACACTCAAAAATTTTGTGTTATCTCCTCTCATAGAACCGTCGGTAAATTTTTTGTACACAAAAACAGCAAAGCAAATCAAGCCTATCATTGCCATTGTGTATACTGTGAAATGTATTATATATCCACCCATAAGTCTGTTTTATCTCCCCTTATTTAATTGATATTAATTAAATATTTTCATCTTCAAGTTCAAAATCGCTGTAGTCAAACTCGTCTTCACCTTCACCTTCTTCAGGATTTTCGGAATTTTCTTCTTCACCTTCAGGTGTTTCGTAGTTTTCTTCAGGATTTTCTTCGTAGTTTTCTTCTTCCTCCGGAAATTCTTCGTTTTCAGTTGGGACTGAAGATTGGTTTGAAGTGCCATTAGCAATTACGTTGTTTATTTTGACACCGTATCTGTCATTTACGATTACTAAAGAACCGCTTGCAATCGGTTTTCCTTCTACTTTTAGGGTGACATTGTTGTCATATAGTGAAGTCAAATCAACCACAAGTCCATTTTCAATATCTTTTAATTCGCCAAGGGTGATTTTTACCTTGTCAAATTCGGCACTCATTTCTACTTCAATACTGTCCCATATATTTTTCTGAGTATCGCTCATTTCGCTGTCTCCTTCGTTATTGTCTTCCGACTCTAACAAATCCATATTCGGATTTATTTTTACCGGAATATCTTCACCGCTTACTGTTAGAGTAAGGTTATTGATGCTGCTGTTTTCAAAAACTACAACATCGTCATTTTCTAAATTTTTAATATCAAATAGTGAAAACTTTGTTTTTCCGACTTTTACTTTTACAAAAGTTTCTGAAGTTGGAAAATCGCTTTCGGAGAACGGACTTCCGTTTGGAGTGATTTCTTCCGGAGCAAGCAACGCAAACGGTAGTGTAATGATAACCTTACCTGTTTTTTTGTTGTATTCCTCTGTTTCTTTGATAATAAAAGTCAGATGGATAACATCAAAGTTTGTACGTTTAAGCTGTCCTGTTGGTGGTTCTTGCAGTAAAGTTTTCAAGTGTTCAAACATATAGTCGTTGAACGAAGTAATTACTTTTGCCTCCAGTTCAGAAATTTTGTTGATGTTGAATTTACTTTTTGATTCGCCAAGGGTTTTGTTTAGGATTATTGAGATAGCTTTGTCTGTTAGACGGAAGAACATGTCATATTCTTCATCTATTTTGATTTTAGTAACAAAACAAGATTCATTATCAATCAAGCAATTAATATTTTTGCTGATTCCAATGAGTTCCATTCTGAAATTTGGGTTGAAAAATTCATCACAAGATTGTTGAACAAGTTGAGGAAAAGTGCTTTGAAACCAGTCGTATTCAGCATACAACTTGTTTGTAGATATTGAATTTTGCAATTTATCTTCCATAACAACTATCCCTTGATTTATCCCTGAGGTATTTTTCCCCATACCTACAATATTATATATTGGGGATTATTACATCAATCTTTTAATGGATATTTTTCAAAAGTCATGTAGTTATGACAAGGTTTTTATAAAAATCAATGGATTGAAATAATGTTGATTTCTATCCAAACTATATCCCTGAATTTATTTCAGTTTATGTAGGGTGGGTATACTTCATATCTCCAACCTCGAAATCAAAAATTTCGGTCTGCCCCACCAGTGGCGGACATTAATTGATAGTCTATAGGTCGTCTTGCTGTTTTTTACGAAATTTTATTCACCAATGTCTGAATATAATCTTTAACTGCAGGGGTAATCATTAAATTAGGTTCTGACATTGCAAATTCGTCCAAAACGATAATCGCTTTTTTGATATCTCCGGTTTGTTCATACAGCAATCCAAGCATAACCTTGTCTAGCGGAGATGTTTTAGTTTTGTAGATTTGCAGTTGGTTAGAAATTTGTCCTAGCTTTTTGTAGCAATCTACAAGGTTTTTGTAATATTCAAAGTTTAAATTATATTGAGTTAATGCATTTTGAAAACAATCTAGTGCTAAGTCAGGATAGCCAATAGTCATATAGACTTTACCCAAATTGTTGAAGTAAACAGATGTGGCTTGAGTTTTAGGGTTTAAACTTATTGCAATTTTGAATTCCTGAATTGCAGCATAATAACATTTTTCTTCTGTGTAAATTACTCCCAAATTATTGTGTTCGTATGCATTTTTAACAGGGTCAATTACATAAGTTGCAGAAGTTCTGCCTGCACAGAATGCAGGTAGTCCAAACAAAAAAATATAAATTAATACCAAAAACTTTTTCATATTTACCTGTTTAATTATTATTTTGAAAAACTCAAATCTTATAGAAGATTGATTTCCATTCCTTCATAAGACATATAAACGTTGCTGTTATTTGATGTATAATATTCTTCAATTCTACCTAAGCGCGCATCATCATAAGATGGGTCGTAATGATAAAATACAAGAGCTTTTGCTTTTGCTTGTTTCATAACTTCTACCGCCATATCATAAGTTGAGTGCCCATAGCCTTGTTTGGGGGAATGTGGGTTGAGGTAGTCTTCTGTCGTATATTGAGCATCATGGATTAGCAAGTCGCAACCTTGTGCAAATGCTGCAAATTTCTTGTCACCACCAAAATAGCATTCTTTATCTGTTGCATAAACCAAAGATTTACCTTTATAAGAAATTTTATAAACCATAACTCCATCTTGTG
>QHME01000024.1 GCA_003258735.1 Candidatus Melainabacteria bacterium
AGGTGCTACTGTAGCATGTGCTGTTGCAGTTGCTCAAGCTATGAACAAATAGTTCTAACTGAACAAAAATTAAAAAGACTCGGTAGTTCTGCTATCGAGTTCTTTTTTATCAAAATTTTCTTCAGGGCATTACAAAAATAAGCTAAAACAAAGCAATTATTGCACTTATAGCAAACACTTTAAATGATATGCTGTCACTTACCAACTAAAAATGATTTTAAATATGTCTCTAACATGTCACACTTGAATTAATTGTAAAGCGAAAATCCGTATTTTATATAAATAGTATATATTTACAATATACCTCAAATATACTATATACACAGGTTTAAGAAATATTAACAACATTAAAACAAAAAAGGCAATTTTCAAAAATAAAAAACGTTTATAAAAGAGTAAGGGAAAATTCAAAAGAACTTCAAAGAAAAGAAATATCAATTCTAAATGGATTGATGATATATGTGAAAAGGATATAAGTTAAACAAAGTTTTTTATACTCTCTCTCTTAATATCCTCGTGTTTATTTAATGTTGCCATAATTTGGCAACTTTTTTTTGCTTTATTTTTGGTGGTTTAGCTTACAAAGTAAAATTAGAGAAATATAACCAATTTATAAAATTGCTCTATTACTGCTCCATAAATTTAAAAATTTACCACACTTATTTAAACACCATAACTGCAATAATTGCAGCAATGATGATTGGGATATTATAGATTAAAAATGTAGGTATGCAAGTATCCCAGATATGGTTATGTTGTCCATCAGCGTTTAATCCTGCTGTAGGTCCAAGTGTTGTATCAGAGGCAGGAGAGCCAGCATCTCCCAAAGCTGCCGCTGCAGATAGAACAATTATCATAGAAGGAATACTAAATCCTAATTTTACACAAATAGGAACATACAAAACTGCCAAAATTGGAATTGTTCCAAAAGAAGTGCCAATCCCAACAGTTATAAACAAACCGACAAGCATCATTAACACCGTTGCAATAATTTTGCTATGCATCATATATGGAGTTATTGCATTAATCAATGTATCAATGCCACCTGTTGCTTTCATCACACTAGCATAACCTGCTGCTACAAGCATTACAAAGGCCACATAGCCCATCAAACCGACACCTTCATTTATCAATTTATCCATCTTGTCATGGTCAATTGCTTTTAATCCAAAAATAACAGCCAAACCAACTAATGCACCAAGAGGAAGGGAATTCGTCCACAACTGAACAACAAGAGTCAAAACTGCTGCAACTAGCGTTATATAATGATTTTTATTCAAATGTAAATTTTCATTTTCAACTTTTTGTTCAACTTCAAAATTTTTATACTCTCTAGGCTTACGATATAAAATAAATACTGCAAACAACAAACCTACAAACATTCCAAGTCCCAAAAGCCAATTATATTTCCAAATATCACTTTTGATAACTTCAACACCATTCTGCATCATATTTTCAGCAATAAGTCCTTGAAATATCAAACCAAAGCCTGCCGGAATTGCTATATAAGGAGCTTCCAATCCAAAGGCTAAACCGCAAGCAACAGCTCTTCTATCAAGTTTTAATTTATTCATCAAACTAAGTAATGGTGGGACAAGAATCGGAATAAACGCAATATGTACAGGAATTAAATTTTGGGATAATATCGCAATTCCGGTTAAAATAAAAATCAGTAAATATTTGCGCGAATTTATCGTCTTTGCAATTTTTTTAGCCAAAATTGGAGCTAATCCTGTATGTGTCATAGATGCTGCAAATGCACCAAGCAAAATGTAACTCAGTGCAGTCTCAGAATTTCCGCCCATTCCATGTATAAAAATATCCATAACTTGAGACAAATTCATGTGACCAGCAAGCCCACCTGCAACTGATGAAATTATCAATGCCAATAAAACATTAACTCTGCTAAGGCACAACACACAAAGCAAAATCACTGATATTAATATTGGATTTGTCAACAAAGCTAACATCTATTCATTCCTGTTGTTTTTAAAATAACATAAACAGGAAATTTACTCAAAATCCAATTCATAGCAAGGATAAGCTTTTGTACAACCCTCCAATCGCTGCAACTTAATATTAACTTTGTCAGACACTTTAAACTGGTCTGAGAAATCACCCAATTGTAATTTTTGACTATCATTTGGAACTACGTAATATTTGTAAAATTTATCTCCTATATCATTCAAAATTAAAAATTTATTATTTAAAATTGAATATTTTAGAGTTAATTTATTTTGATTTTTCTTTAAATCAGAAACTTTTACAATTTGAACCCCTTTGAATAATTTAGAAATCTCTTCTTCATTCAACTTGCGAGGAACAAATTTTACACCATTAAAAATAACTTCATAATATTCAAAATTTTTAGGAAAATATGAATATAAAGATTTTCCGTTTAAAAATTCCAAACTACCTTCACCAAGCCATAAATCTTCTTTTGGAACTTGCGCATTCCCTGTTAATAAATGGTATGAAGTATACCCACCGTTACCTTCCGGAAGCTGAGTTTGCAGTGTAATTTCATATTTTGAATCTTCGGCAACATTATCAGGAGCTTTTTTCCACTCATATTTATTCATATTATATGTCCACAATTTTTGTCCAACTTTTGGAAACCAAGCATTTGTAATGTTTTCCTCTTTTCTGTCCAAACTATATAAAACACTAACAAAAAAGGCTATTACAATAAGCAATATAATAACACCGAAAATATAACGTTTTTTCATATATTCCTCTCCCCTCCACAACTATATTAATAGAGAATAGCACAAAAAATTACCATTAGCTAAAAGGTTAAAATAAAGAAATATTTTACTAAAAAAAACGGACAGCAAGCTGTCCGCTCATTTCATTTCTGAAACAAAAAAGGATTCACATTAACCTAAAATTTTATAAAAATAACCTCTTATCCAAAGCTCTCTCTTTAATTTTTACATGTTTAAACGGAAAATATCAAACTTCCAAAATCTCGTTCCCTAGTTGTACTTATATAATAAAACAAGTTAAATCTTTTGACTAACATTTTTTACTCTACATGCCAAAGTCTTTACATTTAATTTTTCAAAATCGTTAAAAGATGGTTAAATTGTGCATTTCAGTATTTTTAAAAGTTTTACAATTATTTTGTTAATTTAAATTAAAAAACACTTGCGCAAAGCGGATAAAGTCTTATTGCAAGTGTTTTAGATAATTGAAATTATTTATTAAGTAAATTCACATTAATATGAATTATTTTTTACGACAATTTACGAATTAGCTCTTGAGCATCTTCGCATTCTGGGAAAGTATCAACTATTTCTTCTGCCATTTTTAGTGCTTCTTCAGCATTTCCCAATTTGTCATAACATTTAGCCAAATTAAGTAATACATTGATGTTCATTGGAGCTTTTTTGTGCATATTATCAAAAATGGCACGAGCCTGTTCATAATTACCAAGCTCGAAATAGCATAGACCTAACAAATTCTGAACATCAGGAAGTTGTTCTAATTCATAAGCTTTCACTAAATACATTTTTGCAGTTTCATAATCTCCTGCAAGATGGAAAATTCTTCCTGCAATGAACAGTAAAAATGCAGAATCTGAACACTTTTCAAGCACTTTTGTAATTTGACGTTTTGCCTCATCAATTTGTTTTAAGTGAGTTTTATTTAATGCTGAAAAAGCTAAAGCATTAGGATTTTCAGGCTCTAACGCAATAGCTTTTTGATATAACTCATCTGCTTTTTCAAATTCAGAAACAGAATGTAAGTAATTTGCATATTCTACAACCACAGAATAGTTATGCGGTTCAATTGCATAAGCTTTTTCAAACTCATCTTTTGCATAATCAAACAATCTTTTATTTAGGTAAATTACACCTAAATCTTTGTGCGCAGGTCCAAATTCCGGATTTAATCCACAAACTTTTTTCAAAATTTGTTCCGCTCTATCAATATCATCTGTTTTCACACATAGCAAAGCCAATTCATAATAAGTTTGATAAGAAACTGAACCTTGACGAATTATTCGCTCAAAAATTTCTTTAGCATTAGAATATTGACCGGTTTGCATATAAATTCCTGCCAACTTTTTCAAAATATTCGCAGCTTTTGGAGTCAACATTACAAGTTGTTTCAACAAAGAAATTGCAATTTCAAATTCACCCAAAACCTGATAACAACAAGCTAAATTGTATTTATAACTAGTTTTTTGCGGATATGATGCCGCCAAGTATTTATAATGATTAATTGCCTCTTTGAACATGCCTGCTTTTACTTCTGAAATTGCCCAAGCAACAATATAGCTATCTTCTTCCGGCTCACGTTCATGGGCTTTGGCAAAATATTCACAAGCCTCTTTGTGTTTGTCTTGCAATTGTAAAATTGATGCCATATTAAAATAAGTCAATGAATCAGAATCATTAATTGATAGTGCTTTTTCATAAGTTTCAAAAGCTTTATCTAGATTTCCGATTGTCAAATATGATGTCCCTAAATTGTTGTATAATTGAAGGTTATCAGGATTTAACTCAATTGCTTTTTCAATATATTCTACACTTTGCTCAAACATCTTTCCTGCCATACAAGCAGTGCCCAAAATGTAATAAATTGCATAGTCGTCACCTGAAATTTCCAAAGCTTTTTTGCCAATTTCAACAGCCTTGTCAAATTCTTCCGATTTGATATATGTAATAGCCAAGCTTTTATATGCATCAATATATTCAGGTCTTAATTCCAAAACATTCAAATAAGCATGTTTTGCGGCAATCAAATCACCGAGATTATCATAGCAACAACCCAAATAATACCAACATAACGCATCATCTTGGCGATATTTTATTACATCTTCAAGAATATATCTGGCATTGTCATAGTTTTCCACATTAACTTCACAAAGAGCTAACAACCTTTGGGCATCAATATCTTTTTCATCTTTGCTCAAAATTTCGGCAATAGCTTCTTTGGCAGGAGCATATTCTCCAGAATCAATGAGCGCATAAATTTTATCAATATCTTTATCTTCCATAATAACTACATTATACCACAAAGAGAAATTTTGTAGAGGTTGCACCAAGAACAGCAGGAGCGAACGCGCTCCTTAAAACAATACATGGCTTTTCATAAAATATCATTCTGAAAGCTTATAAAAATTGAGTAAACTTAAAAAACCCATTCTTTACACTAATATTTATTTTTTGTATAATCCTGATATGATAACACTACAAAAATATCTAAAACAATCAGCGACATACAAAGTTTTTTCTCACATGTTGGTTGTTTTTGCAGATTTTTTAGACACTTTAGGCAAGATAATTCAACTTGGGTATCATGTGTTTAGAAGTGTTATGAAGGGAGAAATCGAAAAAAAAGAATTAATTTCCCAATGTGACAGATTTGGGGTAAGTTCATTACCTATTACATTATCTATCGTAGGTATGACTTCAATTATTGTAGCATCACAAGTCGCACATGAAATGGTCAAACAAGGCGGTAGCAGCTTTGTCGGACTTCTTATGACTATTTTGATTGTCAGAGAAGTTGGTGCAATTATGTCAGGTTTTGCAATAACATCTATGATTGGTTCATCTCTCGCATCAGAACTTGCCACAATGAGAGTAACCGAGCAGGTTGATGCAATTGAAGTTCTTGGGGTTGACCCTGTGAGTTATTTATTCGTACCAAGAGTCTTATCAGGAATAATAATGATGCCATTTGTAGTAATTTTGGCATCAGTTGTCGGAGTTTTGCTTGGAGCTGTAACATCTGATATATTTGCAGGGCTATCTTATAGAGCATACTTTGACTCCGCATGGATTGGACTATACATGAAAGATTTAGGGGTTTGCTTATTGAAAGCTGCTGCTTTTGGTGGAACGATTTCCTTAATTAGTTGTACTTGCGGATACTTTGCTTCAGGTGGAGCAAAAGGTGTAGGACTTGCAACAACCAAAGCTGTTGTGTGGTCATTTATTGCAATAGTTATACTTGATATGGTATTTGCAGTTTTATTTTTCTTTTAATTTGTGTAAGGATAGAGTTATGAGTATAGAAGTTAGAAATCTTGTAAAAAAATTTGATGATAAAGTTGTAATAAACGACATTTCATTTAAAGTAGCTGATGGCGAAATCCTTGCAATTGTCGGATTTTCAGGTTCAGGAAAAAGTACTGTATTAAAACTTATTTGTGGGCTTATACCTTTTGATAGCGGAGAAATCATCACATCGGAAGGTGATATTGCAATGGTATTTCAATATTCGGCACTATTTGACTCTTTGACAGTTGCCGAAAACATTGCATTTGCGCTAAATGAAAGAAAAGATTTGAGAAAACTATATACACCGGAACAAATTAAACAAATCGTTTCTGAAAAACTTGAACTTGTAGGTTTAAAAGGGATTGAAAACAAATATCCGTCAGAACTTTCAGGCGGTATGCAAAAAAGGGTAAGTTTTGCTCGAGCTATCGTAACTAAACCTAACACAATTTTGTATGATGAACCGACAGCAGGTCTTGACCCAATGTCATCAACTTTGATTGAAGATTATATTGTAACCCTAAAACGAGAAATCAATGCAGCATCAATTGTTGTAACCCACCAAATGTCAACAATTACGAGAACTGCAGACAGAGTTATAATGCTGTATGATGGTAAAATCGTATTTGAAGGCACACCGTCAGAGTTATTAAAACAAGATAATCCTTATACAAAACAATTTGTAACAGCATCTCTTGACGGACCGATGAAAATGAAAGCGTAATTTGGTAAATTGAGGAATTTAGATATGGAAAATTTATTTAACGAATATGTAATGGCTTTGGATACTTATATTATGGTTAAGTTGAAAGAAAAAACAGCACAACTTGCCGATTCTTTAACTAAGAAGAACCGTGCACCAATTGCACTTTCTATGGGTGCTCCAACAGCAAACCCACCAGCTATGCTTATTGAAAAGTTGAAAGAATTTTTAACAGAATCTAATATTCACACCTATTCGGTTACACGCGGTGAACTATTTTACCGCCAAGCCATTGCTCAAAAAATGCAAGACCGCTTTGGAGTAACGCTGGATGTAAATTCTGAAATTTTCTCATTATTAGGCTCAAAAGACGGCTTAGCTAATCTTATCAGATTTATTATCACACCTGAACATGAAGAAAAAGAAAAGGATATTCTTCTTATACCGGACCCAGGATATGCCTCTTACGGACAGATGGTACAATGCTCAGGCGGAAAAGCTTATCCAATTCCGCTAACAAAAGAAAACAATTACCAACCGAATATGGAAGAAGTTTTGGCAAAATTGGTTGAAGACGGTTATAACCCAAACAAAGTAAAAGCCGTAATCATCAACTATCCAAACAATCCGCTTGGAGTCTCTGCAACAAAAGAATATGTTAAAACAGTTGTTGATTTTTGTAAAAAACATGGCTATTTATTGATTTCTGATGCTGCTTATTGTGATGTTTACTTCGATGAAAACCAAAAACCATTCAGTGTATTAGAACTGGCTGGAGCAAAAGATGTTACGGTTGAATTATTCACATTATCAAAGCCTTACGCTATTACAGGTTGGAGGCTTGGTTGGATTTGCGGTAACAAAGATGTTTTATCTCGCTTTGGCAAAGGCAAATCAACTATTGATAATGGAATATTCAAAGCGTTACAAAAAGCTTGCGCATACATAATGAATTCACCTGAAGGAGAAGAGTATATTGCAAATGCGAACGCAGGTTTCAGACGTAAACAATCAATTATGATAAAAGGATTGAGAGAACTTGGCTGGGAGATTAAGGATGAAGACATCCCTCATACAACATTCTATCTATGGCTACCAATTCCAAGAAAATACGATTCATCATTCAAATTTTGTGAAGATTTATTAGAAAAATCAGGTGTTGTCGTAGTACCTGGTGATGCATTCGGAAAATACGGACAAGGATTTTTCAGAATTTCTTATGTTTGCTCAGATGAAAAACTTCAAGAAGTTATTGACAGAATGAAAGCAGACGGCTTCAAATACTAGGATAAATTTATGGAAATTTGTGTTTTTCAAGGAACATTTAATCCTATTCATAATGCACATTTAAGAGTTGGAGAATTTGTCATAAACCATTACAATTTTGATAAACTCTTATTTATTCCTGCCGCAAATCCGCCACACAAGCACATCAAAGAAAATAATTCTCTTGACAGACTTAAAATGGTAGAACTTGCAACTACCTCAAATCCTAAATTTGAAGTTTCTGATATTGAATACAAAAGAGAAGGTAAATCCTACACCTACCTTACCATTGAAGAACTTTACAAGCAATATAACCTCAATAGTAAAATCAAATTTATCATAGGAACAGATGCTTTTGCCAAAATTGAATCTTGGTACGAAACAGATAAATTAAAAAAACTTTTAAAATTTATCGTGTTTATAAGGGAAGACAATTTTAAAAGTTCAAAGTATGATTATCTAAAAGAAAAAGGGTATGATTTTGATTTTCAAACTCTGCCTTTTAAAGATATATCATCCACTGAATTGAGAGAAAAAATAAAATGCGGTGAAGATATTTCACATTATGTTCCAAACTCAGTAAAGGAGTACATTTTAAAAAATGGATTATATAAAAATTAGTACAAAAGAATTGTTAGAGTGGTTAAAAAAGAATTTGAACGAAGAACGTTATGAACACTCACTAGGCACCGCAGATTGCGCTAAAGATTTGGCACAAAAATATAATTTAAATTCCGAAAAAGCCTATATTGCAGGATTATTGCACGATTGTGCGAAATGTTTTTCTACAGAGAAATTATTATCTATAATTGAAGATTACCACTTAGATGTTGAAGATATTGAAAAAATGAATTATAAAACATTGCACGCACCTGTTAGCGCATTTGTTGCAGAAAAAGACTTTGGTGTAACAGATGATGAAATTCTATCATCTATCAGGTGGCATACCATCGGAAAAGTCGAAATGAGCAATTTTGAAAAAATAATTTTCCTTGCCGACAAAATCGAAACTCGCACAAGAGAGCCAGAACATGCTCAACCAATTCGCGAAAAATTGCAAGGAGCAAACGGATTAAATGAGGCATTACTTCAATGCTACAGACAAACTATAAAAAGTCTTGTTGACAGAGATTTAAAAATTTGTCCGATTACAATTGACATCTACAACAAATTGGAAGATGAGCTTTGTATTAAGTAAGTTTGCAATTTGTTATATTTCTTAACTTTTATGGTACAATTTAGGAAAAACAGAGAGGGCACAAATGAAATTACTTGAAATTAAGAATAATTTAGTGAAGTTATCTTATGCTGAAACTGAAAATCCGATACTTGGAAGATTTATCATCTTAGGTTCAAATGAAAAATCTTACGTTGCCCAATTTGTCAATTTGAAATCTGACACGATAAACAACTACGCAATCGCGAAATTATTGTTTACATTCACTCCTGATGGTGTTGTTGATAATTATGACGGTTCTGTTCCGAATATGGATTCTGAATTATCTTTTTTGGCTGCCGAAGAATTGTTGAATCTTTTGCCAATTGAAACACCAGTTAAAATAGGTAATCTTGCTCAACAAGATGAAATGCTTAGCCTTGACATCTCTGTTTTTGAAAGAAATTTTACAATTTTTGTTGAGAAAGATTCCAACAAAAAAACTTTTATTTCAAATTGCGTAAGACAATTGTTCCAAATGAAGGAAAAGAGTGTAATTGTTGATACTTGCAATTTGTTTGAAGATTATCCGAAAATCGTATTTTCTAGAGATTTTAAACTTCCGCTTAATTCAAAAATGATTGACTATATTTTTGAGTACGAGTTGGCAGAAGTTGATGCTCCAACAAAAGCGGTTATCCAAGATATTTTTTATGCAGTTCAACAATATATAGATACTCTTGATTTTAAATTTTTGCCGATTGATAACTTTGTTGACGTTGTTGCAAACCAATACAAAGATATTCAAATGCCGGAATTAGCACTTTTGAAAAATAAATTGCTTAAATATAGAGATGCTAACGTTTTCGCAAATACTAAAGAAGAAGTTTTGGCATTTAAAGAAAGATTAAACGAAAAGAATTGTTCAATTATTGACATAAAAGATATAAACGAACCTTTGCAAAAAGAAGTAATGTCTTTTATTCACCAAGCATTGACTGAGTATGAAAAATATATTTATTTCTTTGCACCACTAACGGATAACAATTCAGACAAAAAATTATTGAAACAATTTATAAATAATAACCATGTATTTACAACAATTCTTGTAAGTTCTTCATATAAATACGCACAAGAATTAAAACAACACGCACAAAATATTTTGTTATTCACACCAAACGATATGAATCACGATTTTGCAGCGTATAATACGTTTTTAAATAAATTAAACTCTGATGAGTGTATCGCATTTGGTAAACTTACGCAAGGAATTCCATTTATCATTGATATGAGCGATTTAGATCTTGATTTGACGTTAGAAGATGTTTTGGGCGACAAATATCAATTTGTACCAATCAGTGACAATATGCAACTTGTTAAAACCGATGAATACGGTAACAAAACACCTGTAAACCTTGCACCTGAATTAATCCAAGATGATGTTGTTCAATCTACACAAGAAGAACAGACCTTAGAATATGCACCTATGCAAGAAGAAATTTCTGATTTTTCACAAGAAGAAACAGTTATAGATGAAGAAATTCCGCAAATTGAAGAATCCGGTATCATTGATGAACCTGCAATCGAGCTTCCTCAAGAATCTGTGGAAGACAATAATAAAAATATTGTAGAACCTGTTTCAAATATTTTGGACGATGAATCGATTAGTGAGGAAGATCAAGGACTGACAGAAGATGATTTGGAACTCGACCCACTACCAGAACAAGAGGATTTACAGAGTTTTGATGAAGAAGATTTGACAGATGAACCACTTGATGAGGATAGCACTGCACTAACTGAAGATGATTTGAATTTTATTGACGATAATCAAATCGCGCAACCTTCAAGTATGTATGAAGAGCAAGAGCCTGAAATAACTGATGATTATCAGGAATCTCCATATATTGAAGAACAGACACCTGTTGTACCTGTATATCCTGCAGAACAAGAACCTACAGAAGAATCAGGGGATTTCCAACAAGGAGATAGTGTAACACACCCAAGGTACGGTCGTGGTGTAGTAGAAAAGATTATCAAATACGGAAACAAAACACTTTGCTCAATTTCGTTTGAAAATGTTGGCAGAAGACTCCTCGACCCAACAATTTCTGAACTGAAGAAGTTGTAGGATTAAAAGATTTAACTGACAAGCACTTAGGTCTATGTCATTCTGAACTTTACAAAGCGAACCGTTGAGCTAGAGCGAAACTAGTGAGCCTGTGTGCGGGCGCAGGCTGAGCTGATTCAGAATCTTTTCAATAATCAGGAATTGCCATTCAAAGCAAATTTTAATGTAGGGTGGGCTCACCAGCCCACATTTATCACTATGTCATTCCGAATTTATTTCGGAATCTCAAATAAAGCATCTTAGTCTAATGCAAAATTTGTAATATTAGAGACCCTGAAATAGTCTTGGATTATTGGCGGCTCGACCTATTTTGTTCGCATTAAACGGCGTTGCAGTTGGGTCTGAACGCCCCAACTTTCAGCCTCTGCTCACAAAACTCAACGCAGTTCTCGCCAAGACGTGCTGGGTTCACTCCGTTCACACGGCGCACTTGCCAAAATCCGCAGTTCAGGGTGACATTGACCTATAGCCTTCCTGTCCTCCGCCTTACCATGGATAATCTTTTGGAATCTTCCAACTGTTCAACTGTATAAGTTTTGTACAATATGCACAATATGTACATCCTTTATAACAACCTAACCACTGACGACCATCGTCTAGCAATTGTTCTCGTGAACCTTGCCACTCGAAAATATAAGGCTCAACAAAATTTTGAGATAATATATTCTCTTTATTGTTATTGCCAAACTTTGCAAACTGGAATGTAAAACCATAGCGTGGACGATTCACAATTACAACATTATTTTTATAATAATTCAACACTTTCTCTTTAGCGATATTTGTAAAATAAGAAATATCACCACCATTGCCATCAATACGAAATGACATAATACCACCATCCATCAGATATATACAAACTCTCGGACCGCCTGAGCCTGAACAATCTTCATAACCAAGATTTTTCATATAAGGGAAAATGTAGGTTTTTAAAAATTCAACATTTTCATCATAAGTATATGTCTTGTTAGAAGTAACCCAACCTTCAGGGTCACCGTTATCCGCGATAGACATTTTTACTGTTTGATTGATTTTAGAATAGAAAGTTTTTAATTGAGTTTCGGTTTTATTTTTTGCAAAAGTTGTCATCAAAACAGGTATAGTCATTGCTGCTACTACACCAATAATTCCTAATGTAATCAGGACTTCTGCAAGTGTAAAACCAAGACTCTTTACGCACGCAACACCTTTTGAAAAATCTATTTTTGCAAAAACCCTCATATAAATCCTTTCTATATATAACTGGTTATAAACATGTTATAATATAAAACATATCCCATCTTTTGTAAAGTACATGTTATAGACAATGTAACAGATGGTGATATATATGGAACGAAAATTCTTTAGAACCGGTAATGGATGGTCTTTATTCATACCCAAAGTCATTATTGAATTATTAAAAATTGACCCTGAAAAAGATTTTATTGAAATGCAGATTGAAAATGATATTTTAAAAATTAAAAAAGTCGATAAAAGTGTAGAAAAGTCTACATAGCAATGCCGACCTACTAATAACTAAAGACATTGATCCCCTCTCCACATTCGACTCTCGCTTCGCTCGTACCTTTGCCGAGCGTAAAAAAATACCGCTTGAAACAGCGGTAGGGAAAAGTTACGAAAAATAATTGTAGGGGAAAATATAAATAATAAATTGTTAATCTGTATTATGCATTAAAAATACTAAATGATTTTTCAACATTGTTACTGATTACTTTCTTTACAGAATCATATTCAGTTTGTAATGCATTGTGTTCTGATTCAAGCTTGTTCAATTGCAAATCAAATTGTTTATCTTGACTTTCCAATTTATCCATTCTTGTTTGATATTCTTGTTCTGCTATTGCCATAGCTGATTTGTCTTCTTTTTCTGTGATTGAAGAATCATCATCTAAAGTTGTATTGATAAATGATTTTTCAGAAGTTGAATAATATGACAATACCAAGTTGCCTGCTTTTAATTGTTTAACAAACCAGTCATATTCTTTCAAATTTGTTTCATTTTGAGTTGTTGTAAAACCACTTGCTCTCATTTCGTTAAATATGTTTTTATAGTAATTAACCATTTCTTTGTCATATTTAAGATTTTGAGAAGTTCCTGAAACTTTATCATTATAATAAGCTTCTGTGATTGCTACTGCATAGTCATATAATTCACGTTGCGCAGTTGTTGTACCTTCAAAATTCAAAGCTTTTGATGATTTTGTAACATCATAACTTGTTCCGCCTTCTGAAACAAATGAACCGTCAGCTTGTTTTGTAAGGTAATTTTTGTAGCTTTCACTAATTAAATTTTCACTAGGGTCTGCATAAAGTGCATCAACTTCAACATCATTACCTTCTTGGTTTTTGTAAGTGAATTTTTTAGTTTCTGTGTTATATGTTACATCATTTACAACGTTGTAATCATCTGTACCTTGTTGGTCTTCAGTTTGGTAACATACAACAGTTGAAGTTGTTCCATCGTCATTTTCTACAGTTCTTGCTTCTAATGCATATCTTTCTTTGTAGTAGCCATTGCTATCTTTGAATAAGTCAATATTTTGACCGTCTTTTGTTGCAGCATAAGCTGTATCATAAGTAGGATATCCGTCATAAGAATCTTTACTAAATGATGTATAATCAAAACCTAAAATGTGTTCGCCATCATTATCGTCAATACTTTTACCAACTGATGCCAAATATTTATCCCAAGCTTCGTGAACGGCTTCTTTTGATTCTGTAACTTTTGAAACATCGATATCGGATTGAGTATAACCCATATCTCTTAAAAATCTGTTAAAATCACCGTTATTATTATCATAAGCTTTTGCCACAGCAGAATTTACTAAAACTTTACCTTCTTTATCTTTTACAAGGTATTGTTTGCCATTTGCAACAGTATTACAACCGGTAATTTGATTGTAAGTTAAATCAGCGTAATTTGCTTCTGAATTGTTATAACCTGTCAAAACTTGATATTTAGTTTTGTTCAAAGCATCTAAGTAAGCATCATTAATCTGTTCTGAATTATCAGAAAGACGTTGCTTAGAGTAAGCAATAGACTGCTGTTCCATCTCATTGTTTGAGAGTCTTGCAGTAATGCTTAACAATCTGGCTTGTGATGCTGCCATACCCATAGTGCTTAACAATTCCTTTCAATCATTTTCGTATCGTACTCATGTTTACGGCTTATTTGAGCCGAAACTTTAAAAAAATGAGAGAGTTTATTAAGATTTTGTAACATTAGACTAATATGTTTGATTTGAGATTCCGAAATTATTTCGGAATGACATAGTGATAAAGGTGGGCTGGTTAGCCCACCCTACATTCATCAACTACAACCTCTATCATTTCACTGTTCAGGGCGACAGGACAAAACCCTACTTCGCAGAAATTCCTTTTTCCGCAAAATATAATCTAAAGTAAAAACAAGCTACGTGTTGGATTGAATCCACTCTAATCCACTGCCTTGTAGCTTTGAACCTGATTCCACCCTTTGATTTTTCCGGATTTTTGTGAGCATAGTTATTTTTATCACTATTAAATAACAACAGTTGAGACTGCGCAGTTTTTCTGCAATATTCTAAAATTGTCTGAGCCTTTTCATCCATTCCGAGTTTTTTAGCCAGATAATATGCTCCGACCAAACCTTCAGAACGCGAACCATCCGGATAGAAGTGGTCGCCATAATTGTAATAATATCCACCTTCATAATCTATATATGGTGAATCGTCCTTCGTATACGTGTGCTCCATCATAGTTTGAGCATCACCAAGAACAAAATTTATATAATTTTCTTTTCTGAAATCAGGATTGGTTGCCCATTCTTCAATCGCCTGCATTAACCACGCATCAGATGGTAATGCTGTAAATAAATCTGCATAAATTTTTGGTCTTTCATCAACAATCCAATCAAGCGCCAAACGCCCTTTTTCCAAGACGTCTTCTGTTAATTCTTCATCCTCTTTAAAATAATTAGCGACCAACCCTAACCCCAACAAGGCTTCTCCTGGGTAATAAAAAGAGAAGGTATCTCTACGTTCTTCATCAGTCATATCAACAAGCGGTTGACCGTTTTGAAACTTAGGATGAATATAATATCCTAAAATCTCCCCTGTTTTATAAATTCGAGACAGCAAATGCCTTGTATACATTTTTATATATTCATCATAAGACTTGTCATTGGTTTCATTGCGATATTTCATCATTGCGACAAGAATCATGCCTGTACCGCCAAGTTTTGCTTTCTTGTTATAAAAAATATAGCCTGCTGTTTTACCATTATAATCATGTTCTTTAGTTAAAGTAACACTGAAGTCTAATCCTTTTTTAGCACCCTCTATATATTTTTTATCACCAGTCAATTGATATGCCCTAATTAAAGTAACAATACCACCACAGTGTCTCAAATCGTTGTAATAAAGATTATCTGCAGGACGTTCCGGATGCTCATGGTCAACATAGTTATCCTCTTTTGCATCGTAATAATATAAAAACTGACCATTTTCCTTTTGATATTTCAAAGTCCAATCAGCTCCTGCCAAAGCTTGATTTTTTATCTCTTCAGGAGAATATTCATATAAAACATTTCCACGATACAGTGGCAGAACTTCGTCATGATAAGTTACAAAGGTATGACTTTTTATCAAATAACATTCGTGAGGAGTTTTTCGCAAAATTGCAATACGCTCAGAAATGCGGTTTGTCATATCTTTGATATAAGTTTTTCGCAAAATTGTATTAAATGCCAACGATAGAGTCATTTGACTAAATACCCAGGCATCCGTCGGCATATATAAATACGCATTATTCTGCAAAACCACTTTTATTCCTGTAATCCCCGGTTCAAAACGAGAATCGGTGAACTTATCTTTTACGATTTTGCCAATATCAACAGGAGTCTGTTCTGTGACATATTCAAGCATAATTCGACATTTTTCACTATTTTTAATATCAAAATTTGAAAAAGTTTTATATCCTCTTAATTTTTCAATATCACGATTAATTGTATCTTCAAGATTTGCTCTGCATGAACCCCACCTGATTGGCGAATTAAATTCTTGAAACAATGATATATAAATAAAAGTCTGCCCTTTAATAAAGTCAATAATTCCATCAAGCTCCAAATCTTTTATTGAGACTTTTCCGCCTGTCAATAATGCCACACGCACACGATTTAAAAGTTCTTTGACGCTTGAAAAATCTTTTTTGAAAAATTTTCGTTCTTTGTTATTTTGTACCGAAAAATCCATAATACACCACCATAAATAAAATAATACACATTCTAACATCAATTACTAAAAATCCCCCCATCTTTTTAGTTGATTTTAAATATTAACAAACGTAACGATTTTGCCCCTATGTGCTCAATATGCTACTTTGTAAGAGAAAGGAAAGGTTATGAAGAATATTATAATTTACACAGATAAAAAATCTTCCGCTATCGCTGATGTCGTATCAAACATTGAAGACTCTAACGTTAGATTGGAAGATGCTGCGAATATAAAAGATTATGAAACTTTGAACCCTGGAGTTATCATCGTGGAAAGCGTTCCAAACATCAAAGATGTACTTATGGTTACAAAGTTCAAATTTCCAATTTTGTTTATTGGAGAAACTTTTAAGGGTGCAACAGTACGTGCTGTAGCGTTTGATTACGTAAAAACACCTGTTGATAACCAAGAATTGGTTGTACGTGTTAAAAACATGTTGAAAATCAAAGAATTGAGAGACAAATTAAAAACTCTATCTACAACCGATGAACTAACCGGCTTGCATAACAGAAGATACCTGTTAGAACGTATGGAACAAGAAATTTCTCGTGCTAAACGTTATTCAACACCATTATCTTTGCTGTTGTTTGATTTAGACTTTTTCAAAGTCGTAAACGATATCTACGGTTATGAATGGGGAGATGTTTTACTTCGTTCTATCGCTGATAAATTGAAACAATTAATAAGAAAAGAAGATATTATTACTCGTTATGGTGATGAAGAATTTATCGTAGTTCTTCCTAACACATCAGAAGATAACGCATTTTTATTTGCTGAAAGATTCCGTAAAGATATTGAAAAAATGGAATTTATTCCTGCAGGCGAAGAAGAACGCCACCCTATCACAATTTCAGGTGGTATTGCAACATTCCCTTGCTTACCTGATACGGAAGAAGATGCAAATACAATCATCAGATACGCAGAACACGCATTATACAATGCTAAAAAACGTGGCAAAAACAAAATTGTACAGTTCTCACATTTGAATCTTGGTGAGGGCTAATAGTCATCCATTTTGGATGAAACAAAAATCCTTTCTGAACACTTACATAGTGTAAATCTGGTTAATAGGCGGTAACATCACTACCGCCTTTTGTTTTGGAAAAATTTATTTTTTAGGTTTAAATTCTTTTACTACTCGTTTAAAGTATTCAGAATCAGACTTAGCATAATGCGCACACGCAATACCGTTAAACTTTGTAGTTCCGGTAAAATTACAATATTTATCCAAATCAGAATACGAAGTCTCTGCATCCCCCATTGTCCTCAATTCTCCATCTCGAAACTCAAAAGTAAACAAATCATACCCAAAAACATTTGGCGGATTTTTGTAACCGTTGAGATCTACATGCACCCAAATACCTTGACTTGCATTTTCAACGATAATCAAAGTTCCGTCTTTCAACAAAAACTGTCCATCATCCAAAATTGAAATCTTATTATCTTCTGAAATACCATTTGTACCATCCATTCCTTTATATGCTGTACCTGCAGCCCCTCTACATTTTTCACCATAGAATCCACAATCAGAAGTACCTGTAAAATAATTCATATAAGTTTTATAAAAAGTCCTTGTCGGATAATCTTTCGGATTGAGAGATACATCATCTGCTTCCATGTGTTTAAAAGCCTGTTGTACAAGCGAATATGACCTCAAAAATTGTGAGCGCAATTTTTGAGCTTTTAAATTTGTCATCAATACAGGAATAGTCATTGCTGCAACAACACCGATAATTCCTAGCGTGATTAGCACCTCCGCCAATGTAAAGCCAAACCTCACATTGGTTTGTAGCGAATTTACATGCGTAGCACCTTCAGCTAGAGTAAATCCTAGCCTATTTCTTTTAAAAATTTGTTTCATTTTTCCTCCAAATTCTTTTTACATATTATTGCATAATTCAATATTATATTGAATTATTAAATATTAGAATACATTATTTGAATTATATTCGCAATAAATTATACTCATTGGTATGAACATCACGGATTGGAACAATGATGAAATTATGCGTCTTGTAATGGCAAAAGGGCACATTACACAAAAAATGCTGTTAAAAGACCTAAAAAAAGAAAATGGTGAAAAAATACCCCAAAGTACGTTTTCTTGCAAAATCCGACGCAATTCACTCAAACTTGAAGAATTTCAAAAAATATGTAAAATTTGCGGATATTCCATCAAACTGGAACGTAATTTGTAAAAAAATCATGTTCTTGTTATTATCTACGTATGAAAGATATGTTAGACAAAATTCTTCAAATTGAGAAGAAATATAAAGAATTAGGCGAAACGTTGTCTGACCCTGCTGTAATTCAGGATTACAACAAGTTTAGAGACCTGTCTAAACAAAGAAAATCTATGGAAGAAACCGTAAACCTTTATTACGAATGGAAAAAGACAACAGAAGCCATTGAAGATGCAAAACAAATGTTGCATGAAGAAAAAGACGAAGAAATGCGTCAATTTTTGAAAGCCGAAATGGAAGAAAACGAAGCAAAAATTCCTGAATACGAAGAAAGAATGAAAGTTTTGTTACTTCCTCGCGACCCAATGGATGACAAAGATATTATGCTTGAAATCCGTGGGGGAGCTGGCGGAGATGAGGCAAACATCTTTGCAGGAGATTTGATGCGTATGTATTTGAGATATGCTGACAAAATGGGTTGGCAAACTCAAATTTTGAGTAAAACAGATTGCGAAGCAGGCGGCGTTTCAGAAGTTATCATCTCTATGAAAGGTGACAGCATTTACTCAAGACTAAAATACGAATCAGGTGTTCACAGAGTTCAAAGAGTTCCGGCAACTGAATCTCAAGGTCGTGTTCACACTTCAACTGCGACTGTTGCAGTTATGCCACAGGTTGATGATGTTGAAGTTAATTTGAATATGAACGATGTTGAAATTACAACTGCAAGATCAGGCGGTGCCGGCGGTCAAAACGTAAACAAAGTTGAAACCGCAGCCAGAGTTTTCCACAAGCCTACAGGAATTATGATTTTCTGTACGGAAGAACGTTCTCAATTACAAAACAAAGAACGTGCTTTGGAAATCTTGAAAGCTAAACTTTATGATATGGAAGTTCAGAAACAAACGAAGGAAATCACAGACCTTAGACGTTCTCAAGTAGGTTCAGGCGACAGATCAGAACGTATAAGAACATATAACTTCCCTCAAGGTAGATTAACAGACCACAGATTGAACCACAATTTGAACGTATGGACTGTTATTGATGGCGAATTGGACGAACTTATTGATTTGTTGGTTGAATATGACCAAAAATTGAAGTTGGAAAAATTGGCTCAAGTCGGATAAGAGGTACAAGTGACAGAAAGACGTTGTATCGGTTGTTGGCAAGTTAAAGACAGAGAAAATTTAATAAAAATCACTGCCGAACACGAGCACAAAAATATCGTCATTAACCCTGATTCCAAGACATTTGGCAGAGCGGCATATCTTTGTTATAATAAATCTTGCATAGAATCCGCTTTTAAAAAAGGTAAATTAGGCAAGCACCTGAAAGCGAACCTACCAAACGAATTGAAAGGACAGTTACTAGATGAGTTACGAAACAGTTAGAATAAGTGAGTTGGCAAAAGAACTTGGACTTGCGAGCAAGGAAGTCGTAGAAAAGTTCACACAAATGGGTATAACCGGAAAGACTCATTCAAGCACTGTTACACTAGACCAAATCAAAAGACTAAAGGACTTTATCGCAAACGGCGGAGTAAAAAAAACAACTAAGCCAAAAGCTTTTGTTGTAAAAAAAGCTAAAGCTCCTGAACCTGTAGTTGAGGAAAAGAAAGAAACAAAGCCTGCGGAAAAGAAACCTTTAATTGAAAAAGTTCCAAGAATTGAAAAGGTCGAAAGACCAAAAGTTGAGGTTGTAAAACCTGTAAGTCGTTTGGAAATTGTTCGTCGTGCGCCTAAAAAACCTCCTGTAACTGAAGGTTCTCGCCCTGAAAGACCTGAACGCGGAGGGAAAAGACCGTTTAACAAAGATGATAAAAAATTCACTCCAAGAGGAGAAAGACCGGCAGGCGAAAGAAAATTTTCAAAAGGTGAAAAACCAACAGGTGAAAGTAAAGATTTTGCAGGTAAAAAACCTTTACAACGTAGAATTATCCCTCAAGAAATCTACGAAAACAAATCTGGAACACCTAACAGCAATTCTAAACGTCGCACTGATGGTAAGAAAAAAGAAAAAGATTTCAACTCTAAAAAAGAAGAACAAGAAAGAATTTCACTAGAAAAAGCCGCTGCTCAACACCATAAAAAGAAAGTTCAAAAAGTTGAGGAAATTGAAGAAGTAAAACAAATCGTTGTAAATCAGGCAATGACTATTTCTGAATTGTCTGAAAAAATCAAAAGAACTCCTGCTGAAATTGTTAAATTCTTGATGTTGAACGGAATTATGGCAACAGTAAACCAACTTATTGATATTGATGTAATCAAAAAAGTTTGTGCCGAATATGGACTTGAAGTTCTTGAGGAAGACTTAGATGCATACATAGAACAAGAACTTGAAAAAGAAGAAAAAGCGAAAGCTTTATCTGAAGTTGACAAGAAATTATTAAAGAAAAGAGCTCCGGTAATCAGTATTATGGGTCACGTTGACCACGGTAAAACAACATTACTTGATAGTATCAGAGCATCAAAACACAAAATTGTAGCAACAGAAGTCGGTGGAATTACACAATCTATCGGTGCTTACACAGTATACCTAGATAACGACAAGGAAAGAAAAATTGTATTCTTAGATACTCCTGGTCACGAGGCATTTACAGAAATGAGAGCTCGTGGTGCAAAAGCTACTGATATTGCGATTTTGGTTGTAGCAGCAGATGATGGTATCATGCCACAAACAATTGAGGCGATTAACCACGCAAAAGCTGCCGAGATTCCTATTATCGTTGCTGTGAACAAAATTGATAAACCGGGAGCAAACCCTGATAGAGTATTACAACAATTGACAGAACACGGACTTGTTCCAGAAGATTGGGGCGGTGATACAATCACAGTTAAAGTTTCAGCTTTGCAAGGTACTGGTATTGATGAATTGTTAGAATATATCTTGCTTGTAGCTGATGTTCAAGATTTGAAAGCAAACCCTAAAGCTGAGGCATCAGGTGTTGTTATTGAGGCAAACCTAGATAAAGGTAAAGGTCCTGTTGCAACATTGCTTGTACAAAACGGAACATTAAGAGCAGGTAATTGTATTGTAGTTGGTACAGCTTGCGGTAGGGTTCGAGCATTGCTATCAGATAGCGGAGAAAGAATCCAAAAAGCTGAACCTTCAACACCGGTAGAGGTATTAGGATTGTCAGAAGTTCCTCAAGCTGGCGACCATTTTGAAGTTGTTAAAAACGAAAAAGAAATGAAATCTATTGTTGCTGAAAGAAAAGAAAAAGAACGTGACAAGAGATTA
>QHME01000001.1 GCA_003258735.1 Candidatus Melainabacteria bacterium
GTTGCAAATCCGAGCGGTGCCGTTTAATGCCGAGGCGTCAAAAGAGCCGCCAATAATCCAAGACAGCCAAGGCAAAGGATGATTCAAAAGTTCAGATGGCTAGATGGCAAGCTAAATAAAACAACTACAACAAAATTAAAATAACAATTAAGTATAAAATTTTTCCTTTCCCTTTTTCCTATTGATTTTCCAACGACTTCCAAAAAAGTCGTTTTTCTTTGTTTGGTTGGAAAGTTTGCGTGAGCGTTGCGAACACTTAATTTTCTTGCTATTCAGAATCTATCAATATTGATTTTAACTCCAATTGTCACCCTGAATTTAGTTCAGGGTCTCTAATAGTACTAATTTTACATAATACTAATTTGATTTATTGGATTTAGGGGAACAATTCTATTTTGCCACTCAAAAAACAGGTCATGGGAAAACTCATGACCTGTTTATAATATCTTTTTAGCGACTTATCCAATCACAGGAGCAACAAATGTTCTTGTTGCCAATTCTTTGTCAAGATTGAACAATGCTTGTTTGTCATCACCAATCAATCTCAACTTAGCAAGAACTGTACCAACATTTGATTCTTCTTCAACTTGTTCTTTTAAATACCAATCCAAGAAAGATACAGCAGCTCTATCGCGAACTTCTTCTGCTACATCCATCAATTCATTGATACTTGCTGTAACAAATTCTTCGTGTTCCAAAATTTGTTCAAAAATAGCCAAAGGTGTAGTACCTTTGATTTCAGGCTTGTCGATAGCTTCAAATTCAAGATGATTATTACGAGTGATTACGTAATCATACATACCCATAGCATGCGCTCTTTCTTCTTGAACTTGTACATCCATCCAATTTACAAAACCTGTCAATTTCAATTCTGCAAAAATACCTTTCATTGCAAGATATAAATATTCTGAATACAATTCTTTGTTAAGTTGTACATTAAATGCTTTTTCTAATTTCTTGTCCATCATATTTTTCTCCTTCTACTTTTTTAACAACTACTTGTCAAAAGTTTCCACAATAGCTTTGGCAAGATTTTCAATTTCTTCAATTTGATTTTCTTTAATCGTAGATTTTACAGTAACTTTGTTGCCGACAAATTCAGTATTTTTCAATTGAGAAACCAATTCTGTCATCAATTTTCCTGCCACTGGCGCCCAAGAACCATTTTCAATAATCGCAATTTTACGATTTTGTAAATTGTGTGCAACAATATCATGTAAAACATTTTCCATAGAAATAAAGATTCCATTGTTGTATGTCGGTGCTGCAAATACAATGTGAGAATATTTGAACGCATCCGCTACAACATAAGATGAATCCGTCACAGATGTATCACACAATTTGATATTTTTTACACCCAAATCTGCCAATTTTGATGCCAAAATTTCTGCTACATTTTGAGTTCCACCATAAATAGAAGCGTAAGGAATCAATACTGACTGTATTTCTGGTGTATAAGTTGACCATTTCATATATTTGTCAATAAATTTGTCAAAATCTTTTCTCCAAACATAACCATGCAATGGACACAACAATTTGATTTCAAGAGCAGATGCTTTTTTAAGTAATGCCTGAACTTGAGGACCGTATTTTCCGACAATGTTTGTATAATAACGTCTTGCCTCATCCATATACCTATGTTCAAAATCAACTTCATCAGCAAAAATATTACCGTCAACAGTTCCAAATGCACCGAACGCATCTGCTGAAAATAAAATTTTATCAACAGTATCATAAGTAACCATAACTTCCGGCCAATGAACCATTGGAGCAAACACGAAAGTCAAATTGTGTTTACCGGTATTAAGTGTGTCACCTTCTTTTACCACCATCAATTGTTCTTCAGGAATAGTGAAATCAAAGAATTGCCCAAGCATTGTTTTGATTTTTGCGTTACATACAATAGTAACGTCAGGATGTTTTGCCAAAATTGCAGGGATTTCTGCACAGTGGTCAGGCTCCATGTGGTTGATTACCAAATAATCAAGTTTTCTGTCACCCAAAACATGAGCAATATTTTCCAAGAATTGATGAGTTACTGTTTTGTCTACAGTGTCTAACAAAACAGTTTTTTCATCCATTAATAAATATGAGTTGTATGATACTCCAATTGGCACTGGATAAACACCCTCAAATAGGGATAATCTTCTGTCATTTGCACCAACCCAGAACAAATCTTGAGATATTTTTTTAGTATTATACATAATTTTTTCTCCTTTTTTCTCCATAATAACATAAAAACTGAAAACGATTATCAAAAATAATTTATTTGAAAATAACCAAGATGGCTAATAGAAATTAGGACAAAAGTCTAATATTATCTATAATACATGATGACAATTGAAATATACAATTGACATGATGAAACAAAAGTTTGCCAAAAAAATTGGCATGCCGTATGAAAAAGATTATTTGGATAAAAAAGAGTTTATTGCCTGTATCCGCAGGCAATTTTATTTTTGTTTAAAGGGAAATGGTGGCATAGATTTTAGGTGACATTCTGAAAGCTTAGAAATTTTGTGTGAGCTAATTTGAACAAAAAAGTCATTGTCGCCCTGAACTCGTTTCAGGGTCTCTAATATTGCACATTTTGCATAAGACTAATATGTTAAATTAGAGATGCAAAAACACCAAGTAGG
>QHME01000025.1 GCA_003258735.1 Candidatus Melainabacteria bacterium
CAGATGATTTGAGTATTTCAGGCGGTTAGAGTTTTACTTATTGAATATTATCAGTATCAATTAAAAATTTTTTCAAAAAACTAAAAATTTCAAAATGGACTTTGCCGAAATAATCATTTTATCCGTACAACTCCCACACAGAGCTAAAACGCAATAATAATCTAGTAAAACAACCAACTTTCCTAAATAATCATTCTAACCGTTCAACCTAAAAATGTTTAATTTGACCGTTTTGGTGTACGGATAGATTGATTATTTCCTACCCTCAAATGCCGATATATTGCTAACTTTCCCCAATAATACTTCTATCCGTTCAAACCAAACTGGTCGTAAAAATACAGTAAACCTCATTAGAAACAAGCAACTCATTAAAACACCCACTCATAATAAATAAAGAGTCAGACAGAATCTGACTCTTTATGGAGCGGGAGACGAGGCTCGAACTCGCGACATCCTCCTTGGCAAGGAGGCATTCTACCACTGAATTACCCCCGCTTATTTGGGTTACCTCTTAATCATACATGCTAAAAAAAAAATATCAAGCACTTTTTCTTTCTTTTTTTAATTTTTTTGTAAATTTATATTAATTTCATAGAAAACCAAGGCAATTATTTGCGTGTTCCAACTTTATAAATGCAAGTGTGTAGTATCAAAAGGAGTTATACCCAAATGTCATTATTTTCAAAACTAACAACAGAATTACCAGCGAAATTACCTAATAGATTTTTAGAAAAAGGCGGTTTTATGCCAATGGGTGCGGTTGACCGTACTGCAAGAACCAACACCGCAAAAGAGCTTGTGGACTCAATTAAAGCTTATGCAAAAGAATCTCCTGAAGTTGCAGAGTTTGCAAAGCATTTAGATGAAATGCAACCTCAACACTTGGGACTTGCTCAAGATATTATTGATTTATCTAATACGCAAGAAATGTTAATGACAAATATTAACTTGAAAGCAAAAATGAGTAATGGTAAAACTCCTTTAGGTTGTATTCTTGAGATGTTACCTGCAACAAGCAAAAATAATCCTGCAGCATTAGATTTGGCAGAAGAAGTTATCAATCATTCAGATACGACAAATTCAAAGTATTTCTTATGTAATTTGTTTGGATATGATTTGCCTAAAATGGGTGGATTAGCAGAGCAAATGAAAGCAACAAAAGAAGTTGTTGGAACGGTTGCTAAAGATACCCTAAGTGGTGGTTATCTTGGTACGTTTGAAAAGAATAAAGAGTTCTTTGAATTTATTAGAGATTTAAGTTCTGGGGATTCAAAACCTGAAAATATAAAATTGCTAAAACCTTTACGCGATATCTTAGAAAAATTTATTAAAAATTCTAACCCACATTGTAATATTTATGAAATTAGGACAGGTGATACAAAAACGATTCAAGAAAATCTTAAAATCCTTCCTCAGGTTTTGGGAGAAGCCGATAAACAAGGAAAATCAATTGATGTTTCAGGTTTCCTAACTAAGAATGTAAATTTAGAATAATTATTAAAGGCGGTTTATTTTAAACCGCCTCTTTTATATCTGTATCCATTGATTTTATTGAAATTCCAATTCTGTCACCAAACCCTTTATGCAAAGTATTGACTAAATCGTTTGATGAATTTACCCAAAACATTGATGACGCCAAAATTTTGACAGGACCTGTCAAATCAGGAAGTTTCAGCATTACCGGATCTGAGCCAGAATATTGACACAATAGTTGTTTCAAAAATACCAATTCTTCAAACTTCATTTCATCTTTAAACTCAATGGTAAAAATATTTGAATTATCAACTGGTTTCACAGTATCAATCAAAATAATTGGTGGGTCATCATCTCCACGACGACTAACTTTTCCAGATACAATAATTCGCTGTTCATTTTGCAAAAAGTCGTTATACTCTTGAATTTTTGAATTGAATGCAAGCGTATCAATTCTACCTGTCAAATCTTCTATTGTAACAAAACGAACAAATTTCGTTGGGTCGTTTTTGGTTGGAATTTGTTTTGTGCCTGTAACAAGTCCGCAAATCGTAACAACTTTTTCATTTGCAACAGACGGAATCTCCGAAATTTTGTGAGTCATTAAAAATGGTAACTTATCTCTAATTGTAGATAATGGGTGACTTGTTACGTAAAATCCCAAAAATTCTTTTTCAAACAATTGTATTTGGCGCGCATCGTATTCTTCATCAGAACCTGCAAGAGAGAATTTAGCATTATCTATAGATGCAGTATCACCAAGCATATCAAATAAACTACCTTGACCTGATTCTTTGGCTTTTGCTTCTTTTGATGCGGTTGCAGTGATGTATTCCAAGTTTTCCATCAACTGTTTACGACTTTTTTCAATAGTTGAAAAAGCACCTGCTTTAATCAAACCTTCTAGGGTTCTCTTGTTTGTACATTTAACATCTACACGTTTGATATAATCGTAAATAGACTTAAAGTCTCCACCTTCTTCACGCTCTTTGATAATATCTTCAATAACACCCTCACCAACCTGCTTAATTGACGCAAGTCCAAATCTGATGTTGTCTCCGTCCGGAGTGAAAGATGCCAATGAGTGGTTAATATCAGGTGGTAGAACTTTGATACCTTTTTTAAGAGCTTCTTCAATGTACAATTGAGTTTTCTCTTGGTCACCTGAAACACTTGATAACAGTGCTGACAAATATTCGACAGGGAAGTGACATTTTAAATAAGCAGTTTGATAAGCAACAAAAGCGTATGCAGCCGAGTGGCTTCGGTTGAAACAGTATGATGCAAAACTCAAAATTTGGTTAAATAGAGCAGTTGCAGCATCAGCTGTCATACCGTGTTTTGCAGAAGCTTCAATAAATTTACCCTTCTGCTTTTCCATTTCGTCAACTTTTTTCTTACCCATCATACGACGAACCATGTCGGCTTGACCAAGTGAGTAATCAGCCAAAACTTGGAAAACCTGCATGATTTGTTCTTGGTATACGATTGTACCATAAGTATCCTTTAATACAGGCTCCAATAACGGATGCGCATAAGTAATTTCTTGACGCCCATGTTTACGTTCAACAAAGTCATCAACCATGCCTGAATCCAACGGACCAGGTCTAAATAGTGCTACCAAAGCGCCCAAATCTTCAAATACGTCCGGTTTTAACCTTTTTACAAGGTTTTTCATACCTTGAGATTCCAACTGGAATACACCATCCGTATCACCTGCCATCAACATATCATAAGTAGGTTTATCATCAAGCGGAATATCATTGATTTTCAATTCGATGCCCTGACGACGCTTAATCATGTCAACAGTTTTGTAAATCGTTGTAAGGTTTCGCAAGCCCAAAAAGTCCATTTTTAAAAGGCTTAAAACCTCAGTAACGGCATGAGGCGGATAACCTGTTTGGATAATACCATCCTTTGATGGCTGAACAGGAAGAATTTCATCCAAAGGTTTTGGGGCAATGATTACACCTGCTGCGTGAGTACCTGTGTTGTTTTTCAACCCTTCAATACCAATAGCAAGATCAATCAATTTTTTAAGACCAACAGTTTTGCCCTCAATTGGGTCAATCATAATCTGCTCGTCTTTATCATATAAGGTTCTTAACTCTGAACCTTCATACTGAATAGCTTGTTTTAAAGTTTTAGCTTTATCATTGATACTCATTGCAAGTTCAATTGCAGGTTCAATCAATCCGGCAAGACGGTTACTTTCAGAAAACGGAACTTTTAGGATTCTGGCAACTCCTTTAAATGCAGCTTTTGCAGCATAAGTACCAAATGTAATAATCTGACATACCTTATCCTCGCCATACTTTCGAGTTACATACTCAATAACTTCCCCACGACGTTCAATACAAAAGTCGATATCGATATCTGGCATGGTGAAACGTTCAGGGTTCAAGAATCTTTCAAACAACAGTTTATGTTTAATAGGATCCAAATCCGTAATTTCAAGAGCATAAGCAACAACAGAACCTGCCGCAGAACCACGTCCGGGACCTACAGGAATCCCATGAGTTTTGGAAAAATGGATAAAGTCCCAAGTAATTAAGAAATAAGCCGCAAAACCCATTTGCTCAATTACTCCAAGCTCATACTTAACTCTTTCTTTGATAGAATCTGAAACTTCACCGTATCTTTTCTTCAATCCGACATGAACAAGATATTCCAAATAAGTTTCAATGGTATAACCTGACGGAACTTCATAATCAGGCAGAGGACTTTTCCCAAGTTCTAGCATCAAATGACATTTATCTGCAATTTTAACAGTGTTTTCAATACATCTGTTAAACATCTCGCTATCCATCCATTTGAAAGAATCACGTAATTGCGATGCCGTTTTCACATAAAACTCATTGTTTGGGAAATGGAACCTGTTTGGGTCATCTTTGTCACTGTTTGTTTGCATACACAACAAGGTATCGTGCATATCAGCATCTTCAAGATTCAAATAGTGAGAGTCATTTGTAATAACCATCTCAATATCAAGTTCTTGAGCAATTTTTATCAAATCAGGATTTGTACGTTTTTGTTCTTCCAAACCATGATCTTGCAGTTCTATATAATAATCTTCACCGAACAAATCCTTAAATCTTTTTGCAACAGCTTTTGCTCCTTCATAATCATTTTTTAGCAAATGCTGTAAAACTTCCCCACCTAAACAGGCAGAACAACAAATCAAACCTTCATGGTGTTTTTCAAGAAGCTCCCAGTTAATTCTCGGTTTTACATAACGACCTTTACACCAAGCCGCAGAAGTCAATTTTACAATATTAGCATAACCTGTATTATCTTTTACAAGCAAAATCAAGTGATAGCAAGGGTTATGAGTTTTGTCATGTTCTGTAATATCACCGTCATGGAAGTAAAATTCACTACCCATAATCGGTTTAACACCTGAATCTCTTGCAAGTTCATACAATTCCATATCGCCATACATAACACCGTGATCAGTAACGGCAACAGCAGGAAACTCATGTTCCTTACAAAACTTTAACAAATCCCCTATTCTTATCGCCCCATCAAGTAATGAGTACTCTGTGTGCAGGTGGAGCGGCACATATTTTAGTTCATTTTCAGCCATAAGAAAATCATATTACGCACAAGGTTAATTGAAAACTAATTATTAATAAAAATAAATATTAACTTTAATAAAGTTACCTTTGATATTTTTCGTAATTTATTATGACAAAATCTATCCGATTATCCATATCATCACGGTAATCTACATTATCTCTAAATGGCATAAGTTCTCCAAATCCTATTGCATAAATTTGACTATGCGAAACAAGTTTTGTCTGAACAATGTATTGCGCAATATTTTGAGCTCTTTCTATTGTCAATTCCATATTTGAATTTATAAAACTTCCGCGAAGATTTCGTTCTGTTGAATTTCCTTCAATGACACAAGGCTTTCCTATTTCAGTAATTAAAATACTAATTTTATTTAGTAAATCTTTAGATGAATCTTTCAAGTCGACCGAATCATTTTCAAAAAATATATCACTATCAAAACTCACCACAAGTCCGCGTGGAACTTTTGTATAAAAAACAGACGTATTTTTCCCAATATTTGATTTAAAAATTTGTTCTATCTTATCAGTTGAAAGATATTTTTGAGAGGAAACTTCCACTGATAATTTAGGTTCTAAGGAATATGAAAAATTTTGTACAAGAAAAATTACAACTACACACATGTATAAAATTTTTGCAATTCGGTTAAGCAAAACGACAATCCTCTCAATACAGAATTGTCGTTTGAATTATTATAAAAAACTATTAGCTGACAAGTTATGGTTTTATTATTGATAGAACAGATTTGTCGTTGAAATATTTTTTTGCACATTCAAGAACTTGTTCTGCCGAAACTGCTTTAACTAAATCTTTCATTTTTTCCGTATAATCAAAGCCAAAACCTACAACACCATATTTAGCGTAAGAACATGCCTGCTGCAAGTTAGTTTCTTCTAAAAATGCACATTTACCGATTAAGTTATTTTTAGCATCACTTAATTCTTTTTCTCCAACAGGAATAGTACGAATTTTTTCGATTTCTTCATCGAAACCTTCTAACGAAACCTCAATATTTTTAGGCTCAGTTGCTATATAAATCATAAAATTACCGGCAAGCTTGTATGTTTCATAAGAACTTCTTACAACATAAGCTAAACCTTTTTTGTCACGAAGTTCTAAAAACAAACGAGAAGACAATCCGCTTGCACCAAGAATAATATTTAGCAAAATCAAAGCCGGATAATCAGGTTCGCCATAAGTCGGTACTTGCCAACCTTTGATAATATGAGCTTGATTTAAATCAGATTTTGTATTTATAACTTCTTTAGCTTCTTTCAACTCTGGTTTTTCAATATCAAAATTGTTATCCGTAGAAACAGGAAGTTTTCCTATTGTTTCTTCTATTTGAGGCATTATTTCTGATTTTTCAACATCACCAACAATAGCAAGTGATTTTTTACTGTTGTTCAAAATATAATCAAATGCATTGATAACTTCATCTTTTGTTATTGAATCTAAATTTTCTAAAATTTTAGTCATTGAATTACCGTAGTAATGATTGCCATACATAGCACGACAATACGCATCCATTGCCAAGGCTCTTGGAGAATCCAATTGTGCTTGAATTTCACCTTTCAATTTAATTTTTTCTTTTTCAAATTCTTCAAATGTAGAATTTGTCAAAACTTCATACAATAATTCAATTGCTTTTGAAACATCCTCATTTAAACATACAAATTTTAATCTCAAATAGTTTGGAAAAAGTTCACTAGAAAAATCAATTGCGTATTTTTCAAATTCATTTGCAAGTTCTTCTGAATTATAGTTTTTTGTGCCTTGCAATAACAATCTTGTGAGTAATGAATAAATCCCTGCTTTTTCTTCAGCTTTGTTCACTGATAAATTCAAGCATAAAGCAAGTCTTGGTGTATCTTCATTCCTTTTATAAATATATTCAATATTGTTGTTTAATTTAGAAATTTCTTTTGTCATAATTTAGCACTCTCCGTTCGTTCATTTTAACACGGTTTTATATAAAAGACAAATTATAGTAATTATGCTATACTAGCCATGTGGTTAATATTATAAAAACAGCAACAGCAATCGGAATAAACGCATACGAGGTTTCAGTTGAAACTGACGTGGTTAATTCCCTGCCTGCAATGTCAATTGTAGGTTTACCTGATGCCTCAATAAACGAGGCAAGAGACAGGGTGCGTTCTGCCATAAAAAATTCAGGTTATTCTTTTCCTTCAAAAAAAGTTGTAGTAAATTTAGCACCTGCTGATTTGAAAAAAATCGGAACAAGCTTTGATTTACCTATAGCTATCGGAATTTTGACAGAAGAAGAAGTTTTAGATTCAGAAAAATTAAAAGACTATGCTTTTATCGGTGAACTTTCACTTGATGGAACGATTCGTGCAGTTGCAGGAGTTTTACCGCTCGTGTTAGGTTTGAAAGAAGTTGGAATTAAAAATGTAATCGTCCCGAAAGAAAATGCTAAAGAGGCTGCACTAAACGGAGAGGTAAATGTTTATGGAGCTACACACCTGACAGATGTAGTAAACCATTTTACCGAAACAAAAATCACTCCTACTATTGTTGATGTTAATGCATATTTAAACTCTCAAACAAATCAAAATTATCCGTTTGATTTTAAAGATGTCAAAGGTCAGCATAAAGCCAAAAAAGCCTTAGAAATAGCAGCAGCAGGCGGACATAATCTTCTTATGATAGGTTCTCCGGGGTCAGGTAAAACTCTAATGGCAAAATGTTTTGCCTCTATTTTACCACCACTTGAATTATCAGAAGCTTTAGAATTAACTAAAATCTACAGTATTTGTGGACTTTTACCCACTGATGAACCCTTGATGGTAAAACGACCTTATCGCTCAGTTCACCACACTGCTTCCGCCAACGGCATTATTGGCGGTGGAAGTTCTCCAAAACCTGGGGAAATAACCCTTGCGAATCGCGGAGTTTTATTTTTGGATGAAATGGTTGAATTTCCTCGCCAAGTATTAGAAGTATTGCGCCAACCTTTAGAAGATGGAGAAATAGTAATTTCAAGAGCAAAACATTCGGTTAAATATCCAGCCAAATTCATGCTGCTTGGAGCTATGAATCCTTGTCCTTGCGGATTTTTAGGAGATAAAGAAAAGCAATGCACCTGTTCAGACTTTCAAATCAACAGATATCTGTCAAAATTGTCAGGTCCACTGCTTGATAGAATAGACATACAAGTCGATGTACCAAGACTTACACCTACAGAACTACTGGCAACAACGGAAATTGAAGAAGACTCCGCAACTATTAGAAAACGTGTAATAGCAGCTAGAAAAATTCAAGCAATTAGGTATAAAAATGACAACATTTTAACAAATTCTGAATTAACCTCAGAACTTATCAAAAAATATTGTCAACTTGATAGTAAATCTCAAGAATTGATGAAAATTGCAATAGTGAAATACCAACTTTCAGGTAGAAGATACGATAGAGTTTTAAAACTAGCAAGAACCATTGCAGATTTAGCAAATAGTGAAAATATCCAACAAATTCATCTTATGCAGGCTCTTCAATACAAAATGTTTAATATTGAGAACTACACAAACAAATAATTTAGTTAATATTCAATCCCTTTTCTTGCCGCAATACCCGTATCCCAGTAGTGTTTTACAGGTTCTATATTAGAAACAAGGTGAGCAATTTCTATAATTTTTGGGTGAGCATTTCTGCCTGTCAAAACAATTTCCATATTATCTGGTTTATTTTTTAAAACATCTACAACCTCATCCACATCAATAATTCCGAGGTCGATTGCAATATTTGCTTCATCTAAAATTATCAATTGGTATTCATCATTTTCAATAGCTTTTTTAGCCAAATTCCAACCTTTTAAAATTTCTTCTCTGTCTTTTTCATTTTGATTATCAATATAAACGATTCTATCCAGTCCGGCTTGAACAATCTTCAAATTATTTGCAATATCAGGTGCAAGTTCACGAAAAGCCTTCAATTCACCATAATCATCTCCACCTTTGGTAAACATAATAATAAGCACCTTCCAACATCTGCCAAGTGCCCTCATTGCAAGTCCTAAAGATGCAGTAGTCTTGCCCTTACCATTACCTGTATAAACTTGTATATAACCATGTTGAGCCCAATTCGGATTTATTAAATTGTTATTACAATTATTTGCCATTTTTCTACCAATTATTATATATTAAAAATATGAATAGCAAAACAGATTTAAGACGTAGGGCAAAAGAATTAAGAAAAAATCTTCCAATTTCAGAAATATCAGACAAACTGGCAGATTTGATTAGAAGATCAACAAACTATATTTCAGCAAAAAATGTTATGTTATTTTATCCGACAAAATACGAAATTGATTTGCGTAAACTACTTAAAGATTACAAAAATTTCTATCTTCCACGCGTAAATGGGAAAGATTTAGAAGTTTGCCCTTATAAAATTGGTGATAAACTTGAAAAATCCGAGTTTCACATTTTTGAACCTATTTCAAAAGCTGTGGATAAAAACATTTTAGATTTGGTAATCGTACCGGCTTTAATGGTTGATGATAAAGGTTATCGACTTGGTTATGGTGGTGGTTTTTATGACAGATTTTTAAAAGATTTTAAGGTCAAAACTATATCAGCACTCCCCATTGAGCTACGCACTCAAAATTTGCCACATGAAGATTTTGATATTTCAATCGATGAAATATTTTCAGTATAAACTAAAAGGCTCACCTTGATGGTGAGCCTTTATCGGTTTAGTTATAAATAGGGGGTTAGATTTTATTTCATTAAGCGAAGGTATATTTAGGAGCCATATCCTTGATACCTTGGTCTCTTGCTTCCTTAGCTGATTGCAATTCAGCTGCAATTTCTTTACCTAAAGCTTCAAGTTTTTCTTTTTCCTGAGCAAGTCTTTCTTCCTCAACCTTCAAGTTTTTAGTTTCAACTTGCATTGCTCTATCTCTGCCTTGAGCATACAACTGACGCATAATATATTCATTCATTTGTTGTTGCTGTTGAGCATTTTGAGCTTGACCCATTTGTTGCATATACAATTGTTGCATAAATGGAGCGTTTTGGTTCATATAGGCAATTGCACTATTATGCGCAAAACCTAAGTAATTCATTGTTCTGCCCATCATTGATGCCGGAGAACTTAGCAAATCACCAATTGAAACTCCGCCATTTGAGATGGTTGCAGTGTACTGCTGTAAATCTCTTAATCTTTTTGTCAGCTTTGTTAATTTGTACTCGACATCACTTTTCTGGTGAATCAAGTCGTGCACACGAGCTGTGAAAATCAGAATGCCCATTGTTCTAACCCTACCTTTTTAATAATTTATAACTAACCTATTTTTAACCTACATCTATATAAAAACATGTTGTGGCGCGTAATTGCATGATTTGAGGGATTTTGTTAATATTTCTTAACAATCGTTTTTTTAGCATTTCAAAGAAAATTGCTAAATATCCTCCAAATAAAGTATAGCCACATTGAAACTTTCTGCTAAAATCACAACTGTGAGCGGTGTGCAAATAATTGACACAGCAGGGGAGAAATATGACCACATTAACCATAAGAGAAAACTTAGAAAAACGTGAATTTGAATGGCTTAGCGATATCGCTACAAAATCAGCAAATTCAAAAGGAAGAAAAATACAAGAACCTCAATCTGATTTGAGGACTGATTTTCAAAGAGATAGAGATAGAATTTTACACTCAAAAGCTTTCAGAAGGCTAAAACATAAAACACAAGTGTTTTTGTCTCCTTTTGACGACCATTTTAGAACACGTTTGACCCACACACTTGAAGTTTCACAAATTGGCAGAACCATCGCTAGAGCACTTGATTTGAATGAAGATTTAGTTGAAGCTATCGCACTTGGACATGATTTGGGGCACACTCCGTTTGGTCATTGCGGAGAAGGGGTTCTAAATGAACTTGTACCTGGTGGATTCCATCACAACATTCAAAGTGTCAGAGTTGTAGAAGTTTTGGAAAAACTAAATTTGTGTCAAGAAACAATTGAAGGGATAAAAACTCACACTTGGGGCTTTACACCAACAACTCCTGAAGGAAAGGTTGTACAACTTGCCGATAAAATTGCATATATAAATCATGATATTGAAGATTCAATTCGTGCAGGTGTAATTTCAGAAAGCGATTTGCCTAAAGATTGTATTGAATACTTTTCATCTAATCAAAGCAAACGTTTAAATAAAATGATAACAGAAGTTGTAAATCATTCTATTGGTAAAACTGAAATCTCTGATATCGCAATGAGTGAAGAAGCTTGGGGCTACACAACAAAACTCCGTCAGTGGATGTTTGAAAATGTTTATAATGACGAATCAATGGCAAAACTTGAAGAGCGCAAAGCAAGACGAGTTATTAAAGAATTGTTCTACTTGTATTGCGGTATGCTAAAAGAAATTTGCCCACCTGATAGAATTATTCGTGTTGTAACAGATTATATTTCAGGCATGACAGATAGATATGCAGTTGAAAGATTCAAGGAAAACTTTATCCCAATGGGTATCAAATGCAGTGCCAGAGAAGATTACTTATACAAACTTGCAAACGCTACTGATTGCTAAAAGTTGAAAAAAGAGTATAATCAATTCTATGGATATACAGTATTTATCTGAATATTTAGAGTATTTGGAAGTCGAAAAAGGTTTAGCGCAAAACACTTTAGAAGCTTATCGCAGGGATTTGACGTCCTTTTTGGATTTTTGCAAATTGCGTAAAGTTTCTGATATTGCGGACATTGAGAGAACTGATTTAAACTCATTTATTTTAAAACTTCGCGAAGATAACTACAATCCTACAAGTGTAATGCGCAAGATTGCGTCGTTGCGCGGATTTTTCAAATGGTTTTGCGCAAATGAGTATGGTACAAAAAATCCTGCTCAAACTCTTGAACAACCCAAACTGCCAAAACATTTACCAAAAGTTATGACCATTGAAGAGTTAAATCAAATCCTTAACACAAATCTGACAGAAGAAGAAACCTTGATTGTTGAACTGCTCTACGGTTGCGGATTGAGAGTATCTGAACTTGTAAATTTGCAATTGAATAATATTGATATCAAGTCAAAATATATTCAATGTTTTGGCAAAGGTTCGAAAGAACGAATCGTCCCATTTGGAGAAAAAGCAAAAGCCGCACTAAAAAAATACTTAAAAGTACGAGATTTAATTATTCTAAAAAACAAACTGGTAGATAACAAAATCTTGTTTCTAAAAGATGATGGCAAACAGATTACACGCCAAGATGTTTATAATTTTATCAAAAAACAGGGTGAAAAAATCCACAAGCATATCTCTCCTCACACTTTAAGACACAGTTTTGCAACTCATCTGCTTGAAAATGGGGCAGATTTAAGAGTTGTGCAGGAGCTTTTGGGACATAGTGATGTTTCTACAACTCAACTATACACTCACATAACAAAGAAACGATTGAAAGAAGTTTATTTTGCAATAAATAAAAACTCGTGATAATATGAAACTATGCTAAACGTATTTATATCAGGACTTGAACGCCAGTCAGGCAAGACAATTGTTACGGCAGGATTAGCTGCAACAATGCAGAGTCTTTCTTATTCAACAAGCGTTTATAAACCGATACAGACAGGTGCTACTGAATTAAACGGCTTTAAAAGTTCTCCTGATTTAGCATTGATAAAACGTGTAGATTCAAATATCACAACAGGTTCAACTTATTTGATAAAAAGCACCTCATCCCCTTTTGTTGGCGCGTATGAAGATGGTTTAAAGGTTGATATAAACACAATATTTACAGAAGCTCAAGGTTATGCAAAATTGCACGATTGCAATATTGTTGAAGGTTCAAACAGCTTAGCCACGCCTGTTGCAGAACATCTAACAGAAGTAGATATCATTAAAACTTTAAATCTTCCTCTTATTTTGATTGTTAATCCTAAAAAAACATCTATTGATAACGTTATTATGGGGCTAACTCTTGTTCAAGCAAGCAGAGTAAAGTTCTTGGGTATAATACTCACTCAATATGATGAAAATTCTGAAGATTTGGAAGAAAAATATTTCCCTCAAATTTTAAAAGAATATGCAAATATAAATATCCTCGGAATTTTGCCCGATTACGGAAATATTGCCAATTTGACACCGGATACCTTGATAGCTGATATTTTGAACAAAGTTAAAATTGAAGAAATCTTTGGACTTGAGATTGCCAAACTCCGTGGGTAAAAAATGAGCACAAAGTCATTTGTCCTGAGGAAGGAAATTTTATATACCCAAAATGATTGTCGACTTAGTAAAACAATAAATTATTCTACAACATGTAAATGAGATAAACTTTAGTTAGTTTTCATAGTTTTCATCCTTTTAAATGATGTTTAAATATTAGTATATTATAGAATAGAAATGTAATAAAGATTGAATTGGGTAGGTTGATGGAACAAAGTTTTGATTTTTCTTCTTATAACAACATAAAACATCTGACAGAAGATGAACTAACTGCGTTGTGGGAAAAATACCTTGCTGACAAATCAAACAAAACAGCAAGAGATACTTTGATTGTTCAATATATTTACCTTGTGCGATATGCAGTAGGTCGTGTAAAAGTTTCACTTCCTGCAACAATTTCTATTGAAGATATTGCCGGCTATGGTGTTGAAGGTTTGATTAACGCAATTGAACGTTTTTCACCACAAAAAAATACTCGTTTTGAAACTTATGCACTTATTCGCATTAGAGGTTCAATTTTAGATAGAATCCGTTCTCAAGACTTTTTACCAAGAAGCGTGAGAAAGAAAATTAAAGATATTAAACAAGCTGCCGAAATTTTAAAACAACAACTTGGCAGAACCCCAACAACAACAGAAATTGCAAATTATCTTGATATGGAACCGGAAAAGGTTAGTCAAATTATGTCAGAAGATGTTGTTGTGACATCTATTTACGACAAACGCGGCTCATCAGAAGATAGTATGGAAATCATTGATACTATTGAGGATTCAAATAAATTAAATCCACAAGAGCAAATGGAAGAGAAAAATGTCAAAACAGATTTGCAAAGAGCTCTACAAAGATTACCTGAAAGAGAAAGAGTTTTAATGGTTCTTTACTATCAGGAAAACATGACGATGAAAGAAATCGGTGAAACATTAGGAATGTCAGAATCAAGAGTTTGCCAATTGCATGCTCAATCTATTATGAAATTGAAAAATATTCTTAATGAAAATCGTACATCACGCCTTCAAAAAGCAATTGTTTAATTAATAATTATTTCTTACGCCATTACTAGAATAACAAGTCGACATATCACTAACTTGGCTTAGTTTCTCTATGTTTTTTCAAAGCATTATCACAAAGTACACCAATTTCGTTCAAAACTAATGATGAAAGTGAACCAATAATCAAAGCTTTTGAACCTGCAAATAATTTTGCGTTACAAATCAAAGAGACACCAACACCTGCTAACGCTGGAATACCATATTTCAAGGCAATTGATACGCGTTGCTCATTATTATCGGATTTTCCCAAGTTATAACCTAAAACACCGATTGAACCCAAAATTGTCAACACATCAGTTGGAGCTGACCCTAAAGCCAAATCTCTCAACTTGTTCACAAAATCGTCGTTTTCAATTTTTATTGATTTGTCAAGAGATTTCACACTAGAACGATATGATTTTTTAAGTGCTGCATAATCATCTTTTGATAACAAATTCTTATAAATATCTAAAACATCTTCAATTTTACCTTGTTTAAATCCGACAAAACTGTCTTTCAGACCCTTCATCTCGCTAATTAAAACTTGGGCAGAATCATTATCTATAGTTTTATTTTTCAAAGATTCGTTTATTTTTTCGACAAAGGCATCCATATCAGCAAGAATTGTTTCTTTTAGTTTATCATTAGCCGCAGGGTCTTTTGTATACTTTTTGATATTTATTCGGATATCGCGTAAATGTTTAATCTTATCAACATCTTTAAATGAAATCAAATCAGTCATTTTTCTGATAGCATCTTCTGAATCATTTGCCATATCAGAAATTGAATATGTCAATTGTTTTCTAAAACCATGAACCTCTTTTTGAATAAGCTGTTTTTTCTCAAGAATTTTTGAATCTGCAATAAATTGGTTGTAAACATCTTTTGACCAAAATACATCTTTAAGCTTTGCAAATTCAGCCTGCAAGGTCAACGCAATTTTCTTAACACCGTGATAACGTCCTTGAATTGGAGCTTTTCCAAAATGTGCAAGGTAAGTTTCACGAATATCATCACGCATTTTTCGAGCTTCTACAAGCCATTGAGTCCTTGTTTTGGTAACACCATTTATTGTAATTTCTTCAACATATCTGTTTGAAACACTGTTATCACCCAATTTTTGAGCCATCAATTGAGCTTCTTTTAGACTACCTGAAGTCTTATTATACGTATCTACAACAGATTGACGTCCGATTTTTTCAAATAATTTTGTAATTCCATCATGGATTTTTCTAGTAAAGTTTGTTACACCCATCATTCGTTTGAAAAGCAAATCTTTGAGTGTAGTAAAGTTATTTATGGCTTCAACCTTGTGCTGCGCAGAACTTAACAATGCAAGAGCCATTATATACATTTTATTTGGGGATGGAACACCATTTTCTGTCAATTTTGAATCTTGTAATTTTTTCTCAAAATATTGCCTCAATTTTTGGAAATTTTTAGCCAAGCCCTTTGGACCACCTTGCAGTAAGAAAAAGATTCCTGCACCTGTCAAAACAGTAGCTCCGGCAATAGATAGACCAATCAATTTAATATTATTAGTTTTTCGTGCTTTTTCAGGGGTTATTATTTTAAAATCTTTTGATAAAAATTCATCTTTAGATTGTGAATCCTGATTTTTAGGCACACCAAGCCAATAATCTTTCGGATATTTTTTTATCGTAACATCACCGAAAGCATTTTGATTACTATTCATGCTTTGAACAGAATTAATCATAAATTCACTAGCCTACACTATTTATAAGTAGCAAATACAAATAAAATTGCCAATAAGCTAAATCATGATAAAGTTATGTTACGAAAACAACTCGGTATCTATAACTTTTGCAACCTCTAATGCAGAATTTTTATTAGAAAGCAACTCTTTTACTTCACCAAGTTCTTTAATATTTTTCTCACGTCTATCTTGATTATATAACAATTCTTCAATTTCATAAGTAATATTTAACGGAGTTACATCTTTTTGTATAATTTCAGGAACGATTGATTTATCTGCAATAATATTAGGTAAAGATACTCGTTTAATACATCTTAATAGTAAATAACCAAGGTACAAAATCCAAGGACCACGATATGCTATAATCATCGGAGTTTTGTATAAACAAGCCTCAAGAGCAACAGTTCCTGACGCCAAAATCAACGCATCAGATACACTTAGCAAAGCCTGATTTTCCCCTTTAATAACCTTGATATCACAATCACCAAGATATTTGTTATAAATTTCATCTGACAAATTTGGAGCTTGCGAAATACAGAATTGCAAATCTGGGTGTCTGTGTTGTAAGCGTTTTACGGTTTCTTTAAATACACCCATCAAATTTTCTAATTCAAACTTTCTTGACCCTGGAAAAACAGAAACTAATTTTTTCTCAATATCTAATCCATGATTTCTGAAAAATTCTCTTTTCCCAGCAGCAGGCGGAAGTTGAGATACTAGAGGATGTCCACAATAATGCGTATCAATACCATATTGCGCATACAATTGTTTTTCAAATGGGAAAATACACAATACCTTATCGACAAACTTTTTGATTAAGTTAATACGGTATTTGCGACTCGCCCAGACTTGAGGCGGAATATAATAAAATATCTTTATACCTGCAGCATGCAAAAATCCAGCAACAGACAAATTAAATGCTCCATAATCAATAAGCAAAACTAAATCAGGCTTATACTCATTTTTCAAATAATCAACAACTGATTTGCCTAATTTGAAATGGTCTACTATAATTTTTGGAGAAATCCCCATTGCTGACATCTTTTCTTGAGTTGCGAACAACTTTACACCTTCTTTTTCAAGATTTATGCCACCAATACCTTCAATCTGCAAATCGCAATCAAGAGCTTTCAATTCTCTGACTACATTTGCGGCATGGATATCGCCTGAATATTCACCTGTTATAATAAATAATTTTTTCATTTATACTGCCATTATTACAATATTATGCTCATCTGCATATTTTACTACTTTTTCTTGGTCGACAATGATAGTTTCATTTGCCTCTACAGCAATCAAACTTGCATGGTAATGTTTCATTGTTCTCAATGTTTTCATTCCAATTGCCGGAATATCAAAACGTTTGTCCTGTTTTGGTTTTGCAACTTTTACAACAACAGCTTCACCTTTAGCCAGTTTTGCTCCACGTTTGATACATACATCAGTACCTTCAATTGCTTCAACTGCCATAATCATTTTGTCTTTGATTACAACAGATTGTCCAACATCAAGTTTACCCATTTCTTTAGCCAGCCAAAAACCATAATTAACATCACTCATTTGAGATTCAGTTGGTTTGTGTTTGCCAAGAACACCTGCAGGAATCATCAAGTTTTTGATAAAAATAGTTTGGTCTAAAACTTCAACACCAATCTTTCCTAGTTCTTCAACTATCATCAACATAACTTGATCATCATTTAGTCTTGAAGCTTCTTTAATCAATTCAACAGCCCTTTTGTCAAATTTGTGCAATTGCAAAAGAACCTTCTTGTGAACTTTACCTAAGAAAGTTAATTGTTTTATTTGTTCATCTTTCAAAATTGATTCAATTTTATTAACTTCGCCCGGATGACAACTGTATACTTTTGAGCAATGTTTTTTTAGCTCATGTACATTATCTTTTGCTAAAGATATACAAATAACCTCAAAACCGTTTTCTTTTGCATATTGAGCCATTCTTACAGGTAATATTCCATCACCTGCGATTAAACATTGTTTATTTTCTAATGTAATAGACACCTTTATTTTCCTCTTTTACTGTTTTCTTAATGAATAAATCTTTTCAACTTCGCCTTCAGGTAATATTTTAGCACCACCAAGTAATTTTGTAAAAAGTATTGTCTTTGCATACTCTTCTACAAGTTCCAATTTTAAGTAAGTTTCTTTAATATTCCTACCTCCGACGATAACACCGTGATTTGCCATCAATATTACGTCATATTCCTTAAAAAATTTTGACGTTTTTTCAACAAGCTCCTCCGAGCCGGGAATTGAATAATGAGCAAGCGGAATTTTTCCAAAACAATACACAATTTCAGGAGATACCGCATCATTCAAATCCACATTAGCTGACGCAAATGCTGTTAAATATGGAGAGTGAAAGTGTAAAACACAATTCACATCAGGTCTTTGCTTATAAAATTCCAAATGCAAAAACCTTTCACTTGAAGGCTTTGTGTTTCCGCCAACGAGCTTTCCATCCATATCTACAACGCTAAAATCATTTTCAGACAAATATCCGTTAGCAGAACCGGAAGCTGTAATTACAATACCATCATCAAAACGGCAAGACATATTGCCAGAGATTCCCGGTGTGTAACCTTTAGAACCTGAAATTTTGCCATATTCAATTAATTCTTTTTGAATATCGTTTAACATCTAGTCTACAGTTTCCTTATTTGGGTCTTCAATATCAATTACTTGTGCATGGTCTAAAACTTGCGGTTTTGCTTTTGCCTCATTTTTTCTATTTTTTGATGAAACCTTCACCTCTTCTTGCTGTTTTGCCGGAGAAAATGCCAATTTACGATTTTCATCTTTTTGATGCTGACCTAATCTTTCTGGGTTTTTTATTTCCATTTTGCCATACTTAATACTTGTACCTTTTGTATCAAAAGCCAAATCAAAACCGAAGTATGTAGTTTGCCTTACAAAGTCATACCCTAAACGGATTTTAATATCATCAGGTCCAACAGCAATTACAAACCTGTTTTCTTGGAATAATTTACCGTTAGGTGAATCATCACTCAAGTTAGCCATACCTGACCAACCAACAGACAAGTACTTGCAAACTCTAAAAATTTCAGACAAATAAACTGTTGAATGGCCGTATCTGTACATATCATAACGAGGAACAGGTGTATGGTCATCGTAACCTGTTTGGAAATATCCTATATCTTGCATCCAACGTTTATATTGAACGTGAGCTCTAGGACCAATTCTAGCTACGAATTGAGTATCACCTGTACCATATACGGCAGCCGAACCTTGTAATGCCAAACTCAAATCAAAGTAGAATTTATTCTCAGGATTTTCATAAGAATACAATTTTTGAGAAATCTCAGCCATATATCTCAACCTTGTTGTTGAGATATTAGAACCTGCAATTTTTTCACCATAATAGTTCTTATCGTTATCTTCCATCAAACCAAAGCCTATTCTGTGTCTAAATCTTAGACCTTTGCCTTCGGCTAAGAAATCTTTGATACCATAAGCTTTGTCATAGTATACTTCTGCCATATATTTCGGCATTCTTGCACCCATGAACCATTCATCCATGAACGAATTTGCGGAATATTGCAAGTACAAATTGTCGTCCAAACGTTGAATACCTTTTAAGAAGAAGATATCAGCAGCTGAACCATATCCTAATTCAGTTGAATTGAAAGTGTTACGATATTTCAACGCACCACCAAAACCAAAATTACCGTGTTGGTAGTTCAAGAATGGGATAACTTTCATTACTGAACCTGCTGGACCTCCAAATACAAATCCAGGACCAATGAACATACCCAATTTACGTCTTGAACCAAATTCAGGGTAGTTTGCTTCAAAATAATCACGTTCTTTGTTTGTGTAAGCCGTCAAACTAGGCCAAGTAAATAAATATTTACCTTTATGGGAAACCTCAATATTTTTTGCGACAAACATATCGTGATTTTTGCGCGCATCAACATAGATATTTTCAATATTAAAATGTAATTGATTACCTGTCGGATTTCCAAAAAATAATGCCTTCTCATCATCACTCAAAATCATGTTTGAAAACATTGGTCCAATCATTCTTGAACTCATTCTATAAATTTGAGAGGTTTCAGAGTGAAGATTACCATCTGTTAAAACAAGTAAAGAATCCTTTTGGACAGCTTTTTTTGCATCCATAATCATAGCATCGGATACAGCTTCCATATTATCCATAACCATAGATTCTTCGTTCATATCGACTTCCAAATAATCTGCTTTTGCAGGCATACCATCTTTGGTAATATAAACATGCCCGATAGCCTTTAAAATATTTGAATCTTGATTATAAGTCATTGTATCTGACACAACTTTTGTATTTTGAGGGGGCAAATACAATAAAGGTCTGCCTGTTGCAACCATATCGCCAGTTTCTTCATCAAAATTAACTTTTTCTGAATCCAATTGCATTTCTTTTTCAGATACCTGTTCAGAAATACCTGTTTCTAAAGAAATAGAATCAGATATTGGTATATCGGTTTCTGTAGCATTTTGGATAGAATCTGCAATAGAACCATCTTCAATTAATAGTTGCTCTTTCTTTTCTTCTTCTGTTGCAACTTTTTTCTTATTCCAAAACTTAACTTTGTTTAGAACGCTTGATTTCTTTTTAGTAGTTGTACTAACAGGTCTTTCCTCATCGTCAAAGTCACTCTGTTGTTCAAATTGAGGAGTATCTGGTGACATACTGCGAATTTTGTTAGTTAATTTTATACGCATTTGTTTAAAAAACGGAGCACGACCGTCTTTGTCATCCAAGTTATCGCTATAATCTCTACCCTGATAGTCAAACGAATAACGAAATTCATGCTGAGTTGTTTCAGGCATCATACGGTTACTCATTGGAGAACGGAAAAAATTCTGTCCATCCAAATCTTCCGGTGTAACGGTTGGCATAACAGAAGGCACAACAGCTTCATCACTAGCGAATACGCTGTGAGAAAATGCCAGAATAAAAAATATTATAAATATAAACTTTTTCAATCTTTACCTTCCTTGTTTATCCCTAAATATAATTCAATGGGTTTGTCGGTTTACCGTTTACACGAACCTCAAAGTGACAATGAGGACCTGTACTGTATCCA